>DWYY01000045.1 GCA_019118445.1 Candidatus Eisenbergiella merdipullorum | reverse complement strand
GTTTACGGGTAGCAAGTAATCCCACGCGTGGCTGGCAGGCCAATAAAAGACGCACTTGTGCGTAGCTAGAGGTATTAGGGCTATGCCCGAAAAAGAAAAACCACCCGCTATGCGGGTGGATATTTATTTATAGTCGGATGTCCTTTCAGTCACTTCGTGACTTTTGGGACACCCTCAAATCTTCCCCATGTTTTTGCATGACCGGCGTCAGGCTGAAAAGCTGCGCTTACCGGTCCTCCGGGACCCACACGGAAACGGAGCCGCCGCCCACCGGGAAGGCGGCGCTCCCGCTTTCATCCAGCACGACCGTCTGTTTCTGGTTCCCCAGAGCGTCCCGGAAGGTGCGGCCGGCAAAGAGGGCGCCCATGCACATGGTCTTGCTCCCGCCGGGACCGTCCGTCAGGATGACGGCGCAGCCGGAACCGGGACGGTCCTCTTCTCCGAGCCGTGTCCAGCCGATGATATTATAGTCGTCAAAATAGTCGATCTGTTCTCCGCATGCGGCCTCTTTCCGCAGCTGCAGAAGGGTATCGAGCTGGGCACCGATGCGGTCGATATGATCGTGGGGAATGCCGTAATAATCTCCGTAGAAGACGCAGGGAATCCCTTCCCGGCGCAGGAGGATCAGCGCATAGGCAAGCGGCTTGAACCATCCCATGACCCACGAGGAAAGCGCCTGGCCCGGCTGGGTATCGTGGTTGTCTACGAAGGTCACCGCCCGGTCAGGACGTTCGGCGGTCAGGGTACCCTCGAAGATCTTGCGCATATCGAAGCAGCCGTTGCTGGAAGAAGCCTGGACAAAATGGAAATGCAGCGGCACGTCAAAAAGCTGCATGACCAGCCCGGACTCGTCCAGATAGTGGACGAGGGAATTCACGTTCGGGCTCCAGTATTCTCCCACAGCGGGAAGACTTTTTCCCGTTTTTCTGCGGAGCTGCATGAGCCAGTGGGTGAAAAAAGTGAAGCGGATGTGTTTGACCGCATCCAGCCGGAAACCGTCCACGCCTGTCATGTTCACGTACCATTCTCCCCACCGGTCCAGCTCTGCGATGACCTCCGGATTGTTCATGTCCAGATCAGCTCCCATCAGATAATCATAATTCCCGTTTTCCTGATCCACCTCGGAATCCCATTTTTTCCCCGCAAACTGAAAGATTTCATGCTTTTTCCTGCGGTCATCCCAGTCCACGCCGTCGAAGTGGGTGTGGTTCCACTGGAAATCGGAATATTTTCCGCCCCTTCCGGGAAAACGGAAGCTTGTCCAGGCGGATATTTCCTGAGCCGGTCCCTCCTCCTGGTTCCGATTGTTTTCCTCGCATTCTTCCGCGAGCACGGTCTCACAGCCGTCCGCCCCCATCTTATGGTCCAGGACGATATCCGCAAGCACGCAGAGCCCGGCTTCCTGCAGCGCATGGATCGCTTCCAGATACTCGTCCTTCGTACCGTATTTGGTGGGAACGCTGCCCTTCTGGTCGAATTCCCCCAGGTCATAGAGGTCGTATGTCCCGTATCCCACATCCGCTTTTCCCTGCGCGCCCTTGCAGGCCGGAGGCAGCCATACATGGGAAAAACCGGCTTCCTTCAGATGTGCTGCATCTGCGGTGGCACGCTTCCAGTGCCCGGCGTCTTCGGGGAGGTACCATTCAAAATATTGGATCATGGTTTTGTTATCATCCATCACGTGCCTTCTTTCCGACCTGACAGGAATGTGACCGGCTCCTGCCGGATCTTCTGGTGTTTTCTCCATTCTATCACAGATGCCGGAAATTGGCACCTGAAATCCGTGCCGGCTTTTTTTGAATAGTTTCCGGCAAAAATCCGGATACTAAGAAAAAAATGAGCGGCCTCGGCGTAAAACGCTTAGGCATGGAGGTAAAGATGCAGAAAGAAGAAAGAAATCCGATCTTGGGAAAACAGAGCATCGCGCCAAACGACCCGGTCTATCTGGTAGAGAGCGCGTCTGTGGTGGGGAAAAAGGAAGGGGAAGGCCCGTTGGGGAACCTGTTTGATCTGGTGGGGGAGGATGATATGTTCGGCTGTAAGAGCTGGGAGGAAGCGGAGAGCTGTCTGCAGCGGGAGGCGCTCACATGCGCGATACAGAAAGCGGGATGGAAGAAGGAAGATGCGAGGTTTTTGTTCGCCGGAGATCTGCTGGGGCAGGAGATCGCCACAAGCTTTGGGCTGGAACAGTTTGACAGGCCGCTGTTCGGCCTGTACGGGGCCTGTTCCACCTGCGGGCTTTCCCTCATGCTGGCTTCTCTCATCATTGCCGGGGGCTTTGCCGAAAAGGCTGCCTGCGTGACCTCCAGCCATTTTGCCAGTGCGGAAAAAGAATTTCGCTTTCCACTGGGATATGGAAACCAAAGGCCGCTGTCCGCTACCTGGACGGTGACGGGAAGCGGAGCCTTTCTTCTGGCCCGGGAGGCGGACTGCGGGAAACGTCCTGCCCGCGCGGCGATCACCGGAATGACGCCGGGGAAGATCGTGGATTTCGGCCTGAAGGACAGCATGAACATGGGAGCCTGTATGGCGCCTGCGGCGGCATCCACCATCGGGCAGCACCTGAAGGATTTCGGAAGGCGGCCGGTGGATTATGATAAGATCATCACGGGTGACCTGGGAAAAGTAGGCCAGACCGTGCTTTTAGACCTTCTGGAAAAAGACGGGATCGACATTTCCGGAAGACACATGGACTGCGGCATTGAGATTTATGACGCCGAGGAACAGGATACCCATGCAGGCGGGTCCGGATGCGGCTGCTCTGCGGTAGTCCTGTCCGCCTATATCCTGAGGATGCTGGAGGAAGGCGTCTGGAAGCGCGTCCTGTTCGCTCCCACGGGAGCGCTTCTTTCCAAAACCAGCTTCAATGAAGGGAAGGCCGTTCCGGGAATCTGTCACTGCCTGGTGCTGGAGAGCCTGCAGCAGAAAAAGACTTGCGGTTCTGGAACGGATTCATTACAATAAATCTGCGGGGAGGTGTTTTCCCTGTTTTCTCCAGAAGGGATCGGCACGAATGGACGTTTCGTGCCAGAAATGATCACCGCCTCCTGCGGCAGAAAGGAAGACCATGAGAACTATGGAATTTAAAATGGAACGGCCCGGACTTCTGAAAGAAGGAGATCACGTGACAGTGACAGAAGGGCTGCTTCCCAGTAATTATTATTATACCATAGACCCATCGCTTGCCATGTCGGCCAATTTCCCATTCCGGGAGCGCCTGCTTGCCAGGGAGGGGGACGTGACCGCTATCGTGGAAAATGAGAGGGGGTTCTATGTGACGGTGGCTTTTGAAGAGTAGGAGGGGTTGCATGGACGAAAGAAAAACAGTTCTGATCACCGGAGCGTCGCGCGGCCTGGGCCTTTGCTTTGCCAGAAAATATCTGGAAGGCGGATGGCGGGTGCTTGCAGGTGCAAGAAGCGGGAAGAACCTGGAGGAACTGAAAAAGGACTATCCGGACAGGCTTTTCTGCCTGCCTTTGGATGTGACGGATACGGCTTCCGTGGAAGAAGCGGCAAAGAAGGCAGGACAGTATGCAGACCGGGTGGAACTGATCATCAACAATGCGGGAATCCATTCCGCATCCTCTTTTGAACCTCTGGAAAAGACGGATCTGGACGACTGCGCGGAGGTTTATGAGGTGAACGCCGTGGGTCCTCTCAGGGTAGTGAAGGCTTTCCTGGAGCTGATCCCTGAAAACGGAGATGGGCTGATCGCCAATATTTCTTCGGAAAGCGGAAGCATCGGGACGGCGCAGAGGGTGAAGGAATTTGACTATTGCATGTCGAAAGCCGCCATGAACATGGGTACGAAGCTTCTGGACAACTATCTGAGACCCCGCGGGATCCGTGTGATCGCGGTCCATCCCGGCTGGATGCGGACGGACATGGGAGGAGAAAACGCAGACCTGGATCCATATGAAACGGCCGGCCGGCTGGCGGGGCTGTTCGAACGGTTTGACAGGAACAGTGAATTTATTTTCATGGATAACGAGGGGAATGCGCTTCTCTTTTGAAATACTTCTTTGTGGAAACGGCTCTTGTTTGAAGTCGGAAACGATGATAAGATAAGACAGGCCCCTAAGGGACCGATGATGATTTTTTCTAAAGACAGGAGGAACGAAAGATGTTAAAGAAGATTGCGACAGATAAAGCCCCTGCGGCGATCGGACCCTATTCCCAGGCGATCGCGGCCGGAAATTTCCTTTTTGCTTCCGGACAGGTTCCGATCAACCCGGCGAGCGGAGAAGTTGAGGCGGAAGGGATCGAGGCGCAGGCCGAGCAGGCGATGAAAAACGTGGGCGCCATCCTGGAAGCGGCCGGAACCAGCTATGACAAAGTGGTAAAGACCACCTGCTTCCTTGCGGATATGGCGGATTTCGCGGCATTCAATGGCGTTTATGAAAAATATTTCACCGAAAAGCCCGCAAGAAGCTGTGTGGCGGTAAAAGCGCTTCCTAAGAACGTCCTGTGCGAGGTGGAAGTGATCGCCCTGCTGGAAGATTAGGCATCCGCGGGAATCTGGGTATGCGCAGGAATGAGAATATCGTCCTGATCGGAATGCCGGGAGCGGGGAAAAGCACGGTTGGAGTCGTGCTGGCCAAGCATATGGGCCGCCGTTTCCTGGATTCCGATCTGGTCATTCAGGAAAAAACGGGAAAACTTCTTCATGAGCTCATTACGGAAAGAGGGCTTCAGGGTTTCCTTGATGTGGAAAATGAGATTAACAAAAGCCTTGACGCAACCGGCAGCGTCATCGCTACAGGAGGAAGCGTGATCTATGGCCGTCAGGCCATGGACCACCTGAAGCGGACGGGTGTGGTGGTCTATCTCAGGCTTTCTTATCCAGAGATTGAAAACAGGCTGGGCGACCTGAAGCAGCGTGGCGTCGCCTTAAAGGAGGGGCAGACTCTCCGGGATTTATATGAGGAAAGGGTCCCCCTTTATGAAAAGTATGCGGATCTGATCCAGGAATGTGACGGAAAGAGCATCCGCACGATCGTGGCGGAGCTCGCGGCAGAACTGTCTCAAACTATGTCGAAAATGTAAATGTGGTGTGAACAGTTTCTAGCTTTTCTGTGATTCGGTTGTTTTCTCGTCCCCCTAAGGGTATAGTTATAAATAGAAAGAAACAGGAGAATCGTAACAGGGGTTTTAAAGATTTAAGAATCGGGGGATCGCATGAGAAAAAAATATGGGCAGCTTTACTTCTTCTGACGGCAGCGGTGAACGTGACCGCGTGGAACAGCCAGGCATTCTGTGACTGGCATGTGAAGCATCTGTTCCCGCTTTCCGTCAACGCTTACGGAAGGCTGATGTCGGTCTTTCCCTTCTCGGTCGGGGAGGTTTTGATCGTTTTGGCCGTTGTATTCACGGCCGCAGCCATTCTGCTGGGCCTGGCGCGCATCTTTGTGCGGAAAGGAAGAGGAAAGCTGCTCATTTCCGCGTTTTTAAGGGCGTATGCCTGGGGCTTCCTTGCGGTCTTCATGATCATGACCTATAACTGCTTCATTCTATATCACGCCTCTGAATTTGATGAAACCTATATGGCGCAGAAAGCGCAGAGAACCTATACGGACAGAGAACTGATCCTGGTGAGGAATCACATTGTGAGCCAGCTTAACGAGCTGACGCGGCAGCTGGAGAGGGACGGGGACGGTTTTCTGGTCTACGAAGGAGACATGAAGGGCGAAGCCATCGCGGCGATGCAGAGGCTTGGCGGAGAATATGAGCTGCTTTCCGGTTATTATCCGCAGGCCAAGGGGATCACAGCCTCGGATTTCCTGAGCCAGCAGTACATGATGGGCTATTATTTCCCCTTCTCCATGGAGGCGAATTACAACACCAGCATGTATATTGTCAACGTGCCCGCCACACTCTGTCATGAACTTGCCCACCTGAAGGGATTTATCTATGAGGATGATGCGAATTTCATCGGTTTTCTGGCCTGCATCAATTCGGATGATCCGTTCTACCGCTACAGCGGGTATCTGAGCGTGCTCAGCTATGTGGAAAAGGAGTATAAGAGCGCGTCTGGCAAACAGGCATTTGACTGTCTTTCGATTGCAGAAAGCGTTTATGGCGACGATATCTTCCTCACCAAAGAAGCCTGGGAAAAAGTGGAAGAAAATGCGGTCGTGGAGACCGCTGTGGTAAAAGCGGCCTCCAACCAGTTTACGGAAACGACCCTTGTTGTCAACGGCGTTTCCGACGGTATGAAAAGCTACGGCCGGGTGGTGCAGCTCCTTCTGGAATATTACGACGGGATCCTGTATGACTGTGGTCCTGGCTATAACGGCGGGGCCGTTCTTGCTGAGGCGTCCGCTATTTCTTCATCTTAGGATTAAAGATCAGAGAAGCGAGATAGCCGAAGATGAGGGCAGCCGAGCATCCTATGGCCCCTGCTTTGAATCCGCCTGAGAACAGGCCGAGGATGCCCGTTTCGTCCACCGCTTTCTTCACGCCCTGGAAGAGGGTGTTCCCGAAACCGAGGAGCGGTACACTGGCGCCCGCCCCCGCATACTCCAAAAACGGTTCATAGATGCCAAGCGCTCCCAGCACGGCGCCGGTGCAGACCAGAAGCACCATGATCCGGCCGGGCATCAGTTTTGTCTTTTCCATCAGGATCTGGACCAGGGCGCAGATCAGCCCGCCGATCCAGAACGCGTTCACATAATCCATATTTTCCTCCAATTGCTTCCCTTCCTCATTTCGCCGCAGGTGCGGCAAAACACGGAAAATTTCATATACAGGATCAGTATGGCAGGATAACGGGAAAATTATGCACGGATTTTTACAAGTCAATATAGTAGAAAAATCCGTCAAGGAAACGGAAGAAACTTCAATCCGGAAGTGCTATTTTAAAAGCAGGACAAAGGAGGGCGCGCGTCTTTTTCGAGGCGATGGAAACGCTGCCCGGAGGAAGAAAGGAAGGGATATCAATATGCTGATCCAAAAGCTGAACAGCAGCGAGGGGCTGCAGTGGAGCATGTATCAGGAAGGGGAAGGAGCACGTCTTCCCGCGGTGGTGCCGGGAAGCGTGTACCAGGATCTTCTGACAAACGGGAAGCTGGAGGATCCCTATTATCGGGATAACGAGCTGAAAGCGCTGAAGGTCATGGAGAATGATTTCACTTATGAGACGCATTTTGCGGTGTCGGAAGGGCTTCTGGAGTGTGAACGGACGCTTCTACATTTTGACGGGATCGATACGCTGGCGGATATTTTCTTAAATGGAGTTAAGGTGGGATCAGCGGACAATATGCACCGCATATGGGAATTTCCCGTAAGAGAGCTTCTGAAGCCGGAGAACAACGAACTGAAGGTGATGCTGCATTCCCCCACACGGTTTATTGAGGAAGCCTATGAGAAGAGGCCCATTGAGGGCAGCACGGATGCGATGCGTGGTTTCCCTTATCTGCGAAAAGCGCACTGCATGTTTGGCTGGGACTGGGGGCCCCGCCTGCCCGATGCGGGAATTTGGCGGGAGGTGTCCCTTCTCGGCATCGGACCGGCGAGGTTGGACGGCGTATATATCACTCAGCACCATGAGCCGGGGAAAGTGACGCTTTCTTTCCGGGTAGACGTGGATAAAACGAAGGAGGAACGAGTCGTTTCATTTGGAGCGGATGAGAAGAAGCTGGCCGGGCCTTCCTGGCGCGTGCGTGTGACGGAGCCGGGAAACGGGAAAGAGGGACGCAGTTGGGAATATGTCCATCCCGCGGGCGGAAAAGAAGCGCCGGAAGATTCCCTGACCATTGACGCGCCGCTTCTGTGGTGGCCGAACGGCTTCGGAGCACAACCACTTTATCAGGTGCGGGTGGAGCTTCTGTGCGGGGATGAGGTGCTGGATGTGTGGGAGAAGCGGATCGGTCTGCGTACCATGACCATGCGCATAGAGAAGGACGAATACGGAGAGTCCTTTGCCCATGAGGTGAACGGCGTGCGGATTTTTGCCATGGGCGCGGATTATATTCCGGAGGACAACATCCTCTCGCGGGTGACACCGGAGAGAACCTTCGACCTGCTGCTTCAGGCAAAAAATGCAAATTATAACTGCATCCGCGTCTGGGGCGGTGGAAACTATCCCTATGATGCCTTCTGGGATGCCTGCGATGAACTGGGGCTCATTGTGTGGGAGGATTTTATGTTTGCCTGCGCGGTTTACGATCTGACGGAGGAATTTGAACAGAGCATCACTGCGGAATTCATCGATAATATCAAACGCATCCGTCATCACGCTTCCCTTGGCCTCTGGTGCGGCAACAATGAAATGGAACAGTTTGTGGCGCAGGGGGATGGATGGATCAGAAGGCCCAAAGAAAAAAGCGACTATGTGAAGATGTATGAATACATCCTTCCCAAGGTGCTTAAAAAATATGATCCCAACACCTTTTACTGGCCTGCCAGCCCTTCCTCCGGCGGCGCGTTTGACGAGCCGAATGCGGAGAACCGGGGAGACGTCCATTACTGGGATGTGTGGCATGGCAACAAGCCTATCACCGAATACCGGAAATTCTATTTCCGCTATGTGTCGGAATTCGGCTTCCAGTCCTTCCCGGCGCTGAAAACGGTAGAGACCTTTACGGAGCCGGAGGATCGGAATATTTTCTCCTATGTGATGGAGAAGCATCAGAGAAATTCTTCCGCTAACGGGAAGATCATGAACTATATGGAGCAGACCTTTCTGTATCCCACGGATTTTGACGTCACGCTCTATGCTTCTCAGCTCCTGCAGGCCGAAGCGATCCGTTACGGTGTGGAGCATTTCCGCAGGAACCGGGGGAGGTGCATGGGAGCGGTGATCTGGCAGCTGAACGATTGCTGGCCTGTGGCAAGCTGGTCCTCTATTGACTACTGCGGAAGATGGAAGGCGCTGCATTATTATGCGAAGCGGTTCTTCGCACCGGTGATGCTTTCCTGCGCGGAGGAAGGGATATTAACTCAGGATACCAACCCCAATGCCCAGCCCTATGAGGTGAAAAAGTCGGTGCAGCTTTGCGTGGCCAACGAGACCATGGAGGAAAAGAAGCTGAAGGTGGTCTGGTCCCTCAGAAACAGCCGATCCGAAATCCTGCGGGGAGGGGAGGAAACCGTCACCGTGCCCGCCCTTTCTTCTCTCTGGCTGGACAGGCAGGACTGCATGGATGCCGGACTGTACGAGGATCATGTGAGCTATGCCTGTTATGAAGCGGACGGAGCAGAGCCTGTTTCCGGAGGCTGCGTGATCTTCTGCGCGCCCAAGCAGTATCATTTTGCAGATCCTGAGCTGACCGTCCGTGCGGAGGGAGACGAGCTGGTGGTGGACGCCTCCGCCTATGCGAGAGGCGTAGAAATCCGGAACGCAGCGGATGATATGCTCTTATCCGACAACTACTTTGATATGGATGCGGGGACGAGAAGGGTGAAAATCCTGAAGGGAAGCCCGGAAGGCCTGCAGATCAGGAGCGTTTACAACATCCGCTGAGAAGATGTCCTTTTTTCAGAGGGCTGACCGGGAAGGGGAAAAGGAAGCCTGCCGTTTGAATTCTCCCGGCGCACAGCCATACTGTTTTTGGAAGACGCGGTAAAAATATCCCAGATTGTGAAAGCCGCACTCCTGCGAGATTTCAATGATCTCCATTTTCCCTTCCAGAAGCAGGGAGGCTGCCAGCTCCATCCGGCGCAGATTGATGAATTCTGTTGGCGTCATATGCAGATATCGGCGGAAGGAACGGGTGAGGTATTCCTGAGACAGGTTTGCAAGCTCGATCAGGCGCGGCAGACCAGCGGTATAATTTTCCGGCCGTTCCATCTGCCGGAGCAGTCCGGACAGCCAGCCCGGAAGGGGATGGGGGACTTTATCAGAGGGTTCCCCCTTTTCCTGGGACAGAACACGCAGGAACGGATAAAGAAACCAGGGCAGTACCGAGAGAAGGTACTGCCTTTTTTCGCTTCCTTGGCACTCTTTTTTTGCAGAAAAGCGTTCGAACTGCAGCATTTTTCCGCGTATATCGCTCAGAAGAGGTTCCTGAAGCTGGATCTGCGGACAGAGATTTGGCCCGGTAAAAAGGGAGGGCGGACAGTCGAACAGACGGCAAAGGCTTTCAAAGATGGAAGGCAGGAAGGAAACATTGATCAGCTCCAGGTCATACTGATTCAGGAAATCATAACCGTGCCGGTCGGAAGGGCGGATGAGGACGAAGGAGCCTTCCGAAAGCAGCGTGGAACTTCCGTTGATCCGATGGATCCCCCTGCCCTTGCTGATGAGAAAGAATTCATAAAAAGTATGTGTGTGAAGGGGATAGGTCTCCCGGACGGAAAAATGGTGCTGGAAGCCCGAACCGTCTTCCTCCTCCGTCAGAGTAAGACAGGGAATCTGGCTGTTTTCCATCCCGTCTGAGGAAACGCCGTTTCTCTTCTCACAGTTCTTCATAATCCACCTCTTTTTTGTCAAGGAAGGCCCGGACCGCTCGGTCCCAGAGCACATCCGCGCTTTTATCCGGAAGGAACGTTTGAAGGGAGGTGCCGGTCAGCAGGGTCAGCGCACCATTTTCATATCTGCAGGTGAGGACGAGGGCCCTGACCTGGTCCGGTGTGACGGCGGTTTCCTGGGGCTTTAAGATGCCGGCGATATACTGCGGCATGAGATGCAGGATGAACCGGAAGCTGACGGGCGTCTTTTTCCCGCGTATCAGCTCAAACAGGATGGGACGCATGGATTCCCAGGAAGAAAAGTCATAAGGACGTATGGAAGGCTCCTCCCATTCTTCCCGTGAAAAAAATTCCCGGTTCATCCGGCCGTCTATGGTAAACGTGTTGTAGGTGGCGACCACGGCTTCTTCCAGGAGAAAGGAATCCAGAAAATCTGTTCCGAGAAGCCGTCCCATAAAATGCTTTACGTCTTTTATTTTAAGTGCGATCATGGCGTTCTCCCTCTTTTTGAAATCCTTGTGCCGTTTTCTGCCGCGTTTCCTGCGGCAGCCCGGCTCTTTTATTTTACACGATATGCAAGTGAATGGCTATAGAAAGCGCAATGATTTCTTTTAGAAATAATCTTTACAAGGTATAAACATCGGTGTTATTATATGTGGTAATGAAAACCACATATTCAAGTGGCGAAAATCGGAGGATATCATGAGCTATAAAATTGTTGTGGATAGCTGCTGTGAGCTGCCGGAGGAGTTGAAGGCAGACAGCCGTTTTGAAAGAGTGCCCTTGGGCCTTGAGGTGGGGGACTGGAGGATCATGGATGACGAAAATTTTGACCAGAAGGAATTTCTGAGGAAGGTTGCGGAATGTCCTATTTGTCCCAGATCCTCCTGCCCTTCTCCGCAGCGGTATCTGGCGAGTTATGAGGAAGCGGCGGAGCACATTTATGTAATAACCCTTTCCTCCAATCTGAGCGGCAGCTATAACAGCGCGGTCCTCGGGAAGAATCTGTTTGAAGAAAAGTATGGGAAGGATGCGAAGAAGATCCATGTGATCGACTCCAGGTCCGCTTCCTGCGGCGAGACGCAGATCGCACTGAAGGCCATGCAGCTTGAGGAAAAAGGGCTGCCCTTTGAAGAGATCGCACAAAAGCTGGAGGCATTCCGGGATGAAATGAACACCTATTTTGTCCTGAACAATCTGGATACCTTGAGAAAGAACGGAAGGCTTACGGGAGTGAAGGCTCTGGTCGCCTCTACACTGAACATCAAGCCGGTCATGGGTGGCACGCCTGAGGGGACTATCTTCCAGCGCGGACAGGCCGTGGGACTGAAGAAGGCCCTGATCCGGATGGCGGGGCTTGTTGTGGATGAGATCAAAGACCCACAGGACAAGTGCCTGATGATCTCCCACTGCAATAACCGGGAGAAGGCGGAGTGGGTCAGGGACATGATCCTGGAAAAAGCGGCTTTCGCCAGCTCTCTGATCCTGGACACAGCGGGCATCAGCAGCATGTACGCGAATGACGGCGGGATCATCATTGCGGTCTGATCAGAGGAAGGTTTGAACGGTCACGGTCCCGTCCTTTTCACGGACGGTGATGGCCCCGCATTCCGCGGTTATGAAAACAGGGATGCCTGCGTCCCGGAAGCGGGAAAGCACCTCTTCGTGGGGGTGGCCGTAGGAATTGTCCCGTCCGCAGGAGATCAGGGCGGCCTTCGGAGAAGCGGCGTCCAGAAATTCCTGTGTGGTGGAAGTATCGGAGCCGTGATGCGCGGTTTTCAGAATGGTGCAGCCACCTGAGAGGTCTGGATAAGCATCCAGGATCTGTTTTTCCCCGGACGCTTCCACATCCCCGGTCAGAAGCATGGAGAAGGATTCTCGGCCATGCGTATACTCGGAAAAACGCAGGACCAGGGACGCGGTATTCCTATCGGAAAGGGTTTTACCCGAAAGAGGATATATTGCCTGAAAAAGGGTATTGCCTCGGCGTATCTCATTACCGGCTTCCATCCGGTAGATGGGGACGCCATTTTTTTCTGCGCTCTCAAGCAGAGAAGCGCGCATCTCATCCTCCGGCCCGGAAGCGGAGATCACCAGGCCGCCGATATGGAGATTTCCTTTTCCGGCCCATTCCAGGATTTCCTTTACAGCGCTGATATGGTCAGAATCGCAATGGCTGATAAAGATCAGCTCCAGCCGGTCCACTCCCTGATGCTTTAAATACGGGATCACCTGCCAGGTCCCTGTCTGCGGCTTTGAACTGCTTCCTCCATCGAAAAGATAATGTCTGCCGCTTTGGGAACGGATATAGATACAGTCCCCCTGACCGACGTCCAGCATGGTGACCTGTGTCCCGCCAGGCTTTCCGATGACAAAGATCATGCACAAAAACACACACACCGCGTAGCCTGCGATCCTGGGAAGGCGTTTTGACAGGAGAAGGAGAAGCAGAAGACCGGCATAGAAAAGAAGGATCTGCCAGAGTGCTGGCGCGCCGGGACGGAACAGGCCGATCCCGCCTGCCGAGCCGATCCGGCACAGGGATTCATACAGAAAAAGAATGGCTTTGACAGGAAATGCTGCAGGGGCGAGCAGGAACATCCATTTTTCTCCGAAAAGGAGAAGCAGGCTTCCGGAAACGGCCAGAAGAATGCAGCCGCCGAGAAGAACGCCCATGAGAGGGATGACCACAAGATTGACGGCGATGGAAAGCACGTTCCATTCATAGAAGGAGGAGAGCACCAGCGGAAGAGTGACCATGCTGACGCAGAAGCTTCCGCGGAAACCGGAGCGCAGGTTCAGGAAGACCCTGCGGAGCCATCCCTGCCGGTATTGGTATCTCTTTCCGTTTCCGCCGCTTACGCGCTTCAGGCTCCAGTCCTTCAGACCGTCCATTTCCGAAAACGCGGGAACGACGATGGAGGCGGAAAGCGCTGCCGTGAAAGAAAGCAGAAAGCCGGTATCATCGATCCATGCGGGATTTTCCATGAGCAGAAGGGCTGCGGCAGCCGCAAGGGCCGTCGCTGTATCATAGGTCCGCCCCAGAAGCCGGGCGGTAAGAGAAAGGGCGAACATGATCCCGGCCCGCAGGGAAGATGCACAAAAGCCTGTCATGAAGAGAAAGGACATCAGAAAAAAGGCAGATACGGCACAGGAAAACCGTTTCCCCAAAAAGCGGGAGAGAAGGTTATACACGCCCGTGCCGAGGAGAGAAATATGAAGGCCGCTGATCGCTACAACGTGGGAGATCCCCGCTGCCTGATACAGCGATTTGACCTCCTGGTCCATTCCTTTTTTTTCGCCCAGGAGCATGGCCTTCATCACGGAAGCGTCTTTGGGGGAAAGAAGAGCCCCAAGGGCGCGCCCCATATGGTCTTTGAGCTGCCAGAGCGCCTGGCGGTAGGGGGAATAGTCCCTGCCGGAGCCTGTGACGTCGGCATCCCTCAATGTAAAGGCATAGCCCTGTCTGTTGTAGTATTCTTTTGCATTGAATTCTCCGGGATTGGATGCTTCGCGGAAATGGCTTACCTCACCTTCGCATCGGATCAGGCTTCCGATCCTGGGAAGATAAGAAGCTTCTGTAAGCCGGCAGATGATCTGAAAAGAAGAATGTCCCGAACGGGAAGGATCTGATATTGCGTCCTCAAGATAAACGAGCCTGACCGGTTCTCCGGTTCCGGTGTCCGTATAGCAGATGATGTCCGACACCGTTCCTGTGTATACGGCCCGCTGCCCGTCCGCCCGGTCGGGTTCCGGAACGGGCAGCGGCCGCAGGAGAGTGGCCAGCCGGACCGCCGCCACAAAGGCGAGGGACGCTGCGACAAGCGGTCTTCTCACTGCGTCACCTCCTCTGTCGTTTCCTCCGGCGCATCACCGACGAGCTCTAGATTTCTTTCATACAGGTTTGCCAGATTAAAGGTTTCGCGGAAGATCAGGTCCGTCCGCCCGTCTATGGAAATCTGCACCTTGTTCACGTTGGTGAGCTCCGCAAGGGAATTGGCGATGGAATAAATGACCACATCAGGGGTAACGTTATAAATCTGGGTCAGGAAGGTCTCGTCAAAATTGACATAGCAGATCCCGTCCCGAGTCGTTACGCCGAGCACCCGCGTGTCCGGATTGATGGTAGGAAACGCCTGATCCGTGTCGGGGCCATTTACCAGACAGTCCACGACCAGACGTTCCACAGAAATGTTGCTGTTGTATTCCAGCGTCCTGGTGGTTTCCACCAGCCTGTCTCCAGTTTTGTTGGAAAAATAAAGCTTCAACGTCACCAATTCATAAGGGTTGATCGCGTCGCCCGCATTATCTATGAAAGTATCTGCCGTCATCGGCCCCACTGCAGCGCCGGAGTTGTCCGTCAGGCTCTGTCCGCCGACCGTCATCAGGACATGATTGATCCCGTCTGCCTGAACGAGCGTCCGCACAAGTGCGGCACGGACCAGCACTTCCGTTGTGGCGGACAGCTTCCGGTAGGATTCATCCACATCCACGTCGAGCTGGCTTTCATCCACCCGGTAGCGGTTGATCTGAAAAGCGCTCCCGACGGTCGCCTTCAGCGATACGTCCTCCGGCGCTGCCTGCAGGGCGGACAGGAGCGCACCGATCTGTTCCTCCTGCGTCATTTCTTCCTCCAGATATATGGTCTCGGAAGAAATCGCGGTTTCTTCTTTGTTCAGATAGTAGATTTCAAATGCTCTTCCGTCTTCTGCATCCGGTTCCTTCCCACAGCCGCAAAAAGATGCGCACAGGAATAAAAGGAATGCGGGGAAAAATGCCGGGAAAGCCATATTTTTCCATTTCCTGCATACTTTGAACATAAATTCTCCTGTTTTACTGTTTGACATAGGTGAGCGGTATTTTCACCGTGAAGCAGGTGCCTTCGCCCTCCACGCTGTTTACCTTGATGGAGCCGCGGTGCAGCAGGATGGCGTTCCTCGTGATCGCAAGACCGAGCCCTGTTCCGCCGATCTCCCGGGAATGGGATTTGTCCACCCGGTAGAAGCGTTCAAAAATGTGATCGTAATCCGCCTCCGGAATGCCGATCCCAGAATCTGAGATCTCCACAGTGAAGAACTGATGGTCCGCATCCAGAAGCACCTTCACCCACCCGTGTTCCTTATTGTATTTGATGGCGTTCTCCACCAGATTGGTGAAAGCCTGTGTGATCTTTACCTCGTCCACCTCTGCGGTTACCGGGCGGATGCTCTCGAATACCACTTCCACATCCCTCGTTCTGGCAATGGGGCGCAGGCGTTTGAGCACCAGTTCGATCAGCTCATTGATGTCCACCGTTTCAATGGAAAGCTGCGCCGCGGTCTTATCCATTTTTACCAGGGAGAGGAGATCGTTGATGATCTTGTTCTCCCGCTCGATCTCTGCTGCAATGTCCTGCATGAATTCCTGGTACAGCTCGATCGGCGCATTTCCCATCTGCATCAGGGAATCCGCCAGCACTTTCATGGAGGTAAGGGGGGTTTTCAGCTCATGGGATACGTTGGCGACAAATTCCTGCCTGGAATCGTCGATGACCTTCATCTGGTTCAAAAGCTGATTGAATGCGTCCACGATCTGTTCGGTCTCCCGGTAATCTTTTACGCTGATCGGCTCGTCCGTAAATCCGTCCTTCACTTCGTTGATGGCCTGCGTCACCCGGTTGAAGGGACGGATCAGGATAGAGGAAAGTCCCACCGAGATGCCGAAGATACAGATGATCATCACGATCTCAATGATCAGCGCACTCCGCTTCATGATCTCTATCGTCGTCCGGATGCTTTCTGTGGAAACGCTCGCAAGAAGCACTCCCTGTACGGCCGCGGGGGAAGCCTGCGCCGTATCCGTGGAAGTATTCGCGCTCGATACGGAATCCATGATCGGGATCGTCATTTCGATATATCCGCCCTTACGCTCATAATTCGTTGTATTTTCTCCTTTGAAACAGCGGATCACTTCCGCGGAAATGATGGTTTTCCCTTCACTGATGCCATAGGTATCCTTTACCACATGGAAGCTGTTGTTGATGATGAGCACACGCCCATCATAGAGAGTGGATATCTGCTCCAGCTCCGCGTTGATCGCCGCGTTGGAGGTATCCTGCAGATAGTTGTTTGCCAGAAGGTGATTGGCTATGATCGTGAACTGTGCCTGCGTATCAGAAATGCGCAGGGATACCGCCCGATTTTCATAGCTCTGGAGAATGCCGTAGCGCATCACGAAGCTGGGGAGGATCCCCATCGCGAGAAGCAGCAGAAAGATATAGACCTTTACGCTCCTGAGAGCGGGTATTTTCGTAAGCAGCGCATTCAGCCTGTCATGCATATTTTTTCCCATCCTGATCCTTCCCGCCCGTCAGTTCCTGAAAAAGTAGCCGACTCCCCATTTGGTATGCACGTATTTCGGCTCGCTGGGGTTGGCTTCGATCTTTTCCCTGAGCCTGCGGATATGCACATCAACCGTGCGCACATCGCCAGGATAATCGTTTCCCCATACCAGTTTCAGCAGATTTTCCCGGCTGTAGACCTTATTGGGGTTCAGAGCAAGGAGCTCCAGCAGGTCAAATTCCCTGGCGGTCAGGTTCACTTCTTTTCCCCCGATGTAGACCCGTCTGCTGTCGCAGTCCAGCTTCAGGTCGCCGCTCACCACGGTCTTGGGGCTGGCAGGCTCCTTGTCCCGGACGGAGGTCCTGCGCATGATCGCCTTGATCCTCGCCTTAACCTCCAGAATGTTAAAAGGCTTCGTGATATAATCGTCGGCACCGTATTCCAGCCCCATGATCTTATCCATATCGTTATCCTTTGCCGTCAGCATGATGATCGGCACATTGGAAAATTCCCGGATCTGCTGGCAGACCTCCAGCCCGGTAAGCTTAGGCAGCATGATGTCCAGCAGGATGATGTCAAAATCCGTATTCCTGGCCGCCTCCAGGGCTTCCTCCCCGTCATAGGCACAGGTAACTTCCATGCCCTCCTGTTCCAGACTGAACCGGATACCTTTTACGATCAGTTTCTCATCATCTACTACCAGAACTTTCTTTGCCATATTTACCTCCCTTGCCGGAGCGTTTTACGCTGAGGCATGCGCGCAGGCTCTGAGCACGCTTCCGCGCAAGAATAGAAATCCCGCGTCAGACGGTGATCTTTTCCTTCAGCTTTGCAAAGCTGCCTTCCTTGATGCCGTCCACCTTCATGATATCTTCGATCGTCTGAAAGCCTCCCTGTGCCTGACGGTAGGCGAGAATGGCCTCCGCCCTGGTCTGCCCGATCCCGGGCAGGGTCATCAGCTCTTCCAGAGAAGCCGTGTTGATGTTTACAAGTCCATCGGAGGACTGTGCTGTTCCTGCGGCACCGTCCGCCGTGTAGATACCGGAAGAAAAAATACCGGACAAAAGCCCTTCGGCTTCCTCCTGCGTTGGCACAACGATCTGCAGCCCATCAGACAGCAGCGCCGCCTGATTCAGGCTGTTTGCCGCAGCCTCTTCGCTCAGTCCGCCTGCCGCATCCACTGCGTCGCATACCCGGCTTCCTTCCGGAAAGGTGTACACGCCGGGACGGTTTACTGCCCCGCAGATATGTATCACCCACACCGCAGGCGTTTCCGTTTCCCAAGCGGCTTCCGATGCTTCTGCCATCTGCGCGCTGTCCTTTTGTGCCTGTGTTTCTCCAAAAGCCGCTGCAGGCTCCAGTTCCATGATCTCATCGCGGCCGCAGCCGCAGGATAATAAAAGAAATACCAGTACCATAGCCAGTACCGGAATCCGTCTGCAACTATATGACATTTTTACTCCTTTCCGCACGCCGTGCGAAAAGGCCCCCGTATGCCGCTGCATTTTCATTGTAATAGAAAAAAAAAGGTTTGACAAGATTTTTCTTCCTGTGATAAAGACAAATAAAAATGAACCATCCGCCTTCTGGCAGCCTCTTATAGACAGGTGCACCGAAAAAGGTAAATGCTGCCATGCAGCAAAAAGGAGAAGCCCTTGGACGAACAGGAATTGATAAGACAACTGCAGATGGGGAGCCGCGAGGCTTTTGACCGGATTTATGAGCTCTATCATGTGCAGGCCTACCGCACGGCGGTCTTTCTGACGGGAAGCAGGATGGATGCGGAGGATATCGTGCAGGATGCGTTTGTACAGGTATATCTGCATGCGAAGGAGCTGAAACAGCCGGCAGGCTTTAAAAGTTGGTTTTACCGGATCCTGACCCGACTTGCCTGGAAATGCGGACGGAAAGGAAAGCGCGAGATCCCGGACGAGGACATCGCGGTCCGCGCGGACAGGGCGGACGAGGGCGACTGCCTATCGCGCCTGCTTGGAAAAGAGGAACAGGAAAGGATACGCAGAGCCGTAAAAGATCTGGATGAGAAGCACCGGAGCATCGTGGTTTTATATTATTATAACGAGTTCAGCACGGCGCAGATCGCAAGGATCACCGGATGCCTGGAAGGAACCGTCAAATCGAGGCTGCATACAGCGAGAAAAAAGCTGGAAAAGAGCCTTGCGGACGAAGACACAGGAAAGAAACACGGCGGCAGTATCACAGCCAGAGTGAGGAAGAATGACATTCCGGACAGGAGCGGTATATGAGAAAAAGAAAAGCAGATGGAAAAATAGCAGAATGGTTCCGTGAGGAAGCGGAAAGGATTCCCGTTCCCGCAGACATGAAAACGGAGCTTGACAGGCGCATCAAAGATGCGGAAAGGAGCAGACACATGAAAAAATTCAGCGCAAAAAAGGTGGTCCTCGCGGCGGCAGCAATAGCCCTGATCGGTTCCGTGACAGCGGCGGCGGCAGGAAGGCTTGCGTCCTCGGCCAGCCATTCCTATCTGAATGAGCAGGTAAAGGATTATTCCGCTCTTGCCGAAGTGGAAGCGGCGGTTGGCTTTGAATTTCCTTCCGTGGAAGAATTCTCCAACGGCTTCCGGTTTGTTTCCGCACTTCCGGTGGACAGCAGTGATTACGATGAGGATGGAAACGTGCTTTCCAGCTATAAGGGAGTCGATCTGACCTATACGGACGGTACGCAGGACGTTACGGCTTATATTTATCCAAGCCGTGCCTACGAGGGAGAAACGGCTGGAGTGCCCGGCGTTACGCCTGTCTGGGAAGGCGAGAAAGGCGGCATCAGCCTGACTGTCACCAGAACGGTACACAAGTTCGTTCCTGCCGATTATGAGATGACGGAAGAAGACATTCAGGCAGAGCAGGAGGGCAGACTGGTATTCGCTTACGGAAGCAATGAAGTGGAGGAAACGGTCAGCTATAACTGCAGATTTGAAAAGGACGGATTGAGCTACGAGCTTCTGGGCTTTGATCTGACCATGGAGCCGGAACAGCTGGCGGAGATGGCCGCAGAGCTGGTGACAATGGGAGAATAAGCGAAGGTTAGAAAAAACAAAAAATCGGCTGCAGCATCTATGACTAAAAAGGCATAAATGCTGCAGCTTTTTTTGCTCTTTTACCTGAATGATTTAAAATCCATAATTGCATTGCTCGCAATGTTATACTAAAATGTAGTGGGAAAGGAGAAAGATCATGTTGAAGATTCCTATCCTTATAGAACCAAATTACATAAACAGTCCCTGGTGCCTGGAAACACTCTCCGGAATACGGCAGGAATGTTCCCGCAAAAAATATAAAATGTATTTCCTGGACAATTTCCTTGATGAAAAAGAGGGCATGAGTGATTTTTCAGACGAATTCTGTATCGTGATCGGCACCTCTGCCACCTGGGTTCCCAAGGCAGTGCGCGCATTGGCTTTAAATGGTAAAAAATCCGTAGTTGTCAGTTACCGCCTGAAGGAAACTTTTGCGGGTCAGAGCATGGTGCTTATGAATCATTATACCGCCATGCAGGATCTGATATCTTATCTGTGCGCGGCTGAACGTTCCCGGATAGCTCTGTACGGCATCAATCCGAATTCTTCTGCGGATCTTATCAAACAGCAATGTTTTTTGGAATCTGAGATCATACAGGCCGGAAAACAGGATATCTACCCCAATCTGGCTTCACTGGAGAACTGCTTTCAACATTTCCGGAAGCATGTCTCTTTTTATAATGCAGTCATCTGTTCTACTGATATCGTGGCAGTCTCTCTTCTGCGCCGTCTGCACGCAGAGGGGATCCGCGTGCCGGAAGACCTTTATCTGGCGGGCTTCGGGAGCTCTATGATCTCTCAGCTGACAGCTCCTTCCCTGACTACTGCTTCTCTGGATCATTATGAGCTTGGACGACAGGCCGTGAACATTTTTGCGTATCTGGCGCGTCAGACCGGAGCTGTTTCAGTTACGGTTCATGTCCGTTGTCAGATAGCAATCCGTGGTTCTACCGCATATTTCGGACCGGTACAGTCCGTAAAGGAGGTTCCTGATCATCCTATATCTTTGGATGTGAACTTTTATGCGGATAATGAAGCAACGTCCATCCTTTCCTTAGATACACTGCTTGCAGATGCAGACCGCCTGGATCTTTGCATTCTCCTCGGGATTCGGAACGGAAAGACCATAGAGAGCCTTGCGGATCAACTGGATGCCAGTGATGCAACGATCCGATACCGTCTGCATCGTCTTCTGACACACAACAGCCTTCCGGACCGCACACAGCTCTTTCGGCTGCTTGAAAATTATCTTCGTCCTGACGCTTTGCAGGATGCGATCGATATGAAGCCCTGACAGGCAGAGATCCCACAGTAAACGAATACGTTTTTCGGCACAGGAGTCCGACATCGAGACTGACCCAGAACGGGCCAGTCTTTTTTAAAAATAGACGGAATTATTCCGCGGGATTTTAACTGGCGTCCGAAAAACAGAGATGATATCCTAAAATACATAAAAGACAGATGTCTGAAAAAAATAGTGAGATATCCGCTACGTTCCGTTTTTTCAGGTCATTGGATAAAGGAGACAGAAATGGGAAATGCTGTAGAGATCACTGTCACATCAAAAAAGTTACCTACTTATGTTGAACCGGCGGCAGAAGAGCTCCCGATGTTCGCGGAGAGCCGGGTGCACCAACGCTCCAGCGGGGATCCATATCCGAATCGTGTTGTCATCGCGATCAATAAGGGGGAACCGGAGGAGAGGGAATATACATGCATCTGTCTGGAAAATAAATATATCCGGCTGGAGATCCTCCCGCAGTTGGGAGGAAGAATATTTTCGGCGTATGATAAAGTGAATGATTATGATTTCTTTTACAGGCAGCATGTCATTAAACCTGCCTTGATCGGTATGCTGGGTTCCTGGATCTCAGGGGGCTGTGAGTTCAACTGGCCATGTCATCATCGTCCTTCCACATTCCTGCCGGTTGACTGGCAGATAGAACGCGATGAGGATGGGGGCGGGACTGTATGGCTCAGTGAACATGATCCTCTGGATCGAATGAAAGGAATGGTGGGGATCCATCTGAAGCCGGACGCCGCGCGGCTTGAGACACGTATAAGGGTTTATAATCGGACTCCTCTGCGTCACTCTTTCCTTTGGTGGGAAAATGCCGCTGTTCCCGTGAACGAAAAATACCGTATTTTCTTTCCGCCGGATGTTACTTACGTGAATTTTCATTACAGAAAGGACAATACCACGTATCCGATCGCGTCAGGGACGTATAATGGCATCCGGCTGGGAGAGGGAGTACATATCGATCATCATGCCGAAACACGTCAGCCGACCTCATTCTTTTCAGCGCCTACAAAAGAACCCTTTTTCGGCGGTTATGATGAAGGAAAAGGGCGCGGCGTGGTGCATGTGGCAGATCCATTCACCTCTACAGGAAAAAAGTTATTTACATGGGCCTATAACCAGCTTTCTGAAAACTGGGAACGGGCATTGACAGATGCGGACGGCCCATATGCAGAACTAATGGCAGGCAGTTATTCCAACAATCAGCCCGATTTTGCCTGGCTGGAGGCTTATGAGACGAAAACCTTCTCCCAGAGCTGGTACCCGATCGGCGAGCTGGGGGTGCCTGTATGCGCTACTCTGGAAGCTGCGCTGTCCGTGGAAGGACGGGTCATCCGCCTGCAGACTACGAAAGAGCAGATGGGCGCAAAGCTGGAGATCGATGGAAAATGTGTGGACTGTCCGGCGCTCTTGCCCGGAAGGCCGTGGACCATATCCATGGCGGAAGCAATGGCAGAAGAACCGAAAGAAATCCGTTTGTCAGACTGTAATGGAAAGGAACTGCTGCATTATCGGAAAACGGATGCCTCTTTTGTGCCGCTTCCTGAGATCCTGCCGGATAATCCTGATCTTTCTTCCTTGAAGACAGCCTGGGAATGTTATCAGGCAGGCGTACATGTAGAACAATACCGGGATCCTGTTGCCTGGCCGGAAATGTACTGGCAGGAGGCTCTGAGACGGGAACCGGGACATGCTCCAAGCCTTATCGCGCTGGCACGCCTTCGTCTGGGGCAGCAGCGCTATCAGGAGGCAAAGGATTACGCTGAACGGGCATGGAACAGTGTCACTATGCGCAATAATAATCCGGAAAGCGGGGAACTTCCTTATTTGCTGGGCCTGATATATGAAGCGTTGGAACAGCCGGAAAAAGCAGAGGACTGGCATCAGAAAGCGGCATGGAATCAGGATGCCAGATCCCGGGCAATGACAAGGCTGGGCTGTCTGTATGGACGTATGGGACGGATGGGAAAGATGGCCTGGGCGGCCAGAGAGGCCCTGCAGGCAGATCCAAGAAATTCGCGCGCAGCCTGTCTGCTGATCAGAGCGCAGGGAGATACGAAAGCGGTGAAAGCGCTTCTGCGTCAGGATCCTCTGGATCATCTGGCGCGTCTGCTCCTGCAGTGGGCAGAACTCGGGGAGATTGACTGGAAGGATTTTTATCGCCCTTTAAGTTCTGATCCCAGCCTCACCGCTCTGGATATCGCACAGGATTTGCTGGAGGAAGGAGATCGCAGTCTGGCAGCCGGGCTGCTGGAGCATTTGGAGAAACCGACCATTCTTTCTGCTGTCGTATGTGCTTATCTGCAGGGAAGAAAAGAAGTGAAACTGGAAGGCCTGCCAATCGGCAGCGCATTTCCATTAAGAAAGATCGAAGCGGACGCTCTGCAATATGTAATAGGCCATCAGATAGGACATGGGCAGCCGGAAGACTTGCTGGCCTGTATGAAATATCACCACAAAGAATATAAGGAAGCAGAGATCCTCTGGGAAAGAGCCTTAAAGAAAAGACCGAAAGACGCAGGACTCCTGCGCGATCTGGCTGTCGTATCCTACAGCCATACTGATAAGGACGGACGAAAGAGAGCGTCTGTTCTTCTGGAACAGGCCCGTTTGGCAGATCCGCACAGCGAGCAGCTCCTGTGGGAAGCGGCATATGTCGCCCTCCGGAACGGATATGCTCCGGAAACGGTGCTGGAATGGTTCAGGAAAACGGATCCGGTATCGATACGTGATGATATCATGATCGAATGGGTCAGAGCCCTGAATATGGCAGACCGTTCCGAAGAAGCCCTTGACCTTATGGAAGAACATCGCTTTATCCCCTGTGAAGGCGGAGAACATGCGGTGGCAGAACAGTATATGTTTGCCTGTCATAATATCGGAAGAAAGATTCTGATACAGGATCGTGTATCGGAGGCTTTGGGATGGTTCCGCAGAGCGCAGAGATTTCCCGGGAATCTGGGTGCTGCGCTGTGGAATGAGGGCCTTTTGGCTCCACATCGCTATTTTGAGGCGCTATGCTTAGAAAAGCTGGGAGAGTTTGAAGCAGCCAGGGAGATATGGAAAGATCTGACATCTATTGAAAGGGGGTATTTTTCCAATTTCTATTTTGCGGAACTGCCCTGCTGGCAGGCTTTGTGCTGTAAACGGTTGGGGAGAGATACAGAAGCGCGCCGTTTGCTGAGCGGACAGATACATGCTTATGAAAAAGCTCTCGATTCCCGTGTGCCCGGATTCTTTAAGGCGACCCCATTCTTCATCAGCTATATAGAACCTGCTGAAGAGCAGAAAAAAGCCGCCTGCCACTGGCAGCTTTCCATGGCATATTGGGCTGCTGGAGATGAGAGATGGAAAAAGCATGCAGACATCTGCCTGCAATATGATCCTACAAATCTGTATGCATCTCTGCTGTATCGTCAAGGAGGAATGCTATGAAACAGAGAACAGTCGAATCACAAGCCAGGTGGAAGACGTGGAAGAGAAAGGCCTGGCGGAACCGGTATATCTATCTGATGATCCTGCCCGTCGTTGTTTTTTTCCTGGTCTTTCGATATTGGGCCATGGGATATCTTGTTATTGCCTTTTTTGATTATAAACCGTTAAAAGGTTTGCGGGGCAGTGAATTTATTGGATTGAGGAATTTTACCGATTTTATTCTGAGCCTGAATTTTGGACGTACTGTGTGGAATACGGTGGCACTGAATCTTCTTTCACTCTTATTTGTATTCCCTTCCTCTATCCTGTTGGCTCTGCTGCTCAATGAGGTAGCATATCCCAAGCTGAAGAAAGCTTTTCAGACAATTACTTATATGCCATATTTCATTTCGACTGTGGTGCTGATCAGTATGCTGACATCTTTTCTTTCACCTTCCATGGGGCTGATGGGGGAGATATACAGACTCTTTGGAAAAGAACCCTATTATTTTCTCGGAGATCCGGATATGTTCCGGCCTATCAATGTCATTTCGGGGATATGGCAGACGACAGGATGGAATTCCGTGGTATATCTTTCAGCGCTCACGGGGATTGATACTACCCTTTATGAGGCGGCCAGAGTGGATGGGGCTGGACGTTTCCGCAGGATCTGGCATATCACGCTTCCTGGCTTAAAGCAGACGATCGTTATTTTGTTGATCCTAAAGATAGGAGATCTGTTAGGGGCTAATTTTGAAAAGGTATTACTGCTTCAGAATGACCTGAACCTTTCCGTTTCCGAGCTGCTGCCGACTTTCATTTATAAAATGGGTATGGAGCAGGGAAAATACAGTTTCTCTACTGCGGTCGGGTTATTTAATTCCGTTGTCAGTCTTTTGCTTGTAATGATGGCAAATTTCATTTCACGGAAGCTTTCAGATGGTGATACAGCGATCTTTTGAGAGGGGGAGAATGTAGAAAATGAGGAAAAAGAAATCAATAGGGGAGAGAATTTTTGATGCTGTAATACTGCTCGTTTTGACTGTATTTTCTCTCTGCATCATCCTTCCGTTTATGAACCTGATATCTATTTCTATGAGTGATGAATTTGCGATTATGGGCGGCAGGGTAGGGATCTTTCCCGTGGGTTTCAGCTTTGCTTCCTATATAAAAATCTTTGAGACAAGTTCTATCCTTATTGCTTACAGAAATACCATCATTGTGGCCTGCGTCGGATGTGTTTTCAGCCTGCTGCTCACTTCATTTGCGGCCTATCCTCTGGCCTTCGGAGAGTTTTGGGGGAAGAAGGGATTTAATGTACTTGTGATGCTGACCATGTGGTTTAGCGGCGGCATGATTCCCAGTTTTCTGGTGATGAGCAAGCTTCAACTGGTTGATACGTTAGCCTCACTGATCTTGGCAAGCTTGATCACAGCATATAATGTTCTGATCCTGAGGACCTTTTTTTCCAGTATACCTAAGGAATTGATAGAAAGTGCCCGTGTGGATGGAGCGAATGACTTTTGTATCCTGTTTCGGATTGTTATCCCTCTTGCAAAAGCCGGACTGGCGACGATCGCTTTGTGGGTCTTCGTTGGACACTGGAATGATTATATGAATCCATTGCTGTATTTAAGAAATGTGAATAAGTATACATTACAACTGGTTCTGAGAGAGATGGTGCTTACAAGCGAATCCAGTTCCCTGATGGAACTGATGGAGGGTAATCGTACCGCACTGCCTGAACAGCTCAAGCATGCTGTTATCGTTGTGGCAATGATCCCTGTCCTGGCGATCTATCCATTCGCGCAAAAATATTTTGTGAATGGAATCATGCTCGGTTCAGTAAAGGGATAGTTTTACAAAATAAAAATGAAAAGGAGTGGAATGTAATGAAAAAAGGGAAAAAAAGATCGATCTCACTGTTCCTCGCATCAACGCTTTTTGCGTTATGTCTGACTTCGTGCGGCAACAGTACGAACGGAACGGAAACTACCCAGCCGGACGAAACGGTCCTGTCTACTGCGGAAAGCACTGTGGAGCAGGAAGAGCAGCAGGCAGCAGACACGCTATTTGAGGATACGTTCGAATTCAGTGTTCTCGCTCCGATCTGGTCGCCTTATTCCGCGGATACCAATCTGATCCCGGAGATTGAAAGGCTTACGAATACGAAGATCAATATCGAATGGGCCGTTCAGGAGGATTTTGATACCAAGGTAAACGCGCTCATCAGTGCTGGAGATTTACCTGATGTGATTATTGGAGCGAACACAGTCAACCTGGTCGATCAGGGAGCAATCCTTCCATTGGATGAATATTACACAGAAGAATATGCTCCCAATATCGTGGCTTCTTTGAATCAGGACGACTATGCACGTATCCGTAATGTCAATGATGGTCATATCTATACTCTGATCGAGCTCTTCGATTTTCCGCCTGTCAGTTCGTGGATGCTCCGCAGTGACTGGCTGGAAGCGTTGAATATGGAAGTGCCTACGGATTGGGATGGCTGGCTGGAACTGTGGCGGGCGGTACGGGATAATGACGTGAATGGTGACGGAGATGCCTCCAATGAGATTCCCATTGCAGGAGATCAGTTCCAATTGATGCCGAGTTTCGGGATTCTGCCGGATTCAAACAATTATTTCTGCGTTATGCCTGATGGCAGCTATGGATTAGTATTCGATCATCCGAATTATGAACTGTACCTTACCTCCATGCAGCAGCTGTATGAGGAAAAGCTCCTTGATCAGGAATTTGCAACCAGGGATATGTCCGCAAAATATAAGGCAGTAGATGCAAATCTGGGATTCAGCATGATGGCTGCGGCGGAACAGTCCAAGCTTTCATCCCAGGTACTCAGGGAGACAATTCCGGAAGCCACCATGTTATGTGTCTCCCCTCCGACCGGGCCCAATGGAGATCAGTATATCTCTGCCAGGGGTAGGATCAGTGGCTTTGGTGTTACATCTATCACAGTTGCAGCGGAAGACAAGGCAGCAGATATCGTTCGTTTATTTGACTGGCTGTATTCCGAAGAAGGGGCTAAGCTGATGAATTACGGGGTGGAAGGGGTCCATCATGAAATCGTAGACGGCAAGCCGAAACTTCTGGAGCCTTATGTGGATTCCTTCGTAGAGGCACGCGGCGCAGGCCTGATCTTTCAGCCGATTCCTTTCCTCTGGCTGGAGGATAACTACATGCAGATTCTTTTGACAGGGAAAGAATATGAAGAGCTGGATGAATTGACAAAGAATTTCTATGACGGGCTCTTTTTGAATGAACCTTATTTTAAGCAAAGCGCACCGACGTTGGTCACCGATGCATATACCCGTTATGGGGCAGATGTCCTGCCTATGGTGATGGAAAATCAGGCCAATGTGATCGCCGGACGTATGTCGATGGAAGAGTTTAAAGCTCAATATGAAACGCTGAAAGGTCAGGGCCTGCAGGATATCATTGATGAGGCAAAAACTGCATGGGAGACCATTAATCAATAAGATCCGGGGGAATAGTATGGAAATTTATGTACAGAAAGAGCGGGGGGTGTTCGCCCTTTCTACGCCAAAGATGAGTTACCTGATGAAGGTGGATGAAGAAGGACGGCTGGTTCATTTATACTGGGGAGCGCCGGTTAAGGATATAACGCCCGCAGGCATAGCGAGCCGGAGGGACTTTCCTTACAGCGACCATGGGGGAGAATTATATCGCCCTGAATATCGTGCCCAGGATCCGAGGGATTTCGATCCGCCGGCATTGTCGATCCGTTATCCTGATGGGGTACGGAATACGGTTTTAAGATATCGCTCTTATTCCATTTCAGACGGGGCATTGACGATCGTTCTGTCAGATGACATCATGAAGATCAGTGTGGAACTTCTTTATCAGGGATGGGGGGATCTGGATCTGATCACGCGGAGCGTTACGATCCGTAATGAAGGGGAAGCTCCTGTCGTGCTTGAGACCGTCCGTTCTGCGACATTGCATCTTCCGGGCCATCTGCACTATAGATTGACTCATTTTGCCGGAAAATGGGGAGCGGAATATCAACGACAGAGGATTATGCTGACTCAGTCGCAGGTGGTGCTGGAAAGCCACCGCGGCGTGAGCGCTTCTCATCAGTCGGTCCCGTTCTTTGCGCTTGACCCGATGGGAAGAACGACAGAAACGGCCGGAGAGGTTTATTTTGGAGCGCTGCACTGGAGCGGTGATTTCGAACTGATCGCATATCAGAATCCTGACGGCCTGGTCGGAGTGACCGGGGGAATTGGAACCTA
Organism: Candidatus Eisenbergiella merdipullorum; assembly: GCA_019118445.1. Classification (GTDB taxonomy): domain Bacteria; phylum Bacillota; class Clostridia; order Lachnospirales; family Lachnospiraceae; genus Eisenbergiella; species Eisenbergiella merdipullorum. The sequence continues at coordinate 81,374 of DWYY01000045.1, read as the reverse complement.
TGATACGTTTGTAGAGTTGGAACCGCAGGAAACATTTACGGCGCCGGGGCTTACTTTTGGGTACACCGGCCATGGATTCGGAGAAATGAGCCGCATTTTATATGACTGGCAGTATGATTTCCTGCTTCCCCGCTCAAAAGCGTACAGCCCTCGCCCTGTTATCTACAATTCCTGGTATCCTTTTGAATTCGATTTGCATGAAGAGACGCTCCTCAAGGTGATAGAGCAGGCTGCGGATATCGGAGCAGAGCTGTTCGTCGTGGACGACGGCTGGATGAAGGGACGTGACTGCGACCGCCGCGGCTTGGGAGACTGGTATCTTGACGAAGAAAGATTCCCGCATGGCTTCAGGCCTTTGATCGAGGCGTGCCATGCTCATGGAATGAAATTTGGCCTGTGGGTAGAGCCTGAAATGGTGAATCCCGACAGCAATCTGTACCGTGCACATCCGGACTGGGTATTGCATGATGAGGGCAGGAAGCCTTGGCTCTCAAGGAATCAGCTTGTTTTGAACCTTGCCAGGGAGGATGTCTGTCAATTCGCCATTGATATGCTGGATCGTCTTCTGGCGGAATATGAGTTGGATTATCTGAAATGGGATATGAACCGGTATTTTGGTGAAACGGGCTGGCCGGGGGCTTCATCCAAAGAAATCGGAGAACTGCGTATCCGGTTTATTCAGAATCTTTACAGGATCTGGGATCATCTGAATAAAGTCGCTCCGCATATATTATTTGAGAATTGCGCCGGCGGCGGTGGCCGGGCTGATTTCGGCATGGTCCCGTATTGCGATCGGATCAACCGGAGCGATAATGCGGATCCCGTAGACCTTATGTTGATCCATGAAGGCTTTACGACTCTTTTCCCGCCTAAGACAGCGGGCGGAGCAGGAAACATCTCTCCTTCTCCGAATGGCATTAACGGCAGAACACTGCCTTTACAGTATCGTATCGACTGGGGAATGACCGGCTCCATGAGCATAGGGATCGACCTGCTCACTGCGGATTCAGAGGAGCTCATCCGGTTGAAGGAAGCGGTGCGGCGTTTCTGTGAACTGCGGCCGCTTATGAATAACAGCTATGTCTACCGGATCGCATCCGCTTATGAGGGGCCATGCACAGTGCTGGAGTATGTGGATCGGGAAGGGAAAGGCGCTGTGGTCTTTGCCTTTGGGCACGGCCTGCATTTCAGGCAATATCTGCCTCTTTTCCGTTTGCGCGGTTTGGAACCGCATGGCAGATATGAGGATGAAGACGGGAATATATTTGAAGGGGAAACACTGATGAACTGGGGAGTTTCCATTTCCATGGCCGGTGACTATGCGAGCCATGTCCTGGTCTTCCGAAAGGTCGGATGATACAGTGGTGACAGTGGAAGCTGCCACATTGAAATTTTAGATTGATATGCTCCCTTTCAGGCGGCAGGTGAATAAAAGCCTGCTGTCTGGAAGGGAGCATTTTTTGCAGTTTCCTGGGACTTTGCGGGTCAGATGGATCTTGCTGTCCCGGAGTTCCTTCTCTTTCAACTGTGAAATGCATCTCGCCATTTTCCCAAATTGATGGTACAATAGAATACGGCAGGCAGTCCGCGTCAGTGTCCGCCTGCCTCCTGCGGCGGAAGCTCAGAAAGCCTTCCGGGACAGAAAAAAGAGGGAATGGAAGGGAGCGGTTCATGAAGCAGCTTTTGGAAGATATCAAAACAGGACAGTTCCGTCAGGCTTATCTCCTTTACGGCCAGGAAGCCTATCTGAAGAACCAGTACCGCGACAGGCTGAAGGCGGCCATGGTGCAGGAAGGGGATACCATGAATTTCTCTTCCTTTCAGGGAAAGGATATCAATCCCGCACAGATCATCGACCTGGCGGAGACGATGCCGTTTTTCGCGGACCGCAGGGTGATCCTCATCCAAGACAGCGGCTGGTTCAAAAAGGGCGGAGAAGCCCTGGCGGATTATCTGAAATCTCCTTCGCCTACCACCTTTTTCATCTTCACGGAGGCAGAAGCGGACAAAAGGAGCCGCCTTTTTAAAGCAGTGAAGGAGATCGGGAGCGCGGTGGAGTTTTCTGCTCAGGATGAAACCACATTGAAACGCTGGATCCTGGGCAGAATAAAAAAGGAAAACAAAGGAATATCCCGTACTGGACTGGATCATTTTCTGCAGAAAACGGGCTCAGACATGGAAAATATTGACAGAGAGCTGGAAAAGCTGTTCTGTTATACCCTCAAAAAGGATGCGATCACGGAGGCCGATATCGATGCGGTCTGCACCCAGCAGATGGCGGGAAAGATCTTTGATATGATCGAAGCGGTCGCGGCCGGGAAACAGAGAGAGGCGCTGCAGCTCTATTATGATCTACTGGCCTTAAAGGAGCCGCCCATGCGGATCCTGTTTTTGATCGGCCGCCAGTTCAGCCTGCTCGTCCAGGTGAAGGAGCTTCGCGCGAAGGGCTATGACAACCGGAGGATTGGGGAAAAAACAGGGCTGCACGGCTTTATAGCCGCAAAATACGTGAATCAGGCTTCCCGCTTCGGGATGGACGTGCTGAAAGAAGCGCTGGCCGAGTGCGTGAAGACGGACGAGGCGGTGAAGAACGGACGCATGAACGATCGGCTTGGCGTGGAGCTTCTCATTGTCAAATACAGCGGAGTTACCGGAAGATAAAAGCAGTTAAAAATCAGAAGAAAGGATATGACAGCCATGAGTAAAATTGATGAAGTAAGGGCGCAGATGGTCGCCGCGATGAAAAACAAGGACAAGGAACGCAAGGACACGCTTTCCATGCTGCTTGCGGCCTTGAAGAACAAGGCAATTGACAAGCGCTCCGATCTGACTGAGGCGGAAGAAAACGAAGTGGTCAAAAAGGAGATCAAGCAGACGCAGGAGACCATGGACCTCGCGCCTGCGGACAGGGAGGATATTAAGGAAGAATGCCGGAAACGCCTTGCTGTCCTGAAAGAATTTGCTCCCGAAGAGATGACAGAGGAGCAGATCCGCGCCGAGATCGACGGAGTGCTGAAGGACCTTGGGATCGAACAGCCCACGGCAAAGGACAAGGGAAAGATCATGAAGGAGCTGATGCCGAGGGTGAAGGGCCGTGCGGATGGTGCTGTGGTTAACCGCATTGTAGGGGAACTGCTGAAATAGTGCCGGAATGAAGTCCGGAAAGATGCGGGGACGCTTCAGAATGAGAGGAAAGAATGGACAGAATCCCAAAACCAAATGAGATATATCAGCATTTTAAGGGGGATCTTTACCGGGTGGTCACCCTGGCGAAGCATGCGGATACGGGGGAAAGCCTGGTCGTCTATCAGGCCCTGTACGGAAATTTTGAAGTTTTTGCCAGACCCCTTGCGGAATTTATGGAAAAGCTGGACCGGGAAAAATATCCGGACGCGCAGGCAGAATGCCGTTTCACCCTCCTTCCGCAGATCGTAGGACAGGCTTCCCCGCAGGCACTCTTTGCGCAGCAGGATGCGGCTGTCCTGCCGGTCCCTCCGGCAGAGCAGATGGAAGCCGGGAATAAGGAAGCCGTGGAAACTGCCGAAGCCAGGGGAAATACCGAATCTGCGGAAAATGCCAACGCGGCGGAAAATGACGGATCCGCGCTGGATCCCATGCTGCTTTCCTTCCTGGATGCGGGCAGCTATGAGGAAAAGCTGGAAATTTTTGTGGCTATGCGGGACCGGGTGACAGATGATATGCTTACTACGATGGCGGTTTCTTTGGATATCGACCTTGCACCGGGAGAGCTCATGGACCGCTATGAGGAACTGAAAAACTGCATTCTCATGCTGGAAAAATATGAATGCAACCGTCTGAGGTGATAAGCCGCGGACGCTGCGGACGGGACAGACTAAAAGTCATAAAAGACAGGAAGCAGAAGATATGAAGTATAACGACATCCGCGAAGGGATATTCCTGGAGCGGCCGAACCGCTTCATCGCATACGTCCGGATGGACGGAAAGCGTGAGAAGGTTCATGTGAAAAATACGGGAAGATGCCGGGAGCTGCTGCAGGAAGGAGCGCTGGTTTATCTGGAACATAGCGGCAATCCCGCGCGGAGCACAGCCTATGACCTTGTGACGGTGAAGAAGGGAGACAGGCTTGTCAACATGGACAGCGCGGCTCCAAATAAGGCTGCAGAGGAATGGCTGAAAAGCGGCGGCCTCTGTCAGGATGTTGCTGAAGTGCGTCCGGAGTGCACCTTAGGAAGATCGAGGTTCGATTTCCGGGTCCGCACGCGTCCCGGCGGCGCACGGAAAGGAAATGCGCCTGGGGAGAGCGGACGGGAGGAAGAAATCTGGGTCGAGGTAAAAGGCGTGAATCTGGAGCGGGACAATGTGGCCCTTTTCCCCGATGCGCCGTCCCTGCGGGCGGTGAAGCATGTGGAAGGGCTGATGGAAGCGAAGAAGGAGGGATATGGAGCCGTCCTTCTTTTTGTGGTGCAGATGGAAGGAATTTCCCGTTTCATGCCCAATGTGCAGACCCAGCCTGAATTTGCCGAAGTGCTCCTGCGCGCCCGGGACGTGGGCGTGCGGATCATGGCTATGGGATGCAGGGTGCAGAAGGACGGTATGCGCATTTCCTACGAGATTCCGGTTTTCCTGCCTGGAGATGGACCCGCGGACAGGAAGGACAAGGGGAACGCGTCTCTTATTGCGCCCCGCCTGCTGCCGTGGTATGATGGACACAGAAGGCAGCTCCCTTGGCGCAGAAACCCTACGCCCTACCGGGTCTGGATTTCCGAGATCATGCTGCAGCAGACGCGGGTGGAAGCGGTGAAGCCGTATTTTGAACGCTTTATGGAAGAACTGCCGGATATTGCCTCTCTTGCCGCGGTCCCGGAGGAACGTCTGCTCAAGCTCTGGGAGGGACTGGGCTATTATAGCCGGGCGCGCAACCTGAAAAAGGCTGCCTGCCAGATCATGGAGCGCTTTGCGGGAAAGATGCCCGCGGAAGTGCAGGAACTTCTCAGCCTCCCGGGGATTGGCCCCTACACGGCCGGAGCCATTTCTTCCATCGCCTGCGGACGGCCCGTCCCGGCGGTGGACGGCAACGTGCTGCGCGTGATGGCACGGTTCCGCATGGATGACAGGGATATGACAAACCAGACGGTGAGAAAGAGCGTGGAATCGCTTCTTGCGGCCGTCATCCCGGCGGACAGGCCCGGGGATTTTAACCAGGCGATGATGGAGATCGGCGCTCTAGTCTGCCTGCCGAACGGCGCTCCGCGCTGTGGGGAATGTCCTCTGGCGGAAGCATGCATGGCGCACGAACTGGGAAGAGAGCTGGATTTTCCCAGGAAAACGCCAAAAAAGAAGCGGGCCATTGATGAGAAAACGGTGCTCGTCATCTTGGATGAAAAGAAGGCAGCCTTCCGCAAGAGGCCGGATGGCGGGCTTTTGGCCGGCATGTATGAGCTCCCTGCCCTGGAAGGGAAAAGAAAACAGGCGGAGGTGATCGCTTTTCTGAAGGAGAAGGGCTTAAACCCGATCCGCATCAAAAAGCTTCCCGCCGCAAAACATATCTTTACCCACAGGGAATGGCATATGACCGGCTATGCCGTGTGGGTGGATGAGCTGGAGCCATACAAAGGAGGCTGGGACGGGCTGATCTTCGCGGACCGTTCCGACCTGGACGCGATCCCGGTCCCTTCTGCTTTCTCCGCTTATCTGGACTATGTGAAAAGTAATCTGTAGATCAAAAAATGCAACAGGAGATTCTTACCAATGAAACTTTTGTCAATTACGGTACCCTGCTACAATTCTGAGAAATACATGAGAAAATGCATCGATTCCCTGCTTCCCGGCGGGGAAGATGTGGAGATCATCATCGTGGATGACGGCTCCACGGACGGGACCGCCCGCATCGCGGACGAGTATGTGGAAAAGTATCCCGATATCGTAAAAGCGATCCACAAGGAAAACGGCGGACACGGTTCCGGCGTGAATGCCGGGATTGAAAACGCTTCCGGTCTCTTCTTCAAGGTGGTGGACAGCGACGACTGGGTGCTGGATACGGCATATCAGACGGTCCTGGATACGCTGCGGATGTTTGCAGGCGGGGATGAAGTCCTGGACATGCTGATCGCTAATTATGTCTATGAAAAGGAAGGGGAAAAGCGCAAGAAGGTGATCCGTTACCGGCATGTGCTCCCGGAAAATGAGGTTTTCACCTGGAAGGATGTGCACAGGTTCCACAAGGGCCAGTATATCCTCATGCATTCCGTGATCTTCCGGACAAAGCTCCTGCGCGACTGCGGGCTGAAGCTGCCGGAACACACCTTCTATGTGGACAATCTGTTCGTTTACGAGCCTCTTCCCTACGTGAAGAATATGTACTATCTGGATGTGAATTTTTACAGATATTATATCGGCAGATCGGACCAGTCGGTGAATGAAAAGGTGATGATCGGCAGGATCGACCAGCAGCTTACCGTGAACAGGCTCATGGTGGATTATCTGGTGTCCAAGAAGCAGTTCCTTTCTTCCCAGAAAAAGCTGCGCAGCTATATGATCAATTATCTGGATATCATCACCACAGTGTCCTCCATCATGCTCATCTGCTCCGGCACAGAAGAAAATCTGGAGAAGAAAAACGAGCTGTGGAAATATATCAAACAGAAGGACGCGATGATCTTCTTTAAGCTGCGTTACGGCCTTCTGGGAAGCTGTGCCAATCTGCCCGGCAAGAGCGGTAGAAAAGTGACGGTGGAGGGGTATAAGCTCTGCCAGAGGTTCTTCAAATTTAATTGAACGATAAACGCCGGAACCGACGGGATGAATTTCGATCAGCGTCAGTTTCCGGCGTTTTTCTTTGAAAGGTCATGAATTTCTCACGTAAGACTTTTTTTCACGCTGTCTGATGACGGCTGGCAGATCATGACGATAGAGTATGCCATACATGGCCCCCGCGAGGACAAAAGCGGTGACCACGTCAAACACGGAGTGCTGTTTTAAGAACATGGTCGAAAGTATGATGGATACGCACAGGACAAAGGAACAGGCGCGGACTGTCCGCTTGTTTTCTCTCAGGCAGCGGCTGATGGCGATATGCGAACCGATGGAATTGTATACATGGATGCTCGGCCACAGGTTTGTGGGCGTGTCCATCCTCTCGAGAAGGGACACGAGGCGGGTGAGCGCATTGTCGCGCGGCATCACCGCGGGCCGCAGATGCTGGATGTTCGGAAAGAAGGTGGATACCAGAAGAAACACCGTCATCCCCGTGCAGAGAAACATCGCGGATCTGATATACTCGTCCCTGCTGCGGAATGCGGCGTACAGAACGGCGGCAGGCACATACAAAAACCAGAGCAGATAGGGGATGATGAACCATTCACAAAAAGGGATATAGTCATCCAGGAAAACATGTATCACCTGGTATTTCCGCACATGCCTTTCCTCCAGCCATCCAAACCAGAGCAGATAGAGGATGAAATACAGGGCAAACGGAATGAGCTCCCGGTAACCGGCGGACGGACGATATACAGCGCCCTGCCGGCTGGTACGCCGTTCATATTTTCCTCTTTGAAGCAGGATCCCCTTCTTCATGATGCAGATACCTCTTTCCCATTAAATTACAGCTTAGTAATAAAACCTCAGCCGCCTGCGGAGGCAGCTTACAGTGATATCATCCGAAAGCGCGGTCACTTCTCCGTCCGTATGTACCCACAAGGGCCGTGAGGCGCGGATGCGGATACGGCTTCCTTCATAATGCTCTACCCCGCGGTAGCGGTAATGCCCGCCCCAGAAGGCGGTGGGAAGCACGAGGATCACCTTCCATTTGGGGACATTTCCCACCGCACAGACGTCCAGGATACCGTCAGCGGCGTCCGCACCAGGGCAGAAACGGAATCCGCCGCCCTCATAGCAGTGCGACATACAGGCGGCAAACATCAGTTTCCGGATGGAAACGGGACCTGTCCTCTCTCCGGCATCGTTTTCCGCCGTAAGGACTGCCTGCGCCCGTCCGGAGGTGATGAGCATTTTCAGTGCGATCCCCAGGTAAGTGAGCTTGCCCAGGCCGAGCCTGTTGAGGACATCCTTAAAACGGGAGGACATGGCCTGCTGACATACGCCCGCGTCGAAGCCTATCCCGCAGCTCACTACAAAAAGCCGGTCCGGCCGGCTGACCTTTTCCAGCCCTTTTCCCTGCGGCGCGTAAGCCGTGTGATAATGCAGGACGCCCACATCCATCGGGCGCTCTTTTTCATCGTCCAGAAGCTGGCAGAGCGCCTTGACAGGATCGCGGCTGATCCCCACATCCCGTGCCAGATCGTTGCTGGAACCGGTGGGAATATAGCTGAAGCGCGTCCGGTCAAAATCACGGATGCCCTGGAGCGTCTCGTTTACGGTCCCGTCCCCGCCGAGGACGACCAGATGCACCTCATCCCTGTCACCTGCGCCTGTTTGGGTCAGTTCGGACGCCATCCGAGCCATGTCTCCCGCTTTTTCGGAAAAATGCGCCTGATAGGGGACGCTTCTTTCGTCCAGTTCTTTTTTTACACGTTCCCAGTATCTTCCGCCCCGCCCGGAGCAGGAAGAAGGATTCACCAAAAAATGGTACATGGAAATTCCCCCTGTTAAGCCTCTTCAAGCCAGTATTTTAGCAAAACAGAAAAGCGTGGTAAAGAGGAAAAACAAGTTTTAAGAAAAGTATAAGAATCGTATAAGAAACCCTTTCGGATTTATTCCTGTTTTCAATCCGGGGAAACTGTGCTATAATCATCCTGCGCAGTTTCACACGGTAACGCGTCGAACTTTAGAAAAAATGAATGCCGCCTGCGGCGGCGGATTAGGAGGTAAGGATGTATTCTCTGGATGAAGTGAGGAAGGTGGACCCGGAGATCGCGCAGGCGATCGTGGATGAACAGGAGAGGCAGAACAGCCACATCGAGCTGATCGCTTCCGAAAACTGGGTGAGCAAGGCCGTCATGGCGGCGATGGGAAGCGTGCTCACCAACAAGTATGCGGAAGGATATCCGGGAAAGCGGTACTACGGCGGCTGTGATCATGTGGATGAGGTGGAGAATCTTGCCATTGAGCGGGCGAAGAAGCTGTTTGGCTGCGATTATGTCAATGTCCAGCCCCATTCCGGCGCGCAGGCTAACATGGCGGTACAGTTTGCTGTGCTCGATCCAGGAGACACCATTATGGGAATGAATCTGGACCATGGCGGCCATTTGACCCACGGAAGCCCGGTGAATATGTCCGGAAAATATTTCAAGGTGATTCCCTACGGCGTGAACGACGAGGGATTTCTGGACTATGATAAGATGAAGGAGATCGCAAGGCAGTGCCGCCCGAAAATGATCATCGCGGGCGCTTCCGCCTATGCGAGGACCATTGATTTTAAGCCCTTCCGGGAGATCGCGGACGAAGTGGGCGCCTGCCTGATGGTGGATATGGCCCACATCGCCGGCCTGGTGGCTGCCGGGCTTCATCCCAGCCCGATCCCTTATGCGGACGTGGTGACCACCACCACCCACAAGACCCTGCGCGGACCGAGAGGTGGAATGATCCTCTGCAACAAAGAGGCAGCGGAAAAGTGGAATTTCAACAAGGCGATCTTCCCCGGCATCCAGGGGGGCCCGCTCATGCATGTGATCGCGGCCAAAGCGGTCTGCTTCAAGGAAGCACTGAGTGATGATTTCCGCGTTTACCAGCAGCATGTGATCGACAATGCCCAGGCTCTCTGCCATGGCCTGATGGATCGGGGCATCCGCATCGTATCAGGAGGAACCGACAATCATCTTATGCTGGTCGATCTGACCAATGTGGGACAGACCGGAAAGGCGGTGGAGAAGCTCCTTGACGCGGCCAACATCACCTGCAACAAGAACACCATCCCCAACGATCCCAAATCTCCGTTTGTGACCAGCGGCATCCGCCTCGGGACGCCGGCCGTTACCACCAGAGGGATGAACACGCAGGATATGGACAGGATCGCGGAAGCCATCGCCATGGTGATCAAAGACGGCGAGGAAAAGGTCCCCGACGCCCGCGCCATCGTGAAGGAGCTGACGGATAAATATCCGCTGGAAGCCGTCTGATCTTTACAAAGACAGGAAAACACAATGAAGCAGAAACAGAATCATCCATTATCTCTGACGCGGGAAGGCGGGATCTCCGCCGATTTCCTGAAAACCGTCGCCCTTGTTACCATGCTGATCGACCATATCGGTGCAGGGATCCTGGAAAGGATCCTGATCGACGGGCGCGTGACGGATGCGGCGCTCTATGGGAAAATCTATCATGTGGACAGCATCCTGCGCATCATCGGACGGATCTCCTTTCCGCTTTTCTGCTTTCTTCTCGTGGAAGGTTATCTGCATACGAGAAGCAGAGCAAAATATGCGCTCCGTCTTTTGCTTTTTGCCCTTCTGTCGGAAATCCCCTTTGACCTGGTCTTTTCCGGCAGCCTGAACCCGGACAGCCAGAATGTGTTCTGGACCCTTCTCATCGGACTTCTGACGATCTGGGGGACGGACCGGGCCCGAGCGATTTTTGAAAGGCGGAGAGGGGCGCTTCGCGCCATAACTGAAACGGCGGGCATACTTGTCGTCGCGGCGGCCGGAATGGCCGCCGCCTGGCTTCTGAAGACGGACTATTCCTGGAGGGGCGTTCTGCTTATCGCCGTGATCCGGTTCCTGATGCGTGACCGGCTGCTTCTGGCGATCGATGCGCCCTGCCTGTTTCTGCTCACGGAATTTCTGGAGCTTCTGACCGGCGGGCGCAGCGTTTCTTCCTCCCTTGAGACGGTGCTGTCCCACATGACCGTTTTCCTTTCTTTTCTCCTGATCCTGTTTTATAACGGGAAAAGAAGGCGGAAGGGACACCGCTATTTTTTCTATCTCTTCTATCCGCTGCATCTGCTTATCCTGTACTTCCTGCGTCAGCTTCTGTATGCATTGTATCTGTAAAAATACAATGATCCGCCAATTATTGGGTTGCTTTCCTCAGGACCCTATGCTACAATATCCCTCGTTGGCACACAAATGTGCGCACAGTAGAGACACGAACGCGGGATGAATGGAAATGCAGAAGAAAAGCGAGTATTATGTGGTAAAACAGAAAGCTGTTCCGGAAGTGCTTTTAAAGGTGGTAGAAGCGAAGAAGCTTCTGGATTCCGGAAAGGCGGCGACCATACAGGACGCGGTGGAAAAGGTGGATATCAGCCGGAGCTCCTTTTACAAGTACAAGGACGATATTTTTCCCTTCCATGACAACGCCAAGGGGACGACGATCACCCTTTCCATGTCCATCGAGGATGAGCCGGGCCTGCTTTCCGACGTGTTGAAGGTCATTGCGGATTTCGGGGCCAATATCCTTACGATCCATCAGAGTATCCCGATCAACGGCGTCGCATCTTTGAGCGTCAGCGTCCAAGTGCTGGACAATACCCTGGATGTATCGAGGATGCTGGATACGATGGAGGAAAAGAAGGGCGTCCGCAACGTAAAGATCCTTGCCAGAGAATAGGAGGAAAGCATGATCAGCATAGCAGTTTTAGGATACGGCACGGTAGGAAGCGGTGTCGTAGAAGTGATTGAAAAGAATAAAGATGTGATAGATAAGCGCGCTGGGGAAAAGATACGGGTGAAATATATCCTGGATCTCAGGGATTTCCCGGGTGATCCTTACGAAGACAGGGTGGTGCATGATGTGAACGTCATCCTGCAGGATCCGGAGGTTTCGGTCATCTGTGAGACCATGGGAGGAAATGAACCCGCTTTCACCTATTCCATGCAGGCCCTGAAGGCGGGAAAGAGCGTCTGCACCTCCAATAAGGAGCTGGTCGCGAACCATGGGGCGGAGCTGATCCGCACGGCAAAGGAAAATTCCTGCAACTATCTGTTTGAAGCCAGCGTGGGCGGCGGCATCCCCATCATCCGGCCCCTGACCGCGGCGCTGACTGCGGAACGGATCGAGATGATAAACGGGATCTTGAACGGCACCACCAATTACATCCTCACCCGCATGGCGGAGGAGGGAAGCGATTTTGAGACCAGCCTGAAGGAGGCCCAGGAAAAGGGCTATGCGGAACGCAATCCTGAGGCGGACGTGGAGGGCTACGACGCCTGCCGCAAGATCGCCATCCTCGCGTCCCTCATGACGGGAAAGACTGTCCGCTATGAAGAAATCTATACGGAAGGCATCACGAAGATCACTCATGAGGACTTCCTTTACGCGCAGAAAATGAACCAGTTCATCAAGCTCCTTGCCAGCGTCAGAGAGGTGGATGGAAAATACTATGCCATGGTGGCCCCTTTTATGCTCGGGGAGAAAAATCCTCTCCACAGCGTGAACGACGTGTTCAATGCCATCTTCATCCGCGGCAATACCTTGGGCAATTCTATGTACTATGGCCGCGGGGCGGGGAAGCTTCCCACCGCCAGCGCCGTCGTTTCCGATGTGATCGACTGCGCGAAGCACGGCAGGAAGCACATCGTCTGCTTGTGGGATGAGGAAAAGCTTCCCCTGTGCAGCATCGACGGCGCTTCCAGGAGATTTTTTGTCCGCGCCCGTAAGGGCAGCGAGCCTGCCGCGAAGGAGCTGTTCGGAGAAGTGGAAGCGGTCGATGCGGGAGTGGAAGGAGAGTTCGGTTTCGTGACCCCTGTGATCACGGAAAAAGAATTTGCCGAAAAGTCCGCGTCTCTGGATGGCTTCATCAGCCGGATACGGATGGAGGAGATGTGAGACGGAGCCGCCCCGCGGCGGCGCCATCTGGGTGGATGAGGAGGAATTATGAAATATGTGGTAGTGCTTGGGGACGGGATGGCGGATGAGCCGATCGCCAGGCTGAACGGTCGGACGCCGCTGGCATATGCGGATACGCCTGCCTTGGATGCGCTCAGCCCAAAATCGGAGATCGGCATGGTCAGCACCATCCCGGAAGGGATGAAGCCCGGGTCTGATACGGCAAACCTGGCCGTGATGGGCTATGATCCGAAAAAGTATTATTCAGGCCGTTCCCCGCTGGAAGCTCTGAGTATCGGCGTTCCCATGAAGGATACGGATATCGCCCTGCGGTGCAATATCGTCACCCTTTCGGAGGAAGAAGGGATCCCCTTCGCCAAAAGGAGGATACTGGATCACAGCTCTGGAGAGATCGGGACGCAGGACTGCGCCGTACTCCTTAACGCCGTGAGGAAAGAGCTGGAGCGCCCGCCGTATCATTTCTATGTGGGGACCAGCTACCGCCACTGCCTGATCTGGGAAGGCGGTGAGGTGGAAGAGCTGACTGCGCCCCATGACGTGCTGGGAAGGGAGATCGGCCCTTACCTCCCCTCCGACAGAAATCTTTATGAGATGATGGTCAGAAGCTATGAGATCCTGAAAGACCATCCTATCAACGTGCAGCGCAGGAAAGAGGGCCTGAATGCGGCAAACTGCTGCTGGTTCTGGGGAGCAGGGACCCGTCCGTCCCTTCCTTCCTTTTATGAAAAGACCGGAAAGAAGGGCATCATGATCTCCGCCGTCGATCTGTTAAAGGGGATCGCCGTGGGAGCGGGGATGGATGTGGCCGAGGTGGAAGGCGCGAACGGCGGCCTTGATACCAATTACGAAGGAAAAACACAGGCGGCGCTTGACGCGCTCGTCAGGGGCGGTTATGATCTTGCCTATATCCATATCGAAGCACCGGATGAGATGGGACATCAGGGCAGCGTGGAAAAGAAGCTGAAAGCCATCGAATATCTGGACAAAAGAGTGGTCGGTCCCCTTACAAAAGGGCTTGACGCCAGCGGTCTGGAATACAGGCTGATGGTGCTTCCCGATCACCCTACGCCGATCAGGCTTCGCACCCACACGGCGGAGAGCGTGCCCTATCTGATCTACGACAGCACCACCCCGCAGAAAAACGACTGGAGCTATAATGAAGCGGAAGCCATTCTGAGCGGGAATTTCATTCCGCAAGGGTACCGGCTGATGGATCATTTCCTTGGCCTCAAAAAGCCTGGCCGCATGCTCTGATATGTGAAAAACCAAAGAAAGCCGCGCACAGGAAGCGGCAGGAGGAGATTGTCATTATGAAAAAAGTGGTGAAATTCGGCGGAAGCTCCCTGGCGAGCGCGGAACAGTTCAGAAAGGTGGGCAGCATCATCAAAGCGGACCCGGAAAGGCGCTTTGTGGTACCGTCCGCGCCGGGCAAAAGAAACCGGAACGACGAAAAGGTGACCGACATGCTGTACGCCTGCCAGGCGCTCGCCGGGGAAGGAGAGGATTTTGGCGCCAAGCTTTCTGCCATCCGCAGCAGATACGACGAGATCATCCGGGGGCTGTCCCTGGATCTGTCCCTGGATGAGGAATTTCAGACGATCGAGGAAAATCTGAAAAAGGGAGCGGGAAAGGATTATGCCGCTTCCAGAGGAGAATATCTGAACGGGATCATCATGGCGGAATACCTGCAGTTCCCCTTCATCGACGCGGCCGATATCATTTTTTTTGATGAAAAAGGAAACTTCGATGCGGATAAAACGGATAAGGTGATGTCTGCGCGCCTGGAAAGCATGGACGCAGCCGTTATCCCGGGCTTCTACGGCTCCATGCCGGACGGCAGCATCAAAACCTTTTCCCGGGGCGGTTCCGATATCACCGGTTCCATCGTCGCAAAAGCGGTGCATGCGGAGGTGTATGAGAACTGGACCGACGTATCAGGCTTCCTGATAGCCGATCCCCGCATCATTCCCAATCCTGTCGCGATCGATACCATCACTTATAAAGAGCTGCGGGAGCTTTCTTATATGGGCGCGACTGTCCTGCATGAGGATGCCATTTTCCCGGTGAGGAAGGAAGGGATCCCGATCAATATCCGCAACACCAATTCGCCGGATGACAACGGAACCTGGATCGTGGAAAGCACCTGCCAGAAATCCCGTTTTGTGATCACCGGCATCGCCGGGAAAAAAGGCTTCTGCTCCGTCAATATTGAAAAAGACATGATGAATTCCGAAGTCGGATTCGGCCGCAAGGTCCTTCAGGCGTTTGAGGACAGCGGCATCTCCTTTGAGCACGTGCCTTCCGGGATCGACACCATGACCGTATTTGTCCATCAGGATGAATTCATGGATAAGGAACAGAAAGTGGTTTCCGCCATCCACCGCCTCGCCAAGCCGGACACCATCGACATTGAATCCGACCTGGCACTGATCGCAGTCGTGGGACGCGGCATGAAGTCCACACGCGGAACGGCCGGACGCATTTTCTCGGCCCTCGCCCATGCCAACGTCAACGTCAAGATGATCGACCAGGGTTCCTCCGAGCTGAACATCATCATCGGCGTGCGCAACGAGGACTTTGAAACGGCAATCCGTGCGATCTACAATATTTTCGTCCTGATCCAGCTTTAAAAATTCAGAAGCCTAGATCCTCCGCCACGAGAAAGACCTTGATCCTTCCGGCATGGCCGCTCCTTCTCGTCACGACGATCTGGTTGCAGAAACTGTCCGGGGCGAGGCAGTCATGGCATCTTCCTGTTTTCGCGCAGGGCGTCTGTTTATCCAGCCGTACCGCGTTGGGCGGACATGCCATGGTCCTTGCCCGTTCAAACGCCCCTTCCAGAGTAGAGGCCAGCTTGTTCATGCCGACGATCAGAAAGACATACCGGGGACCGTGGATCAGACAGGCGACCCGGTTCCCGTTCCCGTCGATGTTTACGAGTTCCCCATCGTAGGTCATGGCATTCGTGCTCATGAGGTAATAATCCGCCATCACCGCCTGGCCATAGAGCTGGCGCCCTTCTTCCGGCGTCTTCGCCATCGTGCGGTCGATCAGCTTATAATTTCCTCTTTTCAAGGCGTCCATGACGCCGCTTTCCGTGACGGAAGCGCTCCCTCCCCAGGAGATGCTGCTGCCTTCGGGGATCATGTCGAGCACAGCCTTCACGCAGGAAGCGCTGTCCCGGAAATAATACCCTTCCATATTCCTTTTCTTCAGATTTTCAATGATGCCTTCGGCGGCTTTTTCAAATGCGAGCTGTCTGTTCGTCATAGCCGGTTCCCCTTTCTTCATGCTGACACTGCGGTTGCTTTTGATTTCAGTTTATTATCTGTACCGGAGTATGTCAATCCGTGAAAACGCAGTCTTTTTCATCCAAAATGGGATGAGAAGCGGAATAATTGTCAGAAAATTCAAAGTATTTATAACAAAATACATATAAATTACATTCATACAGATATAAATATAGAAAACAATATAAAAATTGAAAAAATGTCGTAAAACTTGTTGACAACCGAAAAAGGCGGGGATATAATGAAGTCACAAACAAAGAAAAGAGCAAAAACAAAAAAGAAAGAAGGAGGTACGGACCGCCGAAAACGTAAATTTTATTTCTTAAAAACAGAATGTTTTTAAGAAACAGGACAAAACAATTTCATAGAAAAAGCCTTAAAGACGGATCAGAAAGAGGAAGAGAATCTTCAGAAGGAACGACTTTAGATTGAAAGAAGAAATCTGAAGGAATTTGGAACTGTAAATTGAGATTCTTTTAAAAATGGACATTCCCTGAAAGCAGCGAGAATGATCTTTATCATTAGAAGTAGAAACAGAAGTTGACATTTTTCATGGAAAAAACAAGATCGACAGGCTGAGGGGAGGAATTCCTGAAAGCAAAAGACCTAAATTTATGATAGATGGACTTCGGAAGATAGGGCTTTCAGTTTAAAGGAATCCGGAAAAGAGGAAAAGAATCTTTCAGATACGTGAAAATAAAATCTTTAAGGAACAATGCTAATCTAATACCGAATGCGAAACGAGTACACTTATCTGAGTGGCGAAGGATCATCGGAAGATGCGATGGATCATCAGAAGATGAAAACCGTTGCGGTACATGAGTACAAAAGAAAAGAAGGAGTGGAAAGAAGAGCAGAGGAGAAAATGGAGGTATAGGCCATTGGATAGCATAGTTTAGGAGCGGGTATCAGACATGAAAATGATTGATACCCGCTTCCTTTTGTGGTAGTCTGACAGTAACGAATGTACCAGATGTCCGTCCGGAAGCCTGCCTTGGCTGCGGTGGGGAACCGGACAGAAATCAGATGCAGGGAGGTTGGACAGGATATGAACCGCAGGGAAATGAGAAGACGAAGAAGGCGCAGGAATCAGATCATTGACTATATCTTGGCCGCGCTGATCCTGGCAGGAATTGTTTTTGGATGCATTTTCGCTGTCCGTTCTGTTTCAGGCGAAGGGCGGGAAGGTGGTGATCCCGGCGCTGTGCAGGAGGAAACTGGAGGAACAGATAGGCAGGGCCAGATGGAGCAGGGCGGAGAGACCGAGGACTCTGCTTCGCCTGAGACGGAAGCCGGACAGCAGCAGGAGCCATCCGCCGGGCAGGAGGAAACGTCCAGTGCGGAAACACTGGAGGAGAGGGTCAGCAGTTACGTGGGATCCATGACCCTGGAAGAAAAGGTAGCAGGATTGTTCATCATCACACCGGAACAGCTTACCGGAGTCGGCACGGCGGTGCAGGCAGGGGAGAGCACCAAAGAGGCGCTGGAGCGTTATCCGGTGGGAGGACTGGTCTATTTTGCCCAAAATATCCAGTCCGCTTCCCAATTGAAGGAAATGCTTGCAAATACGGTCTCTTACAGCAAATATCCGCTGTTCCTCGGCGTGGATGAGGAAGGCGGGCGTGTCGCGCGTGTGGCAGACGGCCTGGGACTTGAAAACGTGGGTCCCATGGCGGATATCGGCGCATCGCAGGACGCTTCTGAGGCATATGCGGCCGGCGCGGCAATCGGGGCGTATCTGAAGGAATATGGGTTCAATCTGGATTTTGCCCCGGTGGCGGATGTGCTGACCAATCCCGATAATACCGTGATCGGAGACAGATCATTTGGAAACGATCCCGCTGTCGTTTCGCAGATGGTCGCTTCCGAGGTGCAGGGCCTTGAGGAAAACGGCGTGAGCGCGTGTCTCAAGCATTTTCCGGGACATGGGGATACGGCAGGGGATTCTCATGATGGACAGGTGGAAACGGACAGGACCCTGGAACAGATGCAGACGGTGGAATTCCTCCCTTTTTCAGCGGGAATAGAAGCAGGGGCAGATATGGTGATGGTGGGGCATATTTCTGCCCCGGGCCTGACGGATGGCGACAAGGTCCCGGCTTCCATGAATGAAAAGATCATCACGGAAATCCTGAGAGGGCAGCTTGGATATAACGGGATCGTGATCACAGATGCCATGAACATGTCGGCCATTTCTCAGTATTATACGGCGGATGAAGCGGCAATTAGGGCGCTGAAGGCCGGTGCGGACATGATCCTGATGCCGGAGGATTTTGTTACCGCTTATGAAGGAGTGATCGCTGCCGTCCAGAACGGAACGATCGATGAAGACAGGATCAACGATTCTCTGACACGGATCTATCGGGTGAAGTGCGGACAGTCCATGTAAGCAGAAAAACATGCCGTGAGAAAAAAACTGTTGACAATCATGTAAAGTTCATGTATAGTAATACTTGCCCGTCGGGAAGACGGCGGGCAGACATGAATGCGATAGTGGCGTAGTTGGTAACGCGCGACCTTGCCAAGGTCGAGACCGCGGGTTCGAGCCCCGTCTATCGCTCTTATAGAATCCAGTAAAACAGCGGCTTTCGTGATTCTTGAAAGCCGCTGTTTCTTGTCCGAAAAAAGTTATGCAAAAAAAGTCAGACAGAAATCAACGGGGCTCTGCCGGATCCTCGATCATCCAGTCGAAAGCGCCGGTACACCCACGCTCTGAGATTTTGTTTTTGTCACATATCGCACTGATATCCGGCTCTACCCAGTTTTCCGTCACATCCTTTCTTAAATATTTCTGAAGCATTCCTTTTTTTGATCCATTTGTGGTATACTGAGGCATATTGAAATCTGCACCGGATGCGGTGGAACCTGAGTCAATGTGCGCAGCGCAAAGGCCTGAGGCGGACGGCCGGACGGCATTTGACAGGAGAAAATGGGGCAGAAGCCGGAAGAGGACAGCGGCTCCCGGAAAGGAGCATGAGGATATGGAAAAAAAGACAGAAAATGAGATGGAACAGATCCAGAAAGGACTGGAGCAGTTTCTGGAACGTGAGGTAGACGGGATCGGAAAAGGCGGCGAAGAGGCTTTGGAGGACGAGGACTCCCTGGAAGGCGCAGCCTGGGAGGACACAGAAGACTCCTGTGAGGATGCGGAGAACAAAGCGGAAGGCAGAGCCTGGAAAGAGGCGGAAGGAGAATCCCGGAAGAAAAAAGAGCCTTCGGGCAGGAATGGAAGAAAGAAAAAACGTTCCGGGCTGAAGAAGTTTGCAGCGGCCGTTCTCATCCTTCTGGTCATTTTTTTCGGCGGGCTGTATCTGCTCGTCGGGGTGGTGTACAACGAGATGAACGTGGAGGAGACGGCTGAAGGGACGGACGGGCCGCTGAAGGAGGACGGCGTTACATCTCTGCTGCTGATCGGCAGCGATTCCAGGACGTCCGGGACGGAAGGTCGTTCGGATGCGATGATCCTGCTCACCATCAGCGACCGAACGAAAACGGTGCATATGACTTCGCTTCTAAGGGATATGTATGTGGATATCCCGGGCCATGATGGGAACCGGCTGAATGCGGCTTTTGCTTATGGCGGCCCGGAGCTTCTGATGGAGACGGTGAACCAGAATTTCGGTACGGAGGTTTCCCATTATGCAGTGGTGAACTTTGAGGCTTTCGCCAATCTGGTGGATGCGGTGGGCGGCGTGGAACTGGAGCTGTCCAATGAAGAAGTGCAGTGGGTGAACGCTTATCTGAATGAATATAATGAGCTGAGGGGAATGCCGATCGATACGGATTATCTGGACACGTCGCTTTCGGGAAACATTCATCTGAACGGCGCGCAGGCGCTGGCGTACTGCAGGAACCGGTATATCGGCACGGACTTTGAACGGACCCAGAGACAGAGGAACGTTCTTTCCGCCGTGTTCCGCAAGCTTCCGGCCGCGGTGCTGACCAATCCGGGAGAGGTGATAGAAGGCCTGTTCCCGAACCTGACCACCAATCTGACGCAGGGGGAATGCATGAGGCTCGCCCTGTCGGCTGGAAAGCTGCTGAGCTATGAGTTCGTGCAGGACAGCCTGCCGTTAGACGGCACGTATTCCAACGCGAACATAAGGGGAATGGCCGTGCTGCAGGTGGATTTTGATCAGAACCGCGCCTATATCAGAAAGGAGATCTACGGGGAAGAATAAAGAGGAGAGAAATAAATTTGCCGCTGCGGTCATACCATGTTATACTGGGTGTGGAGCAGCGGCGGTTTGTTGGGCGGAGGTAAGCCGGAATGGAGGGGAATTATGAAGCTTGTTTTTATCGGAGCAGATCATGAGGTGACGGGGAGCTGTCATTATCTGGAAGCGGCAGGCGTGCATATGCTGGTGGATAAAGGCATGGAACAGGGGGCCAATCCATTTGAAAACGCCCCGCTTCCTGTGCCGGAGGCGCAGATAGACTATGTGTTCCTGACGCATGCTCATGTGGACCATTCGGGCATGCTGCCGCAGTTGTATGCAAGGGGCTTTCGGGGAAAGATCTTCGCCACGCGGGCGACGGCCCAGCTCTGTGATATCATGCTGCGCGACTGCGCGCATATCCAGCAGCAGGAAGCGGAATGGAAAAGCAGGAAGGCGAAGCGGCACGCGGGCTCGGAGGTCTATGAGCCGCCCTATACGATGGAGGATGCGGAAGGGACCATTTCCCTGCTGGTCCCCTGTGATTACCAAAAAGAGATCGAGGTGTGTGACGGGGTCCGGATCCGTTTCACGGATATCGGACATCTGCTCGGCTCTTCCAGCATCGAGGTATGGCTGAAGGAAAACGGGATCGAGAGAAAGCTGTGTTTTTCCGGGGATGTAGGAAATCACGACCAGCCCCTGATCCGTAATCCCCAGAAAACGGCGCAGGCGGACTATGTCATCATGGAGTCCACTTATGGAGACCGGCTGCACGAAACCGGCCGGCCGGACTATGTGAAGGACCTGGCCGGGCTGATCCAGGAAACCTTTGACCGGGGCGGAAACGTGGTGATCCCTTCTTTCGCGGTGGGGAGGACGCAGGAGGTCCTGTATATCATCCGGAAGATCAAAGAAGAAAATCTGGTGACGGGGCATGGGAATTTCCCGGTTTATGTGGACAGCCCGCTGGCGGTGGACGCCACAGAGGTTTTTGAACGCAATGTGTACGAATGTTTTGACGAGGAAGCGATGGAACTGGTGAATCAGGGGATCAATCCGCTTTCCTTTCCCGGACTGAAGCTTTCCATTACCAGCGACGAGTCGAAGGCCATCAATTTTGACGATACGCCCAAGGTGATCATTTCCGCTTCCGGCATGTGTGAAGCGGGAAGGATCAGGCATCATCTGAAACACAACATCTGGCGGCCGGAATGCACCATCCTTTTTGTGGGCTATCAGTCCGTGGGAACCCTGGGGCGCAAGATCCTGGAGGGCGCACAGGAAGTGAAGCTTTTCGGGGAGACGGTGGATGTGAAAGCAGCCATAGTGGCATTTAAGGGAATGAGCGGACACGCCGACAAGAACGGCCTCATCGACTGGCTGTCCGGCTTTGTGCAGAAGCCGCGCCGGGTCTTTATCGTGCACGGGGAAGATTCCGTCTGCACCGCGTTCGCGGAAGAGCTGAGCAGAGAGCATGGATACCGGACCTGCGCGCCCTACAGCGGTTCCAGGTTCGATCTGATCAGTGATGCCTATGAATATGAAGCGGGGCCTGTGCTGAAGGAGAAGGCGGCGAAGGCGCCCGCAGTGAAAAACAGCGTTTACGCGAGGCTGGAGGCGGCGGGAGCGCGCCTCATCGCGGTCATCCGCGGCGCGAAGGGAATGGCGAACAAAGATCTGGCAAGATTCGCGGATCAGATCAATGCGCTCTGCGATAAATGGAAGGTGTGATGCCGTACACGATGAACTGGAGGTAATGATGAGTCAGGCAGATATCATATTTATCAATATGTGTAAGGATATCCTGGAAAACGGAACGAGCACGGAGGGTGAGAAGGTGAGGCCCAGGTGGCCGGACGGGACGCCCGCTTATACGATCAAGAAATTCGGAGTGGTGAACCGCTATGACCTTTCAAAAGAGTTCCCCATCCTGACGCTGAGGCGGACGGCATTAAAGAGCGCGACCGACGAGATGCTGTGGATCTGGCAGAAAAAATCCAATAATATCCATGATCTGCACAGCCATATCTGGGACGAATGGGCGGATGCGGACGGTTCCATCGGAAAAGCCTACGGCTATCAGCTTGGTGTGAAGCATCAGTATAAAGAAGGGATGATGGACCAGGTGGACCGGGTGATCTATGATCTGAAGCACAATCCTTTCAGCCGCCGCATCCTGACCAATATTTATGTGCATCAGGACCTGCATGAGATGAACCTCTATCCCTGTGCCTACAGCATGACCTTTAACGTGACGCAGAAGAAAGGGGAAGGGAGGCTTACGCTGAACGCGATCTTAAACCAGCGTTCTCAGGACGTGCTCGCGGCGAACAACTGGAATGTGGTGCAGTATGCGGTGCTGGTGCATATGCTCGCGCAGGTGTGCGATATGAATGTGGGAGAGCTGGTGCATGTGATCGCTGACGCGCATATCTACGACAGGCATATCCCGATCATAAAGGAACTGATCAAAAGAACGCCTTATCCGGCTCCGAAATTCTGGCTGAATCCGGAGGTGAAGGATTTTTACCGGTTCACCAGGAACGACGTGCGGGTGGACGATTATGTGACGGGAGAGCAGATCAGGGATATCCCGATCGCGATCTGACGAGGAAGGAAAGATAAGAAAATGAACATGATAGTAGCTGTGGATGAAAACTGGGCGATCGGCAGTAAGGGAGACCTTCTTGTGCGCATTCCCGCGGACCACAAGATGTTCCGCAGGGAAACGCTCGGAAAGGTCGTGGTGCTGGGACGAAAGACCATGGATACCTTTCCGGGCGGCATGCCGCTGTCGGGTCGGACAAACATTGTCCTGACCAGAAATACGGATTATCAGGTGAAGGGAGCGGTTGTGGTCCATTCGGTGGAAGAGCTTCTTGACGAGCTGAAAAAATACGCGGATGAGGATATTTACGTCATCGGCGGGGAGAGCGTGTACCGGCAGCTCCTTCCGTACTGCGATACTGTCCATGTGACGAAGATCGACAGGGCTTATGACGCGGACGCTTATTTCCCTGATCTGGATGCGGACGGCGATTGGGAGATCGCCGCGGACAGCGACGAGATGAGTTATTTTGACACCACTTATCATTTTCTGAAATACGTGAGAAAAGCATAAAGGGCAGGAAGTCCGGAAAAGTTATAAACAGCACAGCAGGCAGGCATGAAGCGGGGACAACGCAATGATTAAGAGGTATATGACAGATCATAACATCATCCATGAGGTGGATGAATTTCAGCCGGGAATCTGGGTGGCGCTCACTGATCCTACGGCGGAGGAGTGCAGTCTGGTAGCGGAGACATATGAGGTCGATCCGGCGGACGTAAGGGCCGCGCTGGATGATGAGGAAAGTTCGCGTGTGGATGTGAGCAACGAGTATTCGCTGATCTTATTCGATATTCCCACCATTGAATACAGACATAAAAGAGAGGCTTATACCACCATCCCGCTGGGCCTGATCCTGGTAAATGAGACACTGATCACGGTCTGCGCGGAGGAAACGCCGGTTTTGAAGGCTTTTACGGAAAATCTGGTGAAGGAATTCAGCACCAAAAAGCAGGTGCGTTTTATTTACCAGATATTCTGGCGTACCTGTCTTCTGTATCAGTCCTATCTGCGCATCGTGGACCGCAGGAGGAAGGCGATCGAAGAGCATATCGGAAACGACACGGAGGATGTGGATCTGATCGACCTGCACGAACTGGAATCCAACCTGGTGTATTTCGACACCTCCCTGCGGGCGAACAAGGTGGTATTCGAACGGCTTGTGCGCTACAACCGGATCAAGAAGTATCCGGAGGATCAGGACCTTCTGGAGGACGTAGTGGTGGAAAACCAGCAGGCGATCGAGATGACGCAGATCTACCGGGATATCATCAAGGGAACCAGGGAGCTGCTCAGCTCCGTCAGCGACAACCGCCTGAATACGGCCATGAAATACCTGGCTGCCATCACGATCGTTATGGCAATCCCGACGATCATTTCCGGGATCTACGGAATGAATGTGGATGAACGGTGGATGCCTTTTGCCAATACTCCCTTCGGATTTGCTATCATCTGTATCGTGATCCTTCTGATATGCGTCATTGCGATCCGCATCCTGCGGAAGAGAAAAATGCTGTGACCAGGATTTATATCATGTTATTCTTTTCAAAAAAAACTTTGACGCTGATAGAAATGGTGCTATAATAACACTCGATATCAATAAGTTTAACAGAGTATCAGAATAAAGTACGGAAAGTGAGGAGTGAGAACGATGGAGAAGAAGAACATCGAGTGGGCCAATCTTGGATTCGCCTATATGGTAACGGATAAGCGTTATGTTTCCAATTATAAAAACGGAGCCTGGGATGATGGCGAACTGACGGATGATGCAAATGTGGTGCTGAATGAATGCGCGGGAATCCTGCAGTACTGCCAGGAGGTATTCGAGGGCCTGAAGGCGTATACGACGGAGGAAGGCCACATCGTTACCTTCCGCCCTGACCTGAACGCGGAGCGTATGATCGACAGCGCAAAGAGGCTGGAGATGCCGCCTTTCCCTAAAGAGAGATTCCTGGATGCGATTGACCAGGTGGTGAAGGCGAATGCTGCATGGGTTCCTCCTTATGGAAGCGGGGCGACGCTTTACATCCGTCCCTATATGTTTGCAAGCTCTCCGGTGATCGGCGTGAAGCCGGCGGAGGAATATCAGTTCCGCGTGTTTGTCACTCCTGTGGGACCTTATTTCAAGGGCGGCGCAAAGCCCATCACCATCTGCGTCAGCGACTTTGACAGGGCTGCCCCGCACGGGACGGGCCATATCAAGGCCGGACTGAATTACGCGATGAGCCTGCATGCAGGCGTGACCGCGCATGCGAACGGATTCGATGAGAACATGTTCCTGGATCCCGCGACGAGGACCTACGTGGAGGAGACCGGAGGGGCGAATTTCCTGTTTGTGGATAAAGACGGAAAGATCGTGATCCCTAAGTCTGCAAGCATCCTTCCTTCCATCACAAGACGTTCCCTGGTGGTGGTCGCAAGAGACATCCTTGGAATGGAAGTGGAAGAACGTCCCGTGAAGCTGGAAGAGGTGAAGGATTTCGCGGAATGCGGACTGTGCGGAACTGCTGCGGTGATCTGCCCGGTAGGCAAGATCGTGGATCACGGAAAGGAAATCTGTCTCCCCAGCGGAATGGAGGAAATGGGACCTGTGGTCAAGAAGCTGTATGATACGCTGACCGGCATTCAGATGGGCAGGATCGAAGGGCCGGAAGGATGGGTGAGAAAGATCCTCTAAAAGATTTTCAGCCCATTCCGTAAGGGCAGGAAAACCGGTGGATCACGAAAAGCGAAGAAAAAGAGAAATCGATATGGAACAGACAGGGGGAAGCCCAAAAAGAAGGGCGTTCTTCTGTCTGTTTTTCTTTTCTTTCCGTTTTCTTTCCATTGAGAAAAGTCCATCGTCAGACGCCGAGAAAAGTCCATCGTCAGACACCGAGAAAAGTCCGTCGACAGACGCTGCACTGGCGGGGACGCGGGAAGTATGATATAATGGCGGAGGTTGTGGATGCCGGAACGCACCGGCAGGCTGTCATTGTGTTTCAATGCCGCGAAAGCGGCGGAAAATGAGGAAATATGGCTGAGAAGTATGATGTGATCATTATCGGGGCAGGGCCGGGAGGCATTTTCTGCGCCTGCAGGCTGCTGGAGAAGAAGAAGGACCTGAAGGTCCTGATCATAGAAAAGGGGAAACCCATCGAGAAGCGGGTCTGCCCCAAGAGGAAGACGGGCGTGTGCGTGGGCTGCAAGCCCTGCGCCATTACCACAGGATTTGCGGGAGCGGGCGCTTTTTCTGACGGGAAGCTTTCGCTTTCTCCGGACGTGGGCGGTAATCTGCCGCAGATCCTGGGCTATGAGCGGACGAAGGAGCTGATCGGGGAGTCTGACGCCATTTATCTGAAATTCGGCGCGGACACGAAGGTATACGGCGTCGATAAGGAAAAGGAGATCAGGAAAATACGGCGTAAGGCCATCAATGCGAACCTGAAGCTGGTGGAATGCCCGATCCGGCATCTGGGAACGGAGGAAGGCTATAAGATATATGCCCGCCTTCAAAAACATCTGGAAAGGGAAGGCGCTTCCATGCTCTTCAATACCATGGTGACTCAGATCCTGGTAAAGGACGGCCGCGCCGAAGGCGTGGTGACGGACGCGGGAGAGACCTTCCTCGCGGACGAAGTGGTCTGCGCGGTGGGACGTGAAGGCGCGGATTGGTTCAAGGATAAGTGCCATGAGATCGGGATCGAAACCGTACCGGGGACGGTGGATATCGGCGTCCGTGTGGAAGTGCGGGATGAAGTGATGCAGTTCCTGAATGAAAATCTTTATGAAGCAAAGCTGATCTTCTATACTCCCACGTTTGACGACAAGGTGCGCACATTTTGCACCAATCCTTCCGGAGAGGTGGCGTCGGAATACTACGACGGCGGGCTTGCCGTGGTGAACGGTCACGCCTATAAGGCGCAGGAATATAAGACCGACAACACCAATTTCGCCCTGCTGGTCTCCAAGAATTTTACCAGGCCCTTCAGCACGCCCATCGAATACGGGAGAAAGATCGCGGAGCTGTCCAACATGCTCTGCGGCGGAAAGATCCTGGTGCAGACCTATGGTGATTTCAAGCGCGGAAGAAGAACGACGGAAGAACGTCTGTGCCGCAACAACCTGATCCCCACATTAAAGGACGCGGTGCCGGGCGATCTTTCGCTGGTATTTCCGCACCGCATCATGGTGGATATCGAGGAAATGATCCGGGCGCTTGACAAGGTGACGCCCGGCATCGCCAGCGATGAGACGCTCCTGTACGGCGTGGAGGTGAAGTTCTATTCCAACCGCGTGGTCGTGGATAGGGATTTTGAGACCAGCGTCAGAGGGCTTCGTGCCATCGGGGACGGCGCAGGTGTGACCAGAGGGCTGCAGCAGGCGTCGGCAAACGGGCTGAGTGTCGCGGAGAGCATTCTGGCAAGGCTCTGCCCGGGCGGAACCGAAACGGCGTGACGGACGAGAGCGGGACGAAAGAAAATACGATAAGAAAAACGCGAGGTTAAGGAAGAACAAAAAACATGGAGAGACGAAAGGGAAAAACGAAAAGCCTGAGGGCGGCGGCTCTTTTGCTGGCGGCCCTGCTGTTTTCGTCCCTGACGGGCTGCGCGGCGGACGGGACAATGGACGTCGTCCTGACCACGGGCTTTCACCGGAATGAAGTGTTCCGGTTGGGGGACAGCTCCTGCAGCCTGGCGGAGGTGAAGGTATATCTGACCACGGAGCAGAACCTGTATGAATCCGTATACGGGGCAGATATCTGGAATGCCGCGGGGGATGGGGAAGCGCTCGAAAGACAGTTGAAGGAAAACGTGCTGGTGAAGCTGTCCCAGATCAAGGCGATGACGCTGCTCGCGGACAGGAGAGGCGTGACGCTGGAGGAAAAAGAAGAAGCGCTCGTGCAGGAAGCGGCGGACGCCTATTATGGATCCTTAAACGATGCGGAAAAAGAAAGTATGGATGCATCCTGCGACCTGATCGTGGGAATGTACCGGGATTATGCGCTTGCAGACAAAGTATACCGGGAGATCATCGGAGATATCAATCCGGAGATCAGCGACGATGAGGCCCGCACCATCACGGTACAGCATATCCTGATCCGTACCGTGACGAATAACGCGGACGGGACCACGACTCCTTTTTCCGACGCGGAGAGGGAACGCCTGTATGAGAAGGCGCTCAGGGTGCGCGAAGAAGCTGTTTCGGGAGAAGCTTTTGAGTCGCTGATCGAGAAATACAGCGACTCTACGGAGAGCACGCTTTCCTTCGGAAAAGGGGAAATGGAGCCGGCTTTTGAAGAGGCTGCGTTTAATCTGGGGACGGATGAGATCAGCGATGTGGTGGAGACCTCTGAGGGTTATGAGATCATCAAGTGCATCAGCGCCTTTAACCGGGAGGAGACGGACCGAAATAAGGAAAAGATCGCGGAACAGCGTAGAGATGAAGTGTTTGGCCAGGAGTATGATGCGTTTGTGGACTCCCTGCCGCGGAACCTGAACGAGCCGCTGTGGGAAACCGTTTCTCTGAACCGGGAGGAAGATGTGGACACGGATAATTTCTTCCTGGTCTATCAGGAGTTTTTTCATCCGGAAGAACGGTCTGCAGACTGACACGGCACGTCAGGGAAAAGGCCGGAAGCGTTTGACCATGGCCGCGATGAGCCGGATCGTCGTCTGCCCGCCTGCCGGACTTTTTCCGGTGCTGTCTGTACGGGCGTGCTTCAGATAGGCATGAAAGGAACCCTGGATGAGAAAGGTGATCAGCACCTCTTTTTCCGGATTTCCTTCATGATCGGGGTATCGTTGCAGGATCAGCTCCCGGATGCGGTTTTCCAGCTTTTCGATCAGAACGCTTCTGCGGCTGCCGGAAAAAAGGATTTCCAGCAGTCTGGTCTGGCTGGAAAATGCGGCGAATATCTCGAGCGTAGCCTGCTCCGGATCGTCGAGGAGCGTATCGGGATGGGGGATGGAGCCGATGATGT
This sequence comes from Candidatus Eisenbergiella merdipullorum, assembly GCA_019118445.1. Taxonomy (GTDB): domain Bacteria; phylum Bacillota; class Clostridia; order Lachnospirales; family Lachnospiraceae; genus Eisenbergiella; species Eisenbergiella merdipullorum. The sequence continues at coordinate 52,631 of DWYY01000045.1, read as the reverse complement.
TGTCGATCAGCTCGTCTTCCATGGATTCCGACAGATCATAAATATCTTCATAGTGCTGGTAGAAGGTTGCCTTGTTGATGAAGGCGGCTTCCGCCAGCTCTTTTACTGTGATCTTTTCAATGGGCTTGCGGGCGCGGAGCTCAATGAAGGCATTTCTGATATTCATTCTGGTTCTCTGTACACGAAGGTCCATGGTTTTCCTTTCCCGCGCGCAGGCGTTTTTCGACATTTTTGGGAAGCCGTTGAATAAACAACTTTTTCCGGAAAGTGACGGTGGAAGGTCCGGTATGGAACGGCTACAATCATTTTAACAGGCTAAACGACGGCAGTCAAATAAACGATGCAAGAAAGAAAACGGCATATGCCAGGGAGGAAACGGCAATGGATATGTACGGATTTTATACCGGGAAAATTTTTGACGCATATGAATATTTGGGATGCAGACCGGGCAGGGCGGGAGCGGTGTTCCGCACGTTCGCTCCGGCGGCGGACAGGATCTCCGTCATCGGGTCGTTTAACGGCTGGATGGAAACACCGATGAATAAGATCTATGACGGGAATTTCTGGGAGTGCGTGATCCCGGAAGCGAGAACGGGGGATATGTACAAATATCGGATCTGGAGAAAAGACGGGACCTTTCGGGACCACTGCGATCCATACGGCTTAGGTATGGAGCTGCGCCCGCAGACCGCGAGCTTTATCCGGGATATGACGGCTTATCGGTTCCGCGACGCGGGATGGATGAAAAGGCGCAGTGACTGTAGGAAAGAACCCTTAAACATTTACGAGATACATGCGGGCTCCTGGAAAAAGAAGGGAAAGGAGGAAACGGACTGGTACCGCTATGATGAGCTGGCGGACCTTCTGATCCCCTATCTGAAGGAATGCGGTTATAATTATGTGGAACTGATGCCTCTGGGGGAGCATCCCAGCGATGCATCCTGGGGATATCAGCAGACCGGATTTTTCAGCCCCACTTCGCGCTATGGGACGGCGGATGAGCTGAAGCGGATGGTGGACCTGTTCCATCAGAACGGGATCGGGCTGATCCTGGATTTCGTCCCTGTACATTTTGCGGTGGATGATTACGCACTGGCTGATTATGACGGCACGGCGCTGTATGAATACCCCAGCCCGGATGTGGGAAACAGCGAGTGGGGGAGCAGGAATTTCATGCATTCCCGAGGGGAGGTGAGAAGTTTTCTGCAATCCTGCGCGGATTACTGGCTGAAGGAATATCATTTTGACGGGCTGCGCATGGATGCGATCAGCAACATGATCTATTGGCAGGGTCAGCCGGAGCGGGGCGTGAACCGGAATGCGGTGGAATTTTTGCAATATATGAACCGCGGCCTGAAGGAGCGCCATCCCGGCATCCTGCTGGCGGCGGAGGACTCCACCAGCTTTCCGGGCGTGACGAAGGGGGCTGATGCGGGCGGACTGGGATTTGATTACAAATGGGATATGGGCTGGATGAATGACACGCTGGATTATTTCCGCACAGACCCCGAATACCGGACGGGAGAGTATCATAAGCTGACCTTTTCCATGATGTATTTTTATGAGGAGAATTATCTTCTTCCCCTTTCTCACGACGAAGTGGTGCATGGAAAAGCGACTATCATCCAGAAGATGAACGGGGAATATGAAAAGAAGTTCCCGCAGGCAAGGGCGCTGTACATGTATATGTACGCTCATCCGGGGAAAAAGCTGAATTTCATGGGAAATGAGCTGGCACATTTCCGGGAGTGGGATGAAAAGAGGGAGCTGGACTGGGAGCTGCTCGAATTTCCGCTGCACGCCGGATTCCATGCGTTTATCAAAGAGCTGAACCGGCTCTATCTGGATACGCCTGCCCTCTGGCTGCTGGATTACGACAGGAAGGGATTTCGCTGGGTTGACTGCCATGAGGAAAAAACATGTACCTACGCCTTCCTGCGCACGGACGGAAAACAAGAGCTTCTGGCGGTATTCCATTTTTCGGGAAAAGAGGAGAAGGATTTCCGGCTGATCCTGGACGGACAGGAGGGCTGTTTTGAATTGTGTCTGTCCAGCGACTGGGACATCTACGGCGGGACGCAGCCCGCTGCCGGGGAGAAGGGAAAGCTGCTCTCAAGCAGGGATGGAGCGCTCTTTCTGGACCTTCCCGCGTTTGGCGGATTGTATCTGATGAAAAGAGACAGATGAGTTATTAGCACTCATTTAAAATGAGTGCTAATTTTCTATTGACATTTCCTGTCGTCAGAAGTAAACTTAATATCAGAGCGTAATGGGTATACGCTGTTTTTATAAAGAGAGAAAGGAATGTGATTGATATGGCAGAGAGACATGGAAGCCTGTCCATTAACAGCGAAAATATTTTTCCGATCATTAAGAAGTGGCTGTATTCGGACCACGATATTTTTTTCAGGGAGCTGATCTCCAATGGCTGCGATGCCATCACCAAGCTGAAGAAGCTGGATGTGATGGGAGAGTATACGCTTCCGGAAGGATATAAAGGAAAGATCCAGGTGATCGTGAACCCGGAGGAGAAGACCTTAAAGTTTATTGATAACGGCCTTGGCATGACGGCGGATGAGGTGGAGGAGTATATCAACCAGATCGCTTTTTCCGGCGCGGCTGATTTCATTGAAAAGTATAAGGATAAGTCAGATGACAACCAGATCATCGGTCATTTCGGACTAGGATTCTATTCCGCATTCATGGTGGCGGATGAGGTGTACATCGACACTCTTTCCTATAAGGAAGGAGCGGTGCCTGTCCACTGGGAGTGCGACGGAGGAACGGAATTTTCCATGACGGACGGCACTTGGGATCAGGTGGGGACGCAGATCACTCTGTTCCTGAATGACGACTGCCTGCAGTTCTGCAACGAATACAAGGCGGAAGAGGTAATTAAGAAATATTGCTCCTTTATGCCTGTAGAGATCTGGCTTTCCAGGGAAAACACACCTGAGACGCAGATCATCAGCGAGGATGAGAAGCTGGACACGGATGTGGTCCTGGAGACCATCCAGCCGGAGAAGAAGGAAGACAAGAAAGAGAAGAAGGACGAGGAAGCAGGAGAGGGCGAAAAGGCGGAGGAGAAGCCCGAACCTGTCAGGCTGAAGATCAAAAAGCGCCCTGTGCTGATGAACGATATCCATCCGCTGTGGACGAAGAATCCCAGCGAATGCACGCGGGATGACTATATTGAATTTTACAGGAAGGTTTTCCATGATTACAAGGAGCCGCTGTTCTGGATCCATCTGAACATGGATTATCCGTTTAACCTGAAGGGCATCCTGTATTTCCCTAAGATCAACATGGAGTATGAGTCCATCGAAGGGACCATCAAGCTGTACAACAATCAGGTCTTCATCGCGGACAACATCAAGGAAGTCATTCCGGAGTTCCTCATGCTCCTGAAGGGCGTGATCGACTGCCCGGACCTGCCGCTGAACGTTTCCAGAAGCGCGCTGCAGAATGACGGCTTTGTGAAGAAGATCTCCGATTATATCACCAAGAAGGTGGCGGACAAGCTTTCCGGCATGTGCAAGACCGACAGGGAAGAATATGAGAAATACTGGGATGATATCAGCCCGTTCGTGAAATACGGCTGCCTGAAGGATGACAAGTTCTGCCAGAAGATGACGGATTACATCCTGTTCAAGGACCTGGACGGCAAGTATAAGACCCTGCCTGACTGCCTGGAGGTGAGCAAGTCCGATCCGGATGAAAAGAAAGAGGACGCTTCCGGGAAAGACGGCGAAAAGTCGGAAGAAACCTCGGACGCTTCGAAGACGGAGGATGCCGCAGACGCCGCAAAGACGGACGAGAAGGCCGAGGCCAAGGACAAGGAAGAGAAGAAGGAAAAGGTCATTTACTATGTGACGGATCTGAAACAGCAGAGCCAGTACGTGAACATGTTCAAACAGGAAGGCATGGATGCGGTGGTGCTGCCTGACCAGATCGATCAGCCTTTCATCAACCAGCTCGAAATGAAGAATGAGGGGATCCGCTTCCGCAGGATCGATGCGGACATCACCGATTCCTTCAAGACGGAAACCTCCGAAGAGGATCAGAAGGAGCTTGACGCCCAGTCTGAAGCCCTGCAGAAGCTGGTGCGCAAGGCACTTGGAAACGACAAGCTCACCGTAAAGGTGGAGAAGCTGAAAAATGATAAGGTATCCTCTGTCCTGACCATCGCCGAGGAAAGCAGAAGGATGCAGGATATGATGCGGATGTACGCCGCGAACGGCATGGATATGGGAATGTTCGGCGGAGAGGGCGAGACCCTGGTGCTGAACGCGAACCATCCTCTTGTGAAATATGTGCTTGAGCATAAGGAGGATAAGGACAACGCGAACGAGAAGCTGATCTGCGAACAGCTTTACGATCTTGCAAAGCTGCAGAACGGCCCGCTGGACGCGGAGGCAATGACCCGGTTCGTGACCAGATCCAATGAGATCATGGAAGTGCTGACGAAGTAAGGGAGAGATTTATGGGAAAAATACCGACCAGAGAGGAAGCCTGGGAGCTTCTGACCAGATACAATCAGGATGCGTTCCATCTGCAGCATGCTGAGACGGTGGAAGGGATCATGAGATACTTCGCCAGGAAGCTGGGCTATGCGGATGAAGAGGATTTCTGGGGCGTCGCAGGGCTTCTGCACGATCTGGATTTTGAAAAGTATCCGGAGGAGCACTGTGTGAAGGCCCAGGAAATCATGCGGCAGGAAGGACTGGACGAATCCCTGATCCATGCGGTGGCAAGCCACGGTTATGGAATGACGAAGGCGGATGTGAAGCCGGAAAAGGAAATGGAAAAGGTGCTCTTTGCCGTGGATGAGCTGAGCGGCCTGATCTGGGCGGCAGCTCTGATCCGTCCTTCCAAGAGCGTGCAGGACCTGGAGCTGAAGTCCGTGAAGAAGAAGTTCAAGGATAAACGGTTCGCGGCCGGCTGCTCCCGGGATGTGATCGAGAAGGGCGCGGAAATGCTGGGCTGGAGCCTGGACGACCTGATCTCGGAAACCATCCTGGCGATGAGAAGCTGCGAAAAATAAAATAAGTGGAGAGCCGGAGTGCATGAAACAGCCCGGAAAGTGGAACAAAAGTCCGCTTTCCGGGCTGCTTTGCAGTGCGCCGCAGGCGCACAGAGCCGCAGGCGCACAGAGCCGCAGGCGCACGGAGCCGCAGGCGCACGGAGTCCAGCGGCTCTGTCCGGCTGCCGGTTTCAGTCCGGCTCCGCGATCCGGGAAACTCCCACGTATATCCTGGAAATCTGATACCAGGTGGGATAATCCGTCACCCCGGTTGCGGGCAGGTCGAAAACCTGCTGAAAAGCGCGTACCGCATTGGCGGTCCGTTGGCCGTAGATGCCGTCCGGATTGACGTAGGGCAGCGCGGGATAGTTCTGGCGGATGCGGTTAAGCTGTTCCTGGAGCTGATAGACTTTCTGTCCGGTGGAACCGATGGTGAGGTCATAACCGGGCCAGGAAGAAGGAATGCCGCTGATGGCTTCTGCCGTATTGATGTACATATCGCTTCCATAGTAATAGTGAATGATATCGATGGCGCTATAGCCTTCATCTCCCAGGAATTTGGAGCCCCACTGACTGAGTCCCGAACAGCTCACCCGTTTTCCGTCGCAGTAGCTGGTGAGGATGGGCTGGCGCACGCCGGGGCGGGACAGGAAGTTGGCGAAGATAGTGTCCACCAGCAGATTGATATTTTCATAGATATTCCGCCCGTAGATCCATTTCTGGTCGTATGCCGTGGAAGAAGTGATGGTGAAATTGTATCCCTGGCTGCGGTACCATTCCGTATACACCCGGTTCAGGGTGAAGGACATGATGGCGAGAATGTTGGCATAGATCGTGTTTTCCGGCCAGGTGGCGTAGATTTCGGATGAGACCACATTTTTGATGTAGTCCGTATAACGGACGTAGTAGTCCTGCGCCGTGGGATCGGAAGGAACGCCATCATGGACGACCACGTACTCCGGGATGACCACGCGGCTTAATACGATCTCTCCGGTCTCATCCATGGGCTTGATCTCGGCTTCCGGGATCTTGGGCGGATAGTCTCCGTAGAGCGTATGGTCCGGAATGAAAATGTCTTCCTCCCGTCCGGGCTCGAGCTCCGGGATCATGGAGATGGGCTGAAGGGAGGTGACGTCCGGCAGGATTTCGGAAGCCTCAACGATCACGGGTTCATACCCCGGAGCTTCCACCGAGATGTCGTATTCGGAATAGGGTCTTACCTCGGACGGCTCCATGCTGTATTCCAGCGACGGCGCAGGGAGCTCCACCAGAGGGGTCTGGCCGGAGTCGTCCGTGGTCAGCGTTTCCACGACCGAACCCGGCTCCCCCGTGATGGATATCGTAACGTTCGCGCCTGCTATGGGAATCTGGCCCAGGCTGGAGGTGAGGCTGATCTTCAGCCCTCCCGCATAGGGGCTGTCGATGTTCTGTGCGGCATGTAATCTTTTTGCCATATGGGAACCTCGCAGATTTGCTTACGAATATGGTATGACGCCGCACAGGAAAAGGTTCCGGAAGGACTGCCTTAATCCAGATTCAGCTGCCTGCTCATGATATATTCCGTCAGGATGTAGGAGATCACAGCGCAGATGGCAGAGCCTGCCATCGACAGCAGCAGGATTTCCCTCATATAAGAGCCGAAGTAGGCGGGAATCCCGGTAGTTGTCTCCACCAGGTCTTCGGTGAGGACCAGCCTGGTCAGGGAAGGCGTCATCAGGAGGGTGGTCACGGTCTGGATCAGCATGGAAAAGCCAATGTAGCAAAGGATCGAGGCCATCACCTTATGCCTGGAAAAGAGCTGTCCCAGAGAGATCGCCGCGTAGACGAGCAGTACGCCGCTGAAAGAGGAAACCAGGGAAAGCACCACATAAAAAAGGAGGAATGCCACAGGCCCCATGCCGAAGATCTGCGGAAAATACTGCCGCAAAAACTGGCCTACAATGGTCATGTCAACATTTACCATGGCCGGGACTCCGAACAGAAGGATGCAGCAGATCGCCCAGAGTGTCAGCAGGGACAGAACAAACATCCACAGGACGGCGACCAGCATCTTGGAGACAACGAGCTGCCTGGGAGTGACCGGGAGCGTGTGCATCAGATAGCCTTCCTCCGTATACAGGTTTCTGTAAAAGCGGATTGCGATAAAGATGGTCATCACGATGCCGATACAACTGACCAGCAGACAGTAAAGCATCATGATCACAAACGCTCCCGCATTGATCGCGGATGCGTCCGCAGGCGGCTGCATCCGCCTGAAGCAGATAAAGCATACCAGCGTAAGGGCGAGGATGACGATACAGGAAATGGCGGGAATGCGCCAGGTTTCCTTCCATTCATGACGAATCAAACGGCTTAACATGCAAACACCTCCCTGAAATAGCCGTCTACGGATTTCCCGTAGCGGGAACGGATATCCTCCACAGAGGACTGCAGCATGAGCTGCCCGTTTTTCAAAAAGATCACGTCGTCCAGCACAGTCTCGATATCTGAGATCAGATGGGTGGACAGAAGTATGCTGGCGTTTTCATTGTAATTGGAAATGATGGTCTTTAGGATATAGTCCCTGGCCGCAGGGTCCACGCCGGCGATGGGTTCATCCAGGATGTACAGGTCCGCGTTCCGGCTCATGACGAAGAGGAGCTGGACCTTTTCCTTCGTGCCCTTGGAAAGGGATTTCATCGCGGCGTCTTCGTCAATGTGCAGGGCGTCCAGCATGGACAACGCCTTTTTGGGGTCAAAATCCTCATAAAAATCGCTGAAATAACCCATCAGATCGGAAACCTTCCTGCTGCTGGTCATGTAGCTGCGCTCCGGCAGATAGGAAACGTGCTTTTTGGTCTCCACGCCGGGAGCGAAGCCGTCGATCAAAATTTTCCCTGAGGTGGGGGTGAGCAGGCCGCACAGGAGCTTGATCAGCGTGGTCTTGCCGCTGCCGTTGGGGCCGAGCAGGCCAATGATGCGCCCTCTGGGGATGGTGAGATCCAGAGGAAAAAGCGCCGTATGGCGGCCGTAATTTTTTGTGAGACCGGTGATGACGGCCAGTTCATTTCTGTCATTCATGCCTGCGCGCTCCTTTCTTCTCTCTCTGTCTGTTCTTCATCCTGCAGAAGATGGATGATGTCCTGTGTTTCATAACCCAGTCCCTTCATCCTTCCCAGAAAGCTGTGGATCTCTTCTTTCGCGAGACTGGTCCGAATCTGTGCGATCATATGGGTATCCTCCGTCACAAATCTTCCGCTGGTCCGTTTGGTGATGATCAGGCCGCTGCGTTCCAGCTCCGCAAAGGCCTTCTGCATGGTGTTCGGGTTCACGCTCGCCTCGGCGGCAAGCTCCCTCACGCTTGGAAGCTTATCTCCGGGGCCGTAGAAGCCTGACACGATCTGCCGCTGGATGCGTTCCAGCAGCTGCGCGTAAATGGGGCGGTCAGAATCAAGGTTCCATGCCATTCTATCAGTCCTTTCTTTAAAAATATGGATCCGCAGTTAAGCGGGACCCGCAGTCAGTCTGCGTCTGACTGAACGTATTATTACAATAATACAATAGTTCAAAATCTGTTGTTTGTCAATAGGGGAATGATAAAAAGGCAGGAGAACAGACGGCAATGTGAAAAAAGCTCCCCGGCCGGTTCAGCCGAGAAGCTCTGAGAGACAGGAAAGCAGACGGTCATTCTGTTTGGGCAGAAGGAAGCAGAAGCGGAAGAAATCCCTGTTCAGCCCCGGAAAATCGGAACAGTCCCGGATCATCATTCCCTGCCTTATTGCGGCTTCAAACAGAACATGGGCGTTTACGCCCTTTTTCAGGTTGCGGCAGAGAATGAAATTGGCATAGCAGGGATAGGTTTTGACGGCAAGGCCGGAGAGCGCCTGCTGGATGCGCCGCCTCTCGGAAGAAATCAGCGAACGTGTCTCTTCTATATATGTTGTATCCGAGAACAGGAACTGTCCTGCCAGGTCAGCCAGAGAGCTGACGGTCCAGGGATCCTTACGGGAAAGGACCGTTTCCCGGAGCGCTGCGTCTGAGGTGACGGCGTAGCCGAGCCGCAGTCCCGGAGCGGCCCAGAATTTGGAAATTCCCCGCAGAACGACGAGGCAGGAAAATTCCTTCGCAAGCGGGATGGCGGAAATGGAGTCCACATCCGGGGCAAATTCCGCGTAGGTTTCATCCACCATCACATGGATGCCCGCATCCTGACAGAAGGAAAGGAGCTCCCGAAGCCCGGAAACATTGAAAGCTCCGGAGGTAGGATTATTGGGATTGCACAGAATGAGCATCCGGACGGATGGAGTCTCTTCCAGACGCCGGATAAGCTCTGTGGTATCCGGCTGGAAATCCCTTTCCTCTGAAAGGGCGAAATAGTCCGGAACACAGCCCACAAGCCTAAGCTCTCTTTCGTATTCGGAATAGGAGGGAGAAACCAGCAGCGCCCGTTCGGGAGAAAGCGCCCGGATGCAGGCGGAGATCAGTTCCGTGGATCCGTTGCCGCACAGCACGTGCGCCGCATCTGCCTTCGTGTAGGCTGCAATCGCTTTTCTCAGTCCCGTATATTCCCGGTCCGGGTAGGAGGAGAGTACATCCAGTCGGGGGGCCAGATACTCCTTCAGCCGGGGAGAAAGCCCGAGAGGGTTGACATTGGAGCCGAAGCCTATGATCTTTTCCTTTGGAATGCCGTAAAGCTGTTCGATCTTTTCAAGATCACTTCCGTGAAACGGGGTATTTGCTGCCATAGAAGGCTCCTTTCCGCTGCTTCGCAGCTACCTATGCTCATGAACAGGCGCTCCCTTTCAGTAGGCCGGAGGCTCACAACGTGTTGCGAAATCCCGGCCGGTGATGTTATACTGTATACTGATATTAATGCTTTTGAGATGGAAATGCAAGGCTTCCGGTCATCCTGTGACCGGAAAGTATTGCAGGGGAGGTGAGGGCCATGATGGACATGATGAAGCGTATTTCACAGGATGGCTGGGAAGAAAAAAGGGGCCCTCTGTCCCTTTCCGGTCAGAGGCTCGAACTGGAGCTGAACCGGGAGGAGGTCCGGGAGGGCTTTTTTGAGGTTTCCTCCGGCGACGAAAAGCCTGCGGCGGGATATGTCCTGTGCATGGAAGAGCGGATGGAGTGTTTGACCCCTTCCTTTTCAGGAATGTCGGAGAGCATCTCCTGGCGTTTTGATTCCGCTGGTATGCGGGAAGGGGACGAGCGTTCGGGCAGATTTGTGATCCTTTCCGACTGCGGAGAATATGAGCTTCCCTTCCATGTAAAAATACAGGGCGGAGGGCCTTTGGCATCCCCGGACGGCCGGGAAACACAGGCCGCAGAGAATGACCGGGAAGGGGAGTCCTCCGGTCTGTTCCACTTCGTGCGGCTTGCCAGGGAGAACTGGCAGGAGGCGGAGAAGCTGTTTTATTCGTCTTCTTTTGTGAAGCTGCTTTCCGGAAACGACAGAAAGTACCGAAACCTGTACAAGGGACTGTCCCGCAGCCCGGGAAACGGGCAGAATCTGGAGGAATTTCTGGTATCCGCTGGAAAGAAGCCGCCCGTGGAATATTTTATTCCGGCGAAGGAACTGGTGGTAAACGCTTCCGGCTCCAGGCAGAACGAAGAGCAGCTGTGCGAAATGTTCGTAATTAAGCAGAGCGGCTGGGGCTATACCAGGCTGCGCGTGGAGGCGGAGGGAGAGTTCCTTTCCTTGGAGAAAAGTGTGCTTTCGGAAGAGGATTTTCTGGGAAATCAGTGCAGTCTTCCGGTCTTTGTAAGCCCTTCCAGACTGCATGGAGGGAAAAATTTCGGCAGACTGCGCCTGCGGACCTCCTGTGGAACTCTTAGAGCGCAGGACGGGCAGGAGACGGACTGCCTGGAGATCACGGTGGCCGTGATCACGGAAAGGCCATCCCCATCCCGAAACGACGGAAGGCGCAGGGAATGGAAGCGGATGACGGCAGAGCTTATAAAGCTGTATCAGGAGCTGAAGATGAAGCGGCTGAACACGGTGCAGTGGCAGGCGCGGACGGCTGAGGTGGTGGAACGGCTGCACCGCCTTAACGACAGAGCGCCGGAGGTGAAGCTGTATCAGGCCCATCTTCTGATCACGGAGGAACGCTTTGAAGAGGCGGGAAGGATCCTGAAGCAGACCGCGGTGACGGCACGGGCAGACGGAGCGGAGCTGTACTGTTATTATCTGTATCTGTCCAGCCTGTATCAGCGGGACGAGAGATACACGGCTAAGGTCGCCATGAATGTGGAAGAAGCGCACAGGGCGAACCGGGAAAGCTGGCGGATCGCATGGCTTCAGCTTTATCTTTCCCCGGCGCTTCAGAGAAGCGCATCGCGCAAGTGGCTGTTTCTGGAGGATCAGTTTGAGCATGGCGCCATCAGTCCTGTGCTCTATCTGGAGGCGGTGCAGCTTCTGAATTTCAGCCCCACGCTCATCATGAAGCTTGGCGCGTTTGAACGGCAGGTGCTGCACTACGGGGCGCGCTGCGGCATCATTTCGCCGGACTTGGCCGGACATCTGGCATATCTGGCGGAAAAGGAAAAATATTTCAGCAGGTCCCTGTTCGACACGCTCCGCCTCTGTTATGAAAAGAGGCCGGACGCCTCCCTGCTGCAGGCCATCTGCTCCCTTCTGATCAAGGGAAACAAGGCCGGGCCGGAGTGGCTGGAATGGTATCGGCTGGGCGTGGAACAGGATCTGCGCGTGACCAGGCTGTATGAGTATTTCATGCTTTCTGTGGATCTGGAGCAGGAAACGGAGATCCCACGCGCCGCGCTGATGTATTTTGCCTATCAGAGCAACCTGGATCAGGACCGCTGCGCCTATCTGTATGCCTATGTGCAGAAGCACAGGGATGAATTTCCGGAGCTTTATCAGACTTACAGAGGGCAGATGGAGCGGTTCCTCCTGCAGCAGCTCTACCGCGGCAGGATGAGCCGCGACCTTGCCTGTCTGTATCAGAGTGTGCTGGAAGATGGGATGCTGACGAAGGATAACTGCCGGGCGCTGGCGCAGGTGCTTTTTCTCCAGCAGCTCGACTGCGAAGGGGAGGATATCCGGCAGGCGGTAGTGGTCCACGCAAAGCTGCGGGGCGAACAGACCTGGCCGGTGGAAAACGGCCGTGCCTATGTGGAGATCTACGACCGGGACTATGAGATCTTCCTGGAGGATGAAGAGCATAACCGCTATTCGGCCGGGAGGGCGCATACGCTGACCCGTCTGATGAATCCCGCCCTGTGCATGAAGCAGATCGCCCCCTTTTCAGAAGGGGTGCTTGGCTGCGACCTGTATTTCTGCGAGATACGGAAAGGAAAGATCAACGTTACGAAAAACAACGCTTCCAGGCTGCGGTATCTTGCCGGGCGGCAGGAAATCCTGCCCGCCTTAGCCCGGGCGGTCCGCATGGCCCTGCTCCGGTATTATTATGAGCATGACAATATGGAGGAGTTGGACCTGCTCCTGCAGGAAATGGAGCGGCCGCAGACGGAAACCCCGGAGGTTTATGAGACGGTGGGATTTCTGGTGCTGCGTTCCTTCTATGAAAAAGCATATGAATGGCTGGCAGGGCTGGATCTGGAGAAGGAACCCGCGGAAATCCTCCTGCGTCTTTCCAGCAGGCTGCTGGAAAGCGGGCAGCATGAGGGGGAGGAACGTCTGATGGCAATCGCCTGCAGCGCCTTTTTCCGGGGGAAATATGACAGCTACATCCTGTCCTGGCTGGCGGAGCATTATGAGGGCAGCAGCGGGGAACTGCTTCAGATCAGAAAAGCGGCGGATGATTTCGCGGTGGATACCTACCGGCTGACGGAAAGGCTGCTGATCCAGCTCCTTTTCACCGGGGATGATGTGATGAAGCGCACCGGGCTCCTGCGGCGTTATGTGGGCGAAGGAGGGAGGACGGACCTGGAGGAAGCCTTTCTGCACCGCGCAAGCGGCCTCTTCTTAATGGAAGGGGAAGAAATGGCTCCTTACGTGCTGAGGGATATCGCCAGGGTGGAAGCCGGCGGAGAAGCGCTCACGGACATGTGCGCCCTCGCCTATCTGGAGTATTATTCCAGGCACCGGGAAGAAAGGAACGAGGAGACGGACGGCATGATCCGCAGGCTCGGGGAAAGGCTGATAAACGCCGGGATGAAGCTCCCGCTGTTCCAGGAGTACGCGGATATCCTGGACGGCGCGGAGATGATGCTCGATAAGACCATGGTAGTCTATAAGGGAAGCGGGGAACACCCGGTTTCCATCCATTACCGGATCGAGCGGCCGTCAGCGCCGGAGGCAGGCCATGGGCCGATGCGCGTCATGCAGATGCAGCATGTCTACGCGGGCATCTATTCCGCGCAGTTCGTCCTGTTTGCGGGCGAGAGCCTGCAGTATTATATTACGGAAACCTTTTCGGAAATGGGAGATGCGCGGCTGGATGAGGGAGAACTGAAGGCGGAAGAAAACCTGCTGGTGAAGGGGACCCGTTACGGTCTTTTAAACGACGTGATCTCCCACTGGCTGATCGGGGAAAAAGGAGAATCGCAGGAGCTTCTGGAGCAGTATCTGATGACGGAGTGGATGACGGATGGGCTGTTTGAACCCATAAAAACGGATCCGTCCAGATAATGGAGGGAAAAATGTTTCTGGGAAATTCGGAAAAAAAGGGAATACAGGGCGGCATCCTGGGAATGGACCTGGACGACAGGTTCGCGCAGATCAGTTACTGGCTCCCCGGAGAAAAGAAACCGGAGACCCTTCCCGCACAAAACGGCGGGGAGGACTCCATGATCCCCGCTGTTTTGTGCCGCAGGACGGACCGGGATGTATGGACCTACGGAAAAGAGGCGCTGGAGACGGCAGGAAGTCAGGAAGGCGTGCTGGTTGACCGGCTCCTTTCGCGCGCGCTGTCCCAGGAAAAGGTGGAGGCGGGCGGAGAGATCTTTGAGGCGACGGCGCTTCTCGCGCTTTTCATCAAACGGAGCCTTTCCCTGCTGGGCGGGCTCCTGCGGCCGGAAAAGGCGGAATTTTTTATGTTCACCCTTGAAAAAGTGGACAGGCAGGCGCTGGAAATGGTGGAAAGGATCGCGTTCCTGCTCTCCCTTCCGCCGGAAAGGGTGTCCTGCCAGAGCAGGGCTGAAAGCTTTTTTTACTATAATATCAATCAGCCGGAAGAACTGTGGAGACATCTGTGCCTGGTCTGCGATTTCAGCGGACGGACGCTGAAGACCTTGATGTTCGAAGCCGATCCTCACACCAGGCCCGTGACTGTGACGGTCCGTGAGGAAGAACACCCTGCGGTGGAGCGGAGGCTTCCCGCGATGGAACAGAGCATTCCAGGGGACGGCGGGCAGGAAGCGGAGCTGTCGGAGGAGAGAAAAGAGAAACTGGATGAAGCGTTTGCGTCCTCGTTCCAGCAGCTTTCGGCGGGAAAGATCATCGATACCATTTATCTGATCGGGGACGGATTTGGGGGAGACTGGTACAGAAAGTCCCTTTCCCTGCTTTGCCGGAACCGCCGCGTATTTCAGGGCAACAACCTCTACAGCAAGGGAGCCTGCTATGGCGGAAAGGCAAAAAGTCCCAGTCAGGGAACCGCTGCCAGGGAATACGTCTATCTGGGCGGCGATATGCTGAAGGTGAATCTCGGGCTGGAGGCCATGCGGCGGGGAGAAGAAGCCTATTTCGCCCTTCTGGACGCGGGAATGAACTGGTTTGACGCGAGAGGGGAATGTGATTTCCTGCTGGATGCGGACCGCACCTTTTCTCTGCGCCTGACCCCGGTGAGCGGCCGGAAAGCCAGAGAGGTCATCGTGACTCTGGACGGAATACCGGACAGGCCGCCGCACACCACCCGGATACATCTGACAGCCTCCTGCCCGGATGAGGAGACGGTGAAGCTTAGGATGGAGGATAAAGGCTTCGGGGACTTTTATCCTTCTTCCGGGCTGGCCTGGGAAGAGAGCTTTCCGCTGGTGCACATGCTGGAGGACTGAAAGGAAGGAAACGATGGGAAAAGCGGTATTATGCCTCGGGCAATATGCGAAAATTCCATATACATTTGAAAAGACGAGGACTCGTGTTTTCTGCATTGAGGAGCTGTGTTTTTTCTTTAGGGAAAACGCCGGACTGGTGGACGCGTCCTTTTTTACCAAAGCGCTCGCCGACTGGATCGGGGAGCAGTGCGCCCTGCCGGAGCTCGCCGCTAGGCTGCGCGCGCTCATCAAGGGAAAGGAAAAGCCGGAAACGATAGTGCCTCAGATCCTGGAATACGTGGGTATCTGCAGTGAAAAGGAGATTCGGGACACGCAGCAGCTCATCCGGCTGAGCGCCGATGTGTCGCTGCCGGAAAAGCAGAAGGCGAGGGCGGACTATTTCCTTGAGAACCGCCGCTTTGCCATGGCGATCCGGGAATACCGCAGCATGCTGGCACAGAAGGAGAACCTGATCCCTTCCTTTGAAGGAAAGATCTGGCATAACCTGGGAGTGGCGCAGGCCGGCCTCTTTCTGTTCCGGAAGGCGGCGGATTCTTTTGAAAAGGCATACCGCCTTGCCGGGGCGCAGGAAAGCCTTCTTGTCTTCCTCGCAGCCAAAAGGATGCGGCTTTCCGAACAGGAGTATCTGGCATTCCTGACGGAGCACGGGGAATATTATGAGGCATCCCTGAAGCTGGAAGAGCAGGTGACGGCGAGAAAGGAAGCCTGGACGGACGCCCGCAACAGCTCCCGCATCGCCTCCATCCGGAGCGCCTTTTTCGCCGGAGAGGAAGAACAGTGCGGCCGCCTGATGCAGCAGGAGACGGGACGGCTCATGGAAGCCTATCAGGATTATGCGGCGGAGGAGTAGGGAAAATTCTTGATTTCTATTTAACGGTGCGTTATACTGATTTTGCAAATGCGTCCTTTCCACAGGAATGGACGGCATCAGACAGCTTTCACAGATGAAGAGAAAGGACAGGTATCGAATGGAAAAACTGGAACAGCTCTACGAAGGCAAGGCAAAGAAGGTATTCAAGACGGATGATCCCGACGTGCTGATCGTGGATTATAAGGACGATGCGACGGCGTTCAACGGAGAGAAAAGGGGAACCATCGTCGGGAAGGGCGTCATCAACAATAAGATGAGCAACCGTGTGGATCAGCTTCTGGAAAAAGAAGGGGTTCCTACCCATTTCATCAAAGAGCTTTCAGACCGGGAGACGGCCGTGAAGAAGGTGGACATCGTGCCGCTCGAGGTCATCATCCGGAACGTAGCTGCGGGAAGCTTTTCCAAGAGACTGGGAGTGCCGGAGGGAACGCCCTTCGACGAGCCTACGATCGAGTTCAGCTATAAAAACGACGAGTTGGGCGATCCGCTGATCAATTCCTATTTTGCGGTTGCCATGAAGCTTGCCACCTGGGATGAGATCGATACGATCAAAAAGTATGCGTTCAAGGTGAACGATGTGCTGAAGGCATATTTCCTTCAGGCAGATATCAAACTCATTGACTTCAAGATCGAGTTTGGCCGCTACCATGGACAGATCATCCTGGCAGATGAGATCAGCCCGGATACCTGCCGTCTGTGGGATGTGCATACCAATGAGAAGCTGGACAAAGACCGCTTCCGCCGTGATCTCGGCAATGTGGAAGAGGCCTATAATGAAGTGTTTCACAGACTCGGCCTGTAAGAAAAAGGCAAAGCAGCCCGATCAAACTGTATATCCAGCCTGCGTGGCTGCCCGGCATGATGACGGATGCCGTATGAAAAGGGGCCTTTTCGGTTCATGATAGAAATGACCGCCGCGGGAATCCCGCGGCGGTTTGTACGTGGAAGAAGACGGCAGAAGAAGACGACGCAAAACAGCGGGCGGCATGCGGCAATAGAAAGAGAAAAGCGATGACGGAAAATAATATTTATCTGGAGAGGGACGAAGACAGACTGAGGGAAGAATGCGGCGTCTTTGGAATATATGATTTCGGCGGCGCGGATGTGGCAGGGACGATCTATTACGGCCTGCTCGCCCTGCAGCACAGAGGGCAGGAAAGCTGCGGCATCGCGGTGAGCGACACCGCGGGGCCTAAGGGAAAGGTAGCCTCCTTGCGGGAGATGGGACTTGTCAACGAGGCTTTTCATAAGGAAAATCTGGAAAAGCTGAAAGGGGATATCGGCGTCGGCCATGTGCGGTATTCCACAGCGGGCAGCAGCACCAGGGAAAACGCCCAGCCGCTCGTCTTAAACTATGTGAAGGGGACGCTGGCGCTGGCGCACAACGGAAACCTGGTGAACGCGCCGGAGCTTCGCAGGGAGCTGGAGTATACGGGAGCGATCTTCCAGACCACCATCGACTCCGAGGTGATCGCCTACCATATCGCCAGGGAGCGGCTGAACTGCGGTTCCGTGGAGGCGGCGGTCAGCCGCGCCATGAAGAAGATTCAGGGCGCCTATTCCCTGGTCATCATGTCTCCCAGAAAGCTGATCGGGGCGAGGGACCCTTACGGCTTCCGCCCTCTCTGCATCGGAAAGAGGGACAACGCGTATATCCTGGCGTCGGAAACCTGCGCCCTGGACACGGTGGGCGCGCAGTATGTGCGGGACGTGCTGCCGGGAGAGGTGGTGACGATCACGCCGGAGAAGGGGATCGTATCCGATACCAGCCTGTGCCTTCCGGAAAAGGATCATGCCAGATGCGTGTTTGAATACATCTATTTTGCGCGTCCGGACAGTTATTTTGACGGCGTGAGCGTTTATCAGGCCCGGATCCAGGCAGGCCGGTTCCTTGCTATGGATTCTCCGGTGGACGCGGACCTGGTGGTGGGCGTGCCGGAATCCGGGAACTGTGCGGCGATGGGTTATGCCATGCAGTCGGGAATCCCATACGGGACCGCCTTTGTCAAGAACGCCTATATCGGAAGGACTTTCATCAAGCCCGGACAGAAGAACCGGGAAAACAGCGTCCAGGTCAAACTAAATGTGCTGCGGGAAGCGGTCTGCGGCAAGCGGGTCATCATGATCGACGATTCTATCGTGCGGGGAACTACATCGGACCGGATCGTGCGCATGCTGCGGGATGCAGGAGCCAAAGAGGTCCACATGCGCGTCAGCTCTCCTCCGTTTCTGTGGCCCTGCTATTTCGGCACGGATGTGCCCGCCAGAGAGCAGCTCATTGCTTACAACCGGAGCATTGAGGAAATCCGTGCGGTCATCGGGGCGGATTCCCTGGCTTATCTGCGTACCGAACGGCTTGAGGAGATGGCTGGAGGCCTGGGAATCTGTAAGGGGTGCTTCACTGGGAAATATCCCGTCGATCCGCCTAAGGAGGATATCCGCGGAGAATTTGACCAATAAAAAGACCGCGCCGATGGCGGCGCCATGATATGGGAAAGGAAAGATCATGAGCAATACAGACAGATATGTGAGCCCGCTTTCGGAGCGGTATGCGAGTAAGGAAATGCAGTATCTTTTTTCACCTGACAAGAAATTCCGCACCTGGAGAAGGCTGTGGATCGCGCTGGCGGAGACGGAGAAGGAGCTGGGGCTTCCCATCACGGACGAGCAGATCGAAGAAATGAAGGCCCATGCGGATGACATCAACTATGATGTGGCGAAAGCCCGGGAAAAGGAAGTGCGCCACGATGTGATGAGCCATGTCTACGCCTATGGCGTGCAGTGCCCCAAAGCGAAGGGCATCATTCATCTGGGAGCCACCTCCTGTTACGTGGGCGACAATACAGATCTCATCATCATGACGGAGGCGCTGAAGCTGGTGAAAAAGAAGCTGGTGAACGTGCTTTCCGAGCTTTCCTCCTTCGCGGACCGCTATAAGGACCTCCCCACGCTTGCCTTCACCCACTTCCAGCCCGCCCAGCCCACTACAGTGGGAAAGCGTGCCACGCTGTGGATGCAGGAGTTTTATATGGATCTGGAGGATCTGGACTATGTGATCTCCACCATGAAGCTGCTCGGCTCCAAGGGGACCACCGGCACCCAGGCTTCTTTTCTCGAGCTGTTTGACGGGGACATGGATAAGGTGAACGCGCTGGACCCCATGATCGCGGAGAAGATGGGCTTTTCTTCCTGCTACCCGGTATCCGGCCAGACCTATTCCCGCAAGGTGGACACCAGAGTATTGAACGTGCTTGCAGGCATCGCGGCCAGCGCTACTAAGATGTCAAATGATATCCGCCTGCTGCAGCATCTGAAGGAGGTGGAGGAGCCTTTTGAAAAGAGCCAGATCGGTTCCTCCGCCATGGCATATAAGAGAAATCCCATGCGCAGTGAGCGGATCGCATCTCTGTCCCGCTATGTGATCACGGACGCCCTCAATCCGGCGATCACCTCCGCGACCCAGTGGTTTGAACGCACGCTGGACGATTCCGCCAACAAGCGTCTGAGCATCCCGGAGGGCTTCCTCGCGATAGACGGCATCCTGGATCTGTGCCTGAACGTGGTGGACGGCCTGGTGGTCTACCCCAAGGTGATCAGAAAACATCTGATGAGCGAGCTGCCATTCATGGCGACGGAGAACATCATGATGGATGCGGTGAAAAAGGGCGGAGACCGCCAGGAGCTGCATGAGCGGATCCGCGAGCTTTCCATGGAAGCCGGAAAACGCGTCAAGGAAGAGGGCCTGGACAACAACCTGCTCTCCCTGATCGCACAGGAGCCCATGTTCATGACCTCGGAGGAGGAACTTGAGGCGACCATGGACCCTGCCCGTTATGTGGGCTGCGCCCCCCGGCAGGTGGAACGCTTCCTGAAGGACGTGATCGGACCGGTGCTGGAGGAAAATAAAGAGCTTCTCGGCGTGAAGGCGGAGATCAATGTTTAAAAAGATTGATTTTATGGCATAATTTATCTATAATAAGATTAGAATATGTCTATAAGAAAGGAGCTGACGCGTTATGAATATCCGTCCGTCAGCGGCAATCCGCCAGAACTACAATGAGATTGCCGAAATGTGCCGGAAAACTGCAGAACCTGTATTTCTTACCAAAAACGGAGAAGGCGATCTTGTGGTGATGGATATTGAAACCTATAACCGCAGGGAGCAGATGCTCAGACTCCGTGAGGAACTTTTGGCAGTGGAAGAAGAAAGGCTTGCAGGAAGAAAGGGCTGTACCCTGGATGAACTGGACCGGTATCTGGATGAGATGATCACAGAGGGATAAAATATGGAAGAAGAACAAAGATACCAGGTGATCGTCTCAGACAGAGCCAAAAGGAGGCTGGGGACGCATATCCGGTTTATGGCCCAGGTGAACAGAGAGGCAGCGGCGGCCAAAAAGAAGCAGATCATGTCTGCCCTGCGTTCTCTTTCGCAGACGCCCCTGCGTTACCCTTTTTTCAATGAACCCTGTATGCCTCCAAATAAATATCACAAAATGTTTGTGGAAAAATGGTATCTGATTCTTTATCAGATCCGCGACGACACAGTTTATGTGGATTACATTCTCGACTGCAGGAAGGGATATGAATGGCTGATATGTTGACGTGAGAGTCCAGCACTATAACTTTTGCTTATTTTTAACATAATAAATATTGATTTTACTTATGATATGATATAGTGTATAATCATAAAGTAAAAGACAG
Source organism: Candidatus Eisenbergiella merdipullorum (assembly GCA_019118445.1). GTDB lineage: Bacteria > Bacillota > Clostridia > Lachnospirales > Lachnospiraceae > Eisenbergiella > Eisenbergiella merdipullorum. The sequence continues at coordinate 32,070 of DWYY01000045.1, read as the reverse complement.
GGAAAGCGGGTTTTTTACATAAGAAACCCGCTTTTTTAAGGTTTTGAAATGCCGCTGGCGCGGCAGGAAAAGAGGAAGAAATGGTTAAAGCGGTTGTTGGAGCAAACTGGGGAGATGAGGGAAAAGGCAAGATCACGGATATGCTTGCCCGGGAAGCCGATATCGTCATCCGTTTTCAGGGCGGAGCGAACGCGGGACACACGATCGTGAACGATTACGGAAAGTTCGCGCTGCATACCCTTCCGTCCGGCGTTTTTTACGGACATACCACCAGCATCATCGGAAACGGCGTCGCGCTCAATATCCCGATCCTGATCAATGAGATCAAATCTCTTACGGACCGGGGCGTTCCCATGCCTAAGATCCTGGTGTCCGACCGGGCACAGGTGGTGATGCCCTATCACATCCTGTTCGACCAGTACGAGGAGGAGCGGCTGGGCGGAAAATCCTTCGGTTCCACGAAATCCGGGATCGCGCCGTTTTATTCGGATAAATATGCCAAGATCGGTTTTCAGGTCTGCGAGCTGTTCGACGAGGAAGGGCTCATGGATAAGCTGAAAAGCGTATGCGTGACCAAAAACGTGCTGCTGGAGCATCTGTACCACAAGCCGCTGCTTGATGTGGATGAGCTGTACAAAACGATGATGGAATATAAGGAAATGATCGCTCCCTATGTGTGTGATACCTCCCGTTTCCTGGATGAGGCGCTGAAGGAAGGAAAGAACATCCTGCTGGAGGGCCAGCTCGGCACCCTGAAGGATCCGGACCACGGCATTTATCCCATGGTGACTTCTTCTTCCACGCTGGCGGCTTACGGCGCGGTGGGAGCGGGGATCCCGCCCTATGAGATCAGACAGGTGGTGACCGTCTGCAAGGCATATTCCTCCGCAGTGGGAGCAGGGGCGTTCGTGTCCGAGATCTTCGGTGAAGAAGCGGATGAGCTGAGACATCGCGGCGGAGACGGCGGAGAGTACGGTGCGACCACGGGACGCCCGCGCCGGATGGGCTGGTTTGACTGTGTGGCCTCCAAATACGGCTGCCGCCTGCAGGGGACCACGGACGTCGCCTTTACGGTGCTGGATGTGCTTGGCTATCTGGATGAGATCCCGGTCTGCGTGGGATATGAGATTGACGGGGAGGTGACGGATCAGTTCCCGGTCACCTGGAAGCTGGAGAAGGCAAAACCCGTCCTGGAAAAGCTGCCCGGCTGGAAATGCGAGATCCGCGGGATAAAAAACTATGAAGACCTCCCGGAGAACTGCCGGAAGTACGTGGAGTTCGTGGAGCAGCACATCGGCTATCCCATCACCATGATCAGCAACGGCCCCGGCAGGAACGATATCATCTACCGGGAAAGCCCGCTGAAGAAGTAAGGATATCCCGGAGCCGCTCTGCGGCGCTCCGGCAGGGAGGAAAACATGGTTCAGAATCTGGAATATTACAAGGTGTTCTGCCACGTGGCGCGCTGCGGCTCCCTCACCCTTGCGGCAAAGGAGCTTTCCATCAGCCAGCCTGCGGTGAGCCAGTCCATCCGGCTTCTGGAGACGGCTGTGGGCGCGAAGCTGTTCGTGCGCAGCGCCAGGGGCGTGAAGCTCACGAAGGAAGGGGAGCTTTTATATGCCTATGTGGAAAAGGGCTACGAACAGATCGAGCTGGGAGAGAGAAAACTGAAGCAGATGATGAATCTGGAACTGGGAGAGATCCACATCGGAGCGTCTGACATGACGCTCCGCTTTTTCCTTCTGCCCTATCTGGAACGCTTCCATGAGCTTTGCCCCCGGATCCGCATCGTGGTGAGCAACGCGCCCACACCGGAAACCCTCGCCTCCCTCAGAAGCGGAAAGATCGACTTCGGCGTGGTGAGCACGCCCTTTGACGGTGAAGGGCTGCAGGCGGAAGAAGTGCGGCAGATCGAGGATATTTTTGTGGCGGGAAGGCGTTTCATCCAGTATAAAAACAGAATGCTGGACCTGAAGGAACTGGAGAAGCTGCCGCTCATCCTGCTGGAGAAAAACACCAGCACCCGGAGCTGCATGGACCGCTTCCTGGAAGAAAACAGGGTACAGGTGACGCCGGAATTTGAGCTCGCCACCAGCGACATGATCGTCCAGTTCGCGCTCCGCTCCCTGGGCGTCGGGAACGTGGTGCGGGATTTTGCCGGAAAAGAGCTGGAGGAAGGGACACTGTTTGAGCTGCGTTTCAACAAGATGATCCCCAAACGCCATTTCTGCGTGGTGACTGCGGACGGAGAGCAGCCCTCCGCAGCGGCGGAAAGGATGCTGGAGCTGATCCGGAAAAAGGATCTGCCGGAAAGGAACGAAAATGATTCATACGATTATTTTTGATATTGGAAATGTGCTGACGGTGTTCGGCTGGAAAAATTTTCTGAAAAGCTTTGGATTTGACGCCCAAACGGAAGAAAAAGTGGGAAAAGCCACCATGGACAGCCCCTTCTGGAATGAATTTGACAGAGGGCAGCTCACCGATGAGGAGATGCTCGCCGGCTTCATCCGCAACGATCCGTCCGTGGAAAAGGAGATCCGGCAGATTTTTGCAAACCTGCACGGCATCCTGACGAAGGCGGACTACGCGATCCCCTGGATCAGGGAGCTGAAGGCAAAGGGCTATCAGGTGCTGGTACTGTCCAACTTCTCCGATAAGGTGGCGAAGGACAATCCGGACGCGCTTGATTTCCTGGAATATGTGGATGGCGGCATCCTGTCCTACCGGGACGGAGTGATCAAACCCGACCCGGCGATCTACCGGCTGCTGATCGACAGATACGGCCTGAAGCCGGAGGAATGTGTCTTTCTTGACGATATTCAGAAGAACCTGGACGCCGCGGCGCAGTTTGGGATCCATACCATCCTGTTCCGGAACGTGGAACAGGCGAAGGAGGAACTGCGGGCGCTGGGGGTGGAGTAGAAGCGGAAAACAGACAGAAGGCGGACGGCAGGAGGGAACTTCACTGCTGTCCGTCCTTTTTTTCTTTCACCTTCTGGTAAAGCCAGATATAGATCCACAGAAGGATCGGCAGGCCGATGGTGGCGACCAGGCATGCTTGAAAGAGCCTGTCCGATCCGGGAAAATCCAGGAGCGCCACGATCAGGGTGGCGACATACATCCCCACAAGAAGTACGATGCAGACCATCGCGGCGACCTGCTTTGGGGATATTTTTTTGTCTTTCTTTTCTTTCATGATAATCTCCATTTCGGAGCGTTGAAAAGCTCCGTTCTATTGTCTGCAGGCGGCTTTTTTTCGGAACGATCAGTCCTCCACGTCGAAGGCTTCCAGCCTGCTCTTTTTCGGTAGGGGCTTACTGTCTCCATGCCGGACGAACAGCATGGTGAAGAAGGCGATGATGACGAAAAGCGCGGCATAGGGGAACAGGATGAAATACCCCACATGCTCCAGAAGGAAGCCGGACAGGATCGGGGTGACGATCTGCGCCGCCATGGAAAAGGTGTAGTAGAAGCCGGTGAATTTCCCGATATCGCTGCCCTTGCTCATTTCAACCACCATGGGATAGGAATTGACGTTGATGGCAGCCCATGCCACGCCGACCAGGGCGAAAAGGCCGTTGATCCATACGTGATATTCCTTTACCGTCGCGCCCAGCGCGAACATGGAGGCCAGAAGGATCACGCCGCCCAGGATCGTCTTTTTTCTCCCCACCCTGGAGGCGATGGAGCCCACCGGGATATAGGAGAGGATGGCGGCCGCAGTGGCGATCAGAAGGCAGTTGGCGAAGCCTCCGCCCTGGATGCCCCAGTGAATCTGCGCGTACCGGGAAAATGCGGTGGTCACCGCATTATAGCCCATGAACCAGCAGGATACGGAGATCAGGATGAGGATCAGGCTCTTTCGCACATCAGGATCGAGGGCGGTTTTGGGGCCGTCCGTTTTTTCTTCTTCCTTTTCTTCTATCCCTTCCTCCTGCAGAGCGGCATCAATCTTTTCCCTCTCCGCGCGCAGGGGATTTTCCCGGATCTTCCATAATAAAAGAAGGACGGATCCCACCATGACCGCCGCCACGATGAGGAAGATGGGAAAATAATCCGGCTTTCCTTCTTTGGGAACGAGGGCAGAGATCAGGAGCAGGGAGACCACGCCGCCTACCGCTCCCATCAGGTTGATGATGGCGTTGGCTTTGGAACGGAGCGGTTTCGGCGTCACGTCAGGCATCAGTGACACCGCCGGGGAACGGTAGCTTCCCATGGAGACGAGCGTCACGAGCAGCGCAGTTATGAACAAGGCGAGCGACCCGATGTTGTCTGCGAAAGGCAGAAAAAGCATGGCAATGACGGCTGCTGCTGTCCCACACAGGATGAAAGGCATCCGCCGTCCGATCCTGGTATGCACCCGGTCGGAAAGGCTGCCGAATACAGGAAGCATGAAGACGGCGAGCACGTTGTCAATGGCCATGATCCCGCCGGAAATGGTATCGCTGACCTGGAAGGTGTTTTTCAGGATCAGCGGGATCAGACTGTCATAGAGCTGCCAGAAGGCGCTGATGGACAGAAAGGCAAGTCCGACCAAAATGGTCCGTCTGGAATTCAGTTTCATAAAAAATCCCCTTTCATAAGTTTTCTCTTTCATGATAGCCCATGTGTGCGGAAAGGGCAATGAATTTTTTCACATGCCTGATATGTCCGGAAAGGAAAAAGTTGTATACTTTTTATGATCATGTATAAAAAATGCGGAGCCGGGCATTCCAATAACAATAACCCGGAAGGAAGGAGAGAGGGAAGAATGGACCATTTCATGAATGAGACACAGCTGGAGCAGTTCCGGCAGAAGCTGGCGGAGGAAGAAAAAAGCAAAAGAACGATAGACAAATACGGGCGTGACCTGCGCGCCTTTCTTCACTGGCTGGGAAAGTCGGGCGCAGTGAACAAGACGATCGTGATCGGCTATAAGGAAAGGCTTCTGGAGCGCTATGCAGTCAGCAGCGTGAATTCCATGCTTGCCGCCCTGAACCGTTTTTTTAAAGAACAGGGCTGGTACGACTGCCTGGTAAAGCTGGTGCGGGTGCAGAGGGAGGCATTCCGCAGTCAGGAGAAGGAGCTTTCCAGGGAAGAATATTTTCACCTTGTGGATGCGGCCGAAAGATTGGGAAAAAAGAGGCTGAGCTATCTGATGCAGACCCTCTGCGCTACAGGAATCCGGATCAGTGAGCTGCCGTTCATCACGGTGGAGGCGGCAAAACGCGGGAGTGCGGTGGTGCGCCTGAAGGGAAAGACACGGACGGTGTTGCTGCCGCCAGCGCTGTGTGAGAGCCTTCTTGGCTACGCAGTGCAGAAGGGGATCAGAACAGGAAGCATCTTTGTGACCAGAAGCGGCCGCCCCATGGACCGGAGCAACATCCTGCATGAGATGAAGAAGCTCAGCGCGGAAGCGGGAGTGGAGAAGGGGAAGATCTTCCCGCATAACCTGAGGCATCTGTTTGCGTGCACCTACTACGAGATGGAGAAAGATATCACGCACCTGGCCGATCTGCTGGGACATTCGAGCATCAACACGACGAGGATCTATACGATGTCGAGCGGAAAGGAGCAGGCACGGCAGATTGAGAGGCTCGGCCTTCTTCTGGATGAAAAAAAGACCGCATAATGTTTATTATGCGGTAACCGGAAAGTACATATCGCTGAACTTGAAAAAATTATACTCGCACTGCAGGCAAATGTCAATCTCTCTCCGGGCCAAAAATGGCTCCAGATCCGCAGAAATTATACGGGAAAATGAAAAAACAGCTCAAAAAGCAGAAAAAAGTATTCTGAAAAGGGAAGCGATGGAAAACAACCGAAAATTCTGCGCATGACAACAAGACCATCGGGAATGGCCGCCCGTGGTCTTTTTTATTATGCGCAGAATTTTCGGTTTTACGTCAGAATGCTTCCATAGGAGCGTCTGACGAAAAGAAAAGTGCCTGCAGCCTCTCTGTCTGATAGCTTTCAGGGAGCGGCCGGACCGCATAATAAACATTATGAGGTAGACGGCCTGTGCAGGGAACGGACGGAAAAGGAAACGTAAACAGAGAGGAATGGAGTAGGGAAAATGCGGAGAAGAGTAAGAAAAATCATGGCGTTCCTATTGGCGTTTGCTCTGGTGATGTCGGCAGCAGGAACCGGAAGGCTGACCGTGCTGGCGGAGAGTACTGCGCAGGAGACTGCTGTGGAAACACAGTCTCAGCCTGCAACGCAGAGCGCGGGATCGGCAGTTTCGGACCAGAACAATGAAGCGCCAAGTGAACCGGTCAGCGAAGAACAGCCTGCCGAGCCGGAAGGGCAGACCGGAAACGGCGGCAGCGGAGAGAACGGTGGATCTGGTGAGACGGACAAGCAGGAGCCTTCATCCACAGAGAGCAGTACTGCGGAAAGTTCTGTGCTGGAAAGCAGTTCTGCACCGACAGAAAGCAGTACGGAGACCGAAAGCACGACAGAAGGTACGACCGAGACTGCTTCTGAGAGCGAGGAAACAACTGAGGATGCAACGGAAGAAACGACGGAGGAGGAGACCGAAACTCTGACGGAGGAGACTACCGAAATGGAGACGGAGACTTTGACGGAAGAGACTACTTTGGGAGAAACCAAAGCAGAGATGGTTCTGAAGAAACAGACTCTGGCTGCAGAGGTCTTTGAGAATTCTTCTTATTCAAGAAATGCCTCAGGGACTACGATTACGTTGAAAGGAGTTATGCCGGAGGGGGCAAAAGTAAAAGCCTATCCGGTGAACGTCCAGATTGATGATGAAGTCGTGCTGGCAGCATATGATATTACGATCTTTGATCCGGAAGGTGAGGTATATCAGCCGCGGGATGGCGCGATTCAGGTAAAGATTGAGAACACAGCAGTGCGCGAAGCTCTGCAGCAAAGCGAAGAAGTATCTGTTTATCACATGGAAAACGAAAGCGCATCACCGGAAGAGGTATCTTCCGTACAGACCGAAAATAACGCGGTGGTATTTGATGCGAACAGTTTTTCCGTTTATGTGGTAACTACGCCAGGCGACGAGGATGAGCACTTTACGCATACATATGTGTTCTATGCAGACGCAAATGGAGATGGGGAACAGGAAGAATGGAATAAGCAGATCCTTTCTGCCGGGGAGACTTTGAATGTACCTGAAACACCGGAAAGAAACGGGTATATCTTTGAAGGATGGTTTGGTGAAGATGATTCTGAGTTTACGAACTTCGGCCAAGAAGAAGGAGCGTTAGAAGGGAATAGGACGACCAATCTGTATGCCAGATATACGGAAAAGGTATATTACGTTTTTTATAAGGCAGGAAATGATGAGACAAGTAAAATTCTTGCCACACAGAGATATGATCAGATTGGCGCAGTGGTTGAAACGGAAAAGATACAGCTTGCGACAGAAGATAACAAGGCCTTTTTAGGCTGGTCTGTGGAACGAAATGCAGAAAAGCCGGATGAAGAAATAACAATTCCGCAGGATGGAAGTGATCTTGTTTTATATCCGGTAATTGTTGATGTACATTGGATGACTTTTGACTCTCAGGGAGGTTCGGTTGTAGATCCGGTTTATGTACGGACCGGAGAAAAAACAGTAGAACCTGACGCACCGACATATACAGGATATGAATTTTCCGGTTGGTTTACGGACAGCTCCTGTGAGAATAGATTTGAATTTGGAAGTACGCTGCAGGAAAGTATAACTCTGTATGCTAAGTGGATTCCGGGAGAAGTAAATTACCGGATTATCTATTGGCAGGAAAATGCGGATGATGAAGGATATTCCCTAGCGGATAGTGAAATCAGACAGGGAACAGTGGGAACCATGACCAATGTCACTGCTGAAAGTGACAAATATGCAGGCTTTTCATTAAGTACTGATGAAGGTAGACAGATTGTGCAACAACGGATAAAAAATGATGGAACAACAGTTGTACATGTTTATTATGATCGTAACATCTATGAAGTAAAATTCTATCAAGAATATGCAGAAGCCGGATATCAGTATGTCGGTTTGGGAAATGGTGATTATAACTATGTAGGCATCATTTGGGGACGTTATGAATATGTTGGTCAGGGAAATGGTTCCTATATTTATGTAGAAGCAGGAGGGCGCGATGAGATCACAGAGCTGGCAATTACTGCAAAATATGGACAGGATATCAGCAATCTATGGCCCAGCCGAAGAACTGATTTGAGTACCAGCTATTCCAGCCAATGGTGGACAGGTGAATCCAATGGGGGGAATAGAATATATCAGTCTGGCATAGGAGAAATGCCCATAAACGGAGATGAGTTTTACTATGTAGATCAACAGGGTAAATATACAATCCGGACAGAATTTTATCTGGAAGGATTGGATGGAAGATACAATCTAGATCATACGGATGAATTTAAGAGTGACAATACAGGGTGGACTACAACTGAAAATGACTACTATAGTATCAAAGGATTTACTGTTAATTGGGATAGCAGTGCAGATGTAGGTTCACAGGCAAAAGCCTTTCAGGGCATGCGGAATACATATGGATGGAAATTCTACTATGACAGAAATGAATATACCATTCAGTTTATTAACGAAGGAGAGGTGGACGAAGAAAAGACATTCCTCTATGAAGCTGATATTAGTAAGGCTGGATATACACCGACTGCTCCTGCAGGAAAAGAAGATTACACCTTCGCAGGATGGTATACCAATGAGCTATTAGAGGGAGATGCCTATGAATTTGCCGGAAAAACTATGCCGGCCGGAAATTTCCCTTTATATGCCAAATGGGTGCCGGTATCCTATACAGTTACTTTTGATCTGAACGGAGCGAGCCTCGGAGAACAGGAGGATTCTGCACAATATGATGCTCAGGTAATAGAGAAAAATGGAACTGTTCAGAAACCTGAGGATCCGAAACGTGAGGGATATACTTTTGCAGGATGGAGAAGATCGGATGGAACACCTTTCAATTTCAGCACCCAGGTTGTGGAAAATATGACACTTTTCGCTCAATGGATCAGTGATGCACAATACACATTGACTTATATTCCAGGAGATGGAAATGGTGAATCAGTATCTGATTTGGAAAGGTATGCAGAAGGTGCCAGCGCGAAGCTCTTGACTGTTCCTGAAAGCTGGACTCCACCAGCGGAATACTATGGTTTTGTCTGCTGGGTGGATGAAGACGGAAACGAGTATTATCCGGGCGACTGGTATACCATGCCTGCAGAAAATGTGACCCTGACAGCAAAATGGGCTCCTGTTCGCGAAACGTCACTTACCTATAATTTTAACGGTGGAACTGACGAAGATGGAAATGAGGCAATAACGGAAGATATCGCAACTCCAAACGAGCAATATGAGATCAAACCACAAAATATCCATAGAGAAGGATATACATTCGCTGGCTGGACTACAGATGCTGACGGTAAGGGAAAACTTCTCCAGCCTAGAGATATCATCCAGGTGGATACGATAAATCCGAAAAATAATGTTCTCTATGCGCAGTGGGTTAAGGCTGTAAAGGTTACCGTAACAAAGCAGGTAACCGGAAATATGGGTGAACTGGATCAGGTCTTCAGCTTCAGCTACCAGATTTATGACCGGAAAGATGGAAGCCCGACAGGAGAAGCAGTTCATTTTACATTGTCGGATGATGAAAGTTATGAAATTGATAATCTGGAAGCAGGCCAGTATCTGGTCATTACAGAAGAATCTGCAGACGGATATACCACCTATGTTGACAATGGAGAAGGTGAAAAGCAGGGAAATTCTTTCGACATAACAGTAGGCGAGGAGGATATAACCGTTACCTTCCGCAATGACAAAACGGATGAGGTACCTGATACAGGCATCACAGACAATACCGGAGCAACCTTCATGATGATGTTGTTCTCTGTTGCTGCGACATTTGGATTTACATTGATGGTAAGAAACAGAGCATCCCGCAGAAACCGTTTCCGCTGATCTGAAAAGATTGACCATATGGCTGAAAATTCAGATAAAAGAAAAGGATGAGCAATGGCAGCAAAGAGCATGGAAGAAATCGCGGGACAGCTAACAAAGCTGCATTTCCGAAAAAAACTGATCGGCGGTGTGGATGAAGCCGATGTCTGGAAACAGATTGAACTGCTGCAGGCAGATTACAGAGCGGCTTTTGAGACACAGGAAACATATTTTCAGGCACTGCTCGATGAGCGTGATGACATGATTGACCGGCTGGAAAGCCAGCTCGATGAAGCGGGGGAGGCCGGTGATGAAACAGAAGAGTAAGAAAAAAGGACACAGGCAGGGTGGCCGAAAAGGCCCGCCCGCCATCCAGACGCCGGAAGAAGTGATTCTGATAAGGCGGCGCAGCATCGCAAATCAGGAAGATGTCAGCTCCTTTTTTACGAGACTTGTGTTTCTGGTGGTTTTGCTGTGGCTCCTGTTTGGCATGGTATTTGGTCTTGCCGTTATGAGAAATGACGATATGTCACCCCGTATCAGTGCAGGAGATCTGATGCTGTTTTATCGGCTGGAAGATACGCTCCGGGCAGATGATGTCATTATATTTGAAAAAGAAGGCAGACAATACACAGGGCGTGTCGTAGCAGTGGGCGGAGATACGGTTGAGGTAACGGAAGATGCCAGACTGATGATCAATGGCAGTTATGTGGCGGAAAGCGATATCTATTACAGTACTCCCCGATATGAAAGCAAAGTGATTTATCCGTTGACGCTGGAAGAAGGACAGGTATTCGTTCTTTGCGATTACCGAGAAGGAGCAAGGGACAGCCGGTATTTTGGTCCAGTGGGGAAAAAGGAGATTAAAGGAAAGGTGATCACTGTCATCCGACGTTCGGAACTGTGAACAGGCAAATAAGCCGGAACAATTAACATGTATATTACAGAGCAGCGGGGGAAAAGTCGTTTCATGCAACTCCTGAAGGCTTGCTTTGTGATAGAGGCGGCAAAAGCCGCCAACATAGAAACAAAAAATCAGGAAAAAGAGAGGAAGAATGTTATGAGTCTGAAACACAACAAATATTTCCGCCGTATAGCGGCAGCACTGATGGCAGGAACAATGATGGTCTCCATGTTTGGAATGACGGCATTTGCAGAAGATGGAGATATTGGTGCAGGAAAAGGAAACAATGTCCTTGTTAAGAAAACGCTTGAAAAGGGAATAAATGTTCCTACTCCAGATACGTCCTTTACCTTTACAGTTACAAAGGGGGATAAGGATGCAAAGGGAGAAAAAGGAATCAGCGATGCTATTTTAAATGGCGGTACAGTTACCATTGATTTTGAACCTTCAACTGATGAGGACATATTAGCAAAAAACAAGGTGGTAATGACTTCTAATGAGGGATTCAGTTTTAATGCGGATAAATTTGATCAGGCAGGTATTTATCATTATATAGTTGCAGAGGCCTCGGGAACTTATGATGGAATGACCTATGACGGAGTATCAAGAGATCTGTACGTATATGTGGAAAACGTTATGGACGAGGATGGGAATCCTACTGGAGATCTTCAGATTGCCGGATATGAGATGTGGAATGGCAGCGCAAAGAGCGATGGATTTACCAATAAGTATATTACCGAAGGATCTGAGGATGGAAAAGAGTCACTTAGGATAACAAAAGAGGTTACAGGTAAGATGGGTGACTTGAACAGGGAATTTGAGTTTACAATAGCTGTTTCAGACAATGATGAAAACGCTACGGAAAATTACTATATGGTGGTGACCAATAAAAAGGGTGGAACGCATACAACTTCGTATACTCTTACTGATGGAATATCTCAGGGATTTGTACTTGCCGATGGAGATAGCGCTGTGGTCTATGGTCTTTCGGCAGAGGATACGTATACAGTTACTGAAACTACAGAAGATTCCAATTATACTACGACAGTGAATGGCGAAGAAAAGAAGAAATTGGAAGATGCCAAAGCCAGTACGGTACCTGTTGTGAATTTCATAAATACAAATACAAATGGCGTTCCTGAAACAGGTATTGTTATGAACATTGCCCCCTACATCCTGATGGTAGTTCTGGCAGGTGGTCTTGCATTCTTGTTCCTGCGTAGAAGAAAAAATAACTTTTAAAGGGTAAAACGGAAATTATATCCCTGAATCCATAAACGAATTATCAGCCGTTGCTGTCCGGCTGCACAAAGGGTCGGGCAGCATAAGCGCAAATTTACAGCGGCAAGGAAGAAAGGACACCCATACATGGAAACGGCAGCCAGATGCGCCAGAATCGGAAACAGAATACTGAACGGCATTGTGGTGCTTCTGATCGTAATCATGTTTCTTTACGGCAGCTATTCCCTCTGGGATACAGCTATGATTTACCGGGGCGCTTTTGTCTCGAACGATCTTCTGCAGTTCAAGCCTGCTTCAGCCGGGGAGACGGATAATCCGACCCTTTCGGAGTTGCAGGCCCTCAACGAAGATGTGCGGGGATGGGTGACCATAGACGATACTCATATCGATTATCCCGTGGTACAGGGTGAGACGAACATGGAATACATCAATAAGGATGTATATGGTGAATTTGCCCTGTCCGGTTCCATTTTCCTGGACAGCGCCAACAGTCCAGATTTTTCGGACAGTTATGTCCTGCTGTACGGCCATCACATGGAAAACGGCGGGATGTTCGGGGATATTGTGGAGTTTACAGACAAAACATTTTTTGACGCGCATACGACTGGGACGCTGTATGCGCCGGGCGGCACATGGAGCATTGAGCTATTTGCCTGTCTGAAAGTCGATGCCTATGACAGCAGGGTGTTCAATCCGACGGCCCAGGAGGAAGGAAATGTGGAAAGCCTTCTGGAATATATCCGTGAAAACGCAGTCCAGTACCGTGAGATCGGAGCGGAGCCGGAGGATCAGATCATCGGCCTGTCAACCTGTGCCGAAGCGGAAACGAACGGCCGTGTCGTGATATATGGGCGGCTGAAACCGGTAACGGCACAAGAAGGAGGTGCATAAAAGCATGAAAAAAAAGCTGGGGCAGATCCGGAAACTGCTGCTCCTTACGCTGCTTGGAGTGACATTGGTTATGCCTGTGACAGCACAGGCGGCGGATTACAATTATACTCTGGGAAAAGGTGAGCTGTGCGCAACAGTAAAGGAAAGCGGCAGTGGAATTCCGGAAGGGAATGAATACAGGGTAATTCTGACAGCAGAGGCAGGCATGCCAATGCCGGATGGCTCTGTTATGGTAACAGATGAGGATGGAACGGAAAAGCTGGTAAAGGAAATCACGGTGAAAGCCGGTGAAACGGCTGATTTTCAGGGAATTTATTACAACGCTCCAGGTGAGTACCATTATACCATTCATCAGGAAGCAGAACCCAGAAATAATTTTACATATGATACGACAGTTTATAATGTCGGCGTGTGGATTGTAAATGACGGAAACGACGGGCTGAAGGCAATGATCTTCGGCTATCGCAGTGACAGTACAGAGAAGGCGGAACAGTTCCTTTTCCAAAACCACTACTCCCGTCCCGCCAATCCTTCCAATCCTTCTGACGACGGAGGAAACGGAGGCGGCTCCGGCGACTCCACCCCGACCGTGGTTCAGACTGTGGTGACGCCTGCTGTGCCTGCGCCGCCGGCTCAGGTTGTCCTTCCGCCCGCATCCCAGACGGGAACGGGTCCGCAGACGGGAGATGAGTCGAACGTGATGCTCTGGGCTGCGGGAGCGCTGCTGGGAGCGGCTGTGCTGATCATTTCCGCTTTCCTGGGAAAGAAAAATAATAAAGCTGACAAAGCCTGAAGGAAACCATGAAAAGCCGCCGCAGGAAACGGGAGAGACCGCGTCTGCGGCGGTTTTATGAAACAGGAGAAAATGCAGACGGATGAAGAAGAACGACACAGAAAAGAATGACAGGAAAAAAAGAAAAGGCAGAGGCGGCCGCACCGTCACCGACCTCACCGGAAGGCGCTTCGGCCGTCTGACCGCAGAATATCCCACCGAACGCAGGGATCACAAAGGCTCCGTCTACTGGCACTGCCGCTGTGACTGCGGAGGGGAGACAGAAGCGACGGAGGACGGACTGGTATTCGGGAACAACTTGAGCTGCGGCTGTCTGAAAAGAGAGAACCAGAAACGTGTCTCCGAACAGCTCCACCGCGTGGATGGAACCTGCGTGGAATGGCTGGAAAAAAGGAAGAGCCGCAAGGACAACACCAGCGGATTCCGCGGCGTATACCGCATGAAAAACGGCAGGTACCGTGTGACCATCGGTTTCAAGGGAGAAAGATATTATCTTGGCACTTACGGGAGCATGGAGGAGGCGGTTAAAGTACGCAGAGAGGCGGAAAGCGATATCCATGACGCCTTTGTGGAGAAGTATCATAAATGGGAGGAAAGAACGGCGAAGGACCCGGAGTGGGGAAAGAAGAATCCCCTTATCTTTCAGGTGATCAGAAAGCCGGGAGGCGCGTATCAGGTGATCAGTAGTCCAGATGTGCCCGCTCCTTCCCCGGAGAAGAAAGCCCCTGAGAAAAAGGAAAACCAAAACTAAAAAAATGCCCTGAAGCGGACCTGTATGAACGCTTCAGGGCATTTTCTGTGGAAAAGGATTACTTTATTTAAAAGGATCACTCTATTTCCGGTTCATGTTCGCCCTCTTCCGCTTCGTGGGATCCAGGATCTTTTTCCGGATCCTGAGGGACTTGGGGGTCACCTCAAGCAGCTCGTCCGTCTCGATGAAGTCCAGCGCCTGCTCCAGGCTCAGGATCCGGGGCGGGGTGAGACGGAGCGCTTCGTCCGCGCTGGAGGAACGGGTGTTGGTGAGCTGTTTTTTCTTGCATACGTTTACCTCGATGTCCTCGCCCCTGCCGCTCTGGCCGACGACCATTCCCGCATAAACACGTTCGCCGGGGCCGATGAACAGGGTGCCGCGCTCCTGGGCGTTGAACAGGCCGTAGGTAACGGATTCGCCGGTCTCATAGGCGATGAGAGACCCTTGCTTGCGGTATTGGATATCTCCCTTATAGGGGGCGTAGCCCGCGAAGGCGGTGTTCATGATGCCATTTCCTCTGGTATCCGTCAGAAAGTCCCCGCGGTAGCCGATGAGGCCTCTGGAGGGGATGCTGAACTCCAGACGGGTATAGCCGCCGTTCGAGGTGCTCATGTTGGTCAGCTCGCCTTTTCTCTGGGACAGCTTTTCGATGACGGTCCCGGCAAATTCTTCGGGTACGTCGATGTAGGCGGTTTCCATGGGCTCCAGCCGTTTGCCGTTTTCATCCGTTTTATAAAGGACCTCCGCCTTGCTGACGGCGAATTCATAGCCCTCCCGGCGCATGTTTTCGATCAGGACGGACAGATGCAGCTCGCCGCGGCCGGATACCTTGAAGGCATCGGTGGAATCCGTCTCCTCCACGCGCAGGGATACGTCCGTGTTCAGCTCCCTGAAAAGCCGGTCCCTGAGATGGCGGCTGGTCACATATTTGCCCTCCTGTCCGGCAAAGGGGGAATCGTTTACGATGAAATCCATGGCGATGGTGGGTTCGGAAATCTTCTGGAACGGGATCGGGACAGGGTTTTCTGGGGAACAGAGCGTATCTCCGATATGGATATCCGAAATGCCGGAGATCGCCACGATGGAACCGATGGAGGCCTGCTTCACCTCCACTTTGTTCAGCCCGTCAAATTCGTAGAGGCGGCTGATATGGACGCGCTTCTGCTTGTCCGGTTCGTGGTGGTTGACGATCACCACGTCCTGACCCTCTGAAATGGTGCCGTTGTCCACCTTTCCCACGCCGATGCGGCCCACATATTCATTATAATCGATGGTGCTGATGAGCACCTGGGTCCCGGCGTCAGGGTCGCCTTCCGGCGCGGGGATATAATCCAGGATGGTATCAAGCAGGGGTTTCATGTCCTTATTTTTAACGGTAAGCTGCAGTGTGGCGCTGCCGTTCTTGGCGGAAGCGAAGACGAAGGGGCAGTCAAGCTGTTCGTCGCTCGCATCCAGGTCCATGAACAGCTCAAGAACCTCGTCTACGACCGCGTTGGGACGGGCCTCGGGACGGTCGATCTTGTTGATGCAGACGATGACAGGAAGCTGCAGCTCCAGAGCTTTTCTCAGAACGAACTTGGTCTGCGGCATGGGACCTTCAAAAGCATCTACCACCAGGATAACGCCGTTCACCATCTTCAGCACACGCTCCACCTCGCCGCCGAAATCCGCATGGCCGGGGGTGTCCACGATGTTGATCTTCACGCCCTTATAGGTGATCGCCGTGTTCTTGGAAAGAATGGTGATGCCGCGCTCCCGCTCGATGGCGTTGGAGTCCATGACGCGCTCCACCATCTCCTGATTGGCGCGGAACACACCGGTCTGCTTTAAGAGCTCGTCCACCAGCGTGGTCTTTCCGTGGTCAACATGCGCGATGATCGCAACGTTTCTCACATCTTCTCGTTTCTGCTTCATAGAATTTCCTCTCACTTCCTGAAAAGCCGGCGTCATGCGGCAGTATATGCGCAGACGCCAAAAAAAATATTTCTTTACCGATTTACAACTGCTCAAACTAAATAAGTATAGCATTCCGGCAGGCAACTTGCAACACCTAGGAAGAAAAAACGCGCTATTTTGTCGAAGAAACCGGGAATCGGACGACCTTTGTTTGTTCTGAAAAAAAGAATACGGCCATAAACTGATAATACATACAGGAAAAAATTCTTAAAAGCGGCCCGGCATTCCGGCGCCCAAGAAGGGAGAACAGAAAATGACAGATAAGGTAATTGAAAACAACCAGGTAGTCATCATGGGAAAGGTGGTCGGAGATTTTACGTTCAGCCATGAGATCTTCGGCGAAGGCTTCTACATGCTGAACGTGGAAGTAGCAAGGCTCAGTGAGTCCTGCGACATCATCCCACTGATGATCTCAGAGAGACTCATCGACGTGGAACAGGACTATAAGGGCGCGTATGTGTGCGTTTCTGGCCAGTTCCGTTCCTACAACCGTCATGAGGAAAAGAAAAACCGTCTCATCCTTTCCGTTTTTGTGAGGGAGATCGAGTTCATCGATGAGCTGGAGGAAAGCTCCAAGACCAATCAGATCTATCTGGATGGGTACATCTGCAAGGAGCCTGTTTACCGGAAAACACCGCTGGGAAGGGAGATCGCCGATGTGCTTCTGGCGGTAAACCGTCCGTATGGAAAGTCGGATTATATCCCCTGCATCTGCTGGGGCAGAAACGCCAGGTTCGCAGGAGGTTTCAGCGTGGGAGACCGCTGTGAGATATGGGGACGTATCCAGAGCCGCGAATATATGAAGAAGGTCGGAGAGGACCAGCTTGAAAAGAGAGTCGCCTACGAGGTGTCCGTCAGCAAGCTGGAACTCATTGAAGAATAGTTTATGGGATGCCGCACATAAACGTTGCGTATCATGGACACATATGGTATGATAAAAAACAGCAAAAGCCGCGCTTCGCAGGCTGTGCGGGTACGGCCGGGGGATACGTAAGGAAGACGGCGCAGCCGCAGAATACGTGAGAGAGGCAAGGATATGGCAGAGGGAAAAGTTTACATTTATGGCGGGACCGGGCACGGAAAGTCCCCGGCAGCGATCGGCTGCGGCCTGATCGCTGCGGCAAAGGGAGCCAGTGTGGTGATCATCCAGTTCCTCAGGGGAAAGGGCTTGACGGAGGACAGCTACGCGCGCAGGCTGGAGCCGGAGATCAAGCTGTTCCGGTTTGAAAAGTCGGATGTGGAATTCGGCTCCCTTCCCAAAGAGAAGCAGGAGGATGAGGTCAAAAATATCCGGAACGGCCTGAATTACGCCAAGAAGGTCCTGAACACGGGGGAGTGCGACATGCTCATCCTGGACGAGGTCCTTGGACTGATCGGCAACGGCATCATCACCGTGGAGGACCTGAAGAATGTCCTGAGCGTCAGGGACGACGAGACGGACATTATCATGACAGGAATTCCTCTCACTGATGAAATCTGTGCTCTCGCAGATTATGTGACGGAGATCCGCACGGTAAAATAAAGCGAAAAACGGGAAGGAGAACGGCGAGGCTGTTCTTCTTCCCGTTTGCGTTGACATGAGTTTGTCCCCGTGCTATCATAATTTTCAGATAGAGGTTGCGTGATCCATCAGTAGCTTTTCGGATGTGGCAGGCACAGAGGAAGAAAAGGGAAAGGGGAGAACGCCGAAAGAGGAGAGAGGCCTGCGGCTCAAGTCTTGGGCATACGGTTAAGAGCCGCATGACTGTCATCTCTAAAAGGATGGGGCGCTATCTGCAGCGGAATGCTTTCCGGCCCCTTCTCTTTACGACCAGGAGGCCGGTTTTATTTTGTCTGTTACGGGTAGACCGGGATCACATGGCCGCAGAGGTAACATTATCGTCTTCCGGCGGGTTTGCCGGAATCCATTTTAACACCGCCAGGTGCGGCGGCACGGACAGGAGAACCGTGCGGAATAAGGAGGAATATATGGCTATTTTTACAGGAGCGGGCGTTGCGATCATCACGCCTTTTCACGAGGACGGAAGCGTCAATTATGAAAAATTTGCGGAGCATATCGAGGCTCAGATCGCTGGAGGCACGGATGCCATCGTGGTCTGCGGGACCACAGGCGAAGCATCCACGCTCACCCATGAGGAGCATCTGGATGTGATCCGTTTCTGCGTGGAAAAGACTGCGGGAAGGATCCCTGTCATCGCGGGAACTGGCTCCAACTGCACGGAAACCGCGGTCTATCTGTCCCAGGAAGCGGAAAAAGCCGGAGTGGACGGCGTTCTTCTGGTATCTCCCTATTATAACAAGGCAACACAGAAGGGGCTGTACGAGCACTTTAAGATCATTGCGGATTCCATTCATGTTCCGGTACTCCTGTATAACATCCCCGGAAGGACCGGCGTGACGATCCAGCCGGAAACTGTTGTGAAGCTCTGCAGGGAGGTCCCCAACATCGTAGGAGTCAAGGATGCCACATCAAACATCAGCATGATCGCGAAGATGATGAGCCTGGCGGACGGCTGCGTGGATCTGTATTCCGGAAATGACAATGAAGTGGTTCCCATGCTCGCTCTCGGCGCAAAGGGTGTGATCTCCGTCCTTTCCAATATCGCTCCCCGCCAGACCCATGACATGTGCGCGAAGTTCTTTGAAGGGGATGTGGCCGGAAGCTGCAAGATTCAGTTAGATGCGATCCCTCTTGTGGACGCCCTGTTCTGCGAGGTTAATCCTATTCCCGTGAAGAAGGCAATGAACCTGATGGGGCTGGAAGCGGGACCGTTAAGAAGGCCTCTGACGGAAATGGAGGATGCCGACGCGGCGAAGCTGGAAGCGGCAATGAAGGATTTCGGCCTGTTATAATCAAAAGAAGGAGCATAAGAACCTATGGATACGGTAAAAATACTGATACACGGCTGCGGCGGACATATGGGACAGGTGGTAGAGCGCATGGCGGAGGAAGATGGGCAGTTTGAGATCGTTGCGGGGGTGGACCCTTTTGCGGGCGGAGAATATTCCTTTCCGGTATATCAGAGCCTGAAGGAATATCAGGAAAGCGATACGCAGGAGGCGGACGTCATCATTGATTTTTCTTCCGCGAAAGCGGTGGACGGACTCCTTTCCTTCTGTGAGGAGACGAAAACGGCCTGTGTGCTGTGCACCACTGGCCTTTCCGAGGAACAGCTTTCCAGGGTGAAGGAGGTTTCCGAAAAAGCCGCCATCCTCAAGTCCGCGAACATGTCGCTTGGTATCAACCTGCTCGAGAATCTGCTGAAAAAGGCAGCCGTCGTCCTGGCGGGGGCAGGCTTTGATATTGAGATCGTGGAAAAGCATCACAACAGAAAGCTGGACGCGCCCAGCGGGACCGCCATTGCCCTTGCGGACGCTATCAATGAGGAATTTGACGGCGCCTATCATTATGTGTACGACAGGAGCACGAGAAGGCAGAAGCGGGATGAAAAGGAGATCGGGATCTCCGCTGTCCGCGGAGGCACCATCGTGGGCGATCACGATGTGATCTTCGCCGGGGAAGATGAAGTCATCACTTTTTCCCACAGGGCCTATTCCAGAAACATATTTGCGAAGGGAGCGCTTCAGGGCGCGAAATTTTTAAAGGACAGACCTGCGGGTCTGTATGATATGAGCGATGTGATCGGAGTCTGAGCGCCGCAGGCCGACGGCTAAAAGAAAAGCCGCAGATGCGGCGGACGGCAGGGAGGGAACCATGGAAGAACTGGAGCTGAATTATCTGAGAAGTCTGTCTAAACAGTTTCCGACGATCGCGGCCGCGTCGACGGAGATCATCAATCTGCAGGCCATCATGAGCCTGCCAAAGGGGACGGAGCATTTTCTGACGGATATTCACGGGGAATGCGAACAGTTCAACCATGTCCTCAAAAATGGATCGGGAAGCGTGAAGCGTAAGATCGACGAAGAATTCGGAAATACCCTGACCGGCAGGGACAAGAGAAGCCTGGCCACGCTGATCTACTATCCTAAGGAAAAGCTGGAGCTTGTAATGCAGGAGGAGGAAGATCAGGAAAGCCTGGAGGATTGGTTTAAGATCACCCTGCACAGGCTGGTCCAGATGACCAAGCGGGTGGCTTCCAAGTATACCCGTTCCAAGGTCAGGAAGGCCCTGCCGCCTGATTTTTCCTATGTTATTGAAGAACTGATCACGGAAAAGGAAGAGGTGCAGGACAAGGAAGCCTATTACAACGAGATCATCCATACCATCATCCGAATCGGGCGTGCGCCGGATTTCATTGTCGCGCTCTGCAACCTGATCCAGCGGCTGGTCATCGACCACCTGCATATCGTTGGGGATATCTATGACCGGGGCAAGGGCCCCCATATCATCATGGATACGCTTGGCAGCTATCATTCTGTGGATATCCAGTGGGGAAACCATGACGTGGTGTGGATGGGGGCGGCCAGCGGCCACGCGGCTTGTATCGCCAACGTGATCCGCGTTTCTGCCAGATACGGGAACCTGGATATCCTGGAGGAAGGGTATGGGATCAATCTGATCCCGCTCGCGACGTTTGCCCTGGATACCTATGCGGATACGGACTGCAGCGCTTTTTCCATCAAATATGACGACGACTACGACTGTAAGGACCTGGACCTGGACATGAAGATGCATAAGGCCATCACCATGATTCAGTTCAAGCTGGAGGGCCAGCTCATCAAAAGACGCCCGGAATTTCACATGGAGGACAGGCTCCTTCTGGACAAGATCGACTATGAAAAGAAAACGGTGAACATCGGGGGCGTCAGCTATCCTATGCGGGACACGGATTTCCCGACGGTGGACCCCGCCGATCCGTACCGTCTGACCGAAGGAGAGGAGCAGGTGGTGGAACGGCTCCGCCATGCCTTCCTTCACTGCGAAAAGCTGCAGTGTCATGTGCGTTTCCTGTTCTCAAAGGGCAGCCTTTATAAGGTTTATAACTCCAATCTGCTTTACCACGGCTGCGTCCCGGTGGACGAAAATGGGAATTTCCTGAAGGTGAACGTGTTCGGGACGCAGTACTGCGGGAAGGCGCTGTATGACGTGCTGGACCATTATGCGAGGAAGGGTTATTATTCCAAGGATAAGGAAGAAGCCGGAAAAGGGCGGGACATCATCTGGTATATCTGGTCCGGCCCCAAGTCTCCTGTGTTTGGAAAGGACAAAATGGCGACCTTTGAACGCTATTTTGTGGAAGATAAAAGCACCCATACGGAAAAGAAAAACAGCTATTACAGCCTGACGGACGACGAGACGGTGGTCAACCGCATCTTGGAGGAATTCGGACTTGATCCGTCCGTTTCCCATATCATCAACGGCCATGTCCCTGTGGAGCTGAAAAAAGGAGATACGCCGATCAAATGCGGCGGGAAGCTTCTGATCATAGACGGAGGCTTTTCCAAAGCCTATCAGGGCAAGACGGGGATCGCCGGCTACACGCTGGTGGCCAATTCCCACGGCATGACGCTGGTGGCGCATGAACCTTTTGAGTCAGCAGAGGCAGCGATCCGCAAAGAGTCGGACATCATTTCCGATTCCATTATTGTGGAAACCGCACCGCGCCGCATCCGGGTCGCGGATACGGATATCGGAGCGGAGCTGAAGGAAAGCATCCGCTACCTGGAGGAGCTTCTGGCCGCCTATATGGACGGAACGCTGATCGAAAAGGGCGTATAGCCCGGCAGGCAGGAAAAGAAGTACAGATTCCTGCAAGACAGAAAAAAGGGTGACCCGGGAAAGCCGGGCGCACCCTTTTTCATGTGTGCGCCCGAAGACGCACATTTCTTTTGTTATTTTGTACCGGTCATATCTTTTACTCCGTCAGAAACGCCTTCCGCAGCGTCTCTGACCACATCGCCTGCGCCATCGATCACATCGCGGGCAACATCTCCAGCGTCGTCCGCTGCATCCCTGACGGCGTTTCCGGCATCATCCGCCGCGTCGCCCACGGCATTTCCCGCATCGTCTATGACATTGCCCGTATCATCTATGATTCCGGAGCTTTCATTGGCAGTGCTGTTTCCGCCGGCGGTTTCATCCATGGTCTCCGTGGCAGGTTCCCCGGTGGTCCCGAGATTACTTCCGTTGATCCCGTTGGTTTCTCCGGTTTCATTTCCGGCAGTACCGGCATCGCTGTGCGTCTCATCAGCGGCCTGAGAAGTTTCTGTCATGTTGTTTGCCATATCGTCTGCGTTCTGTTCTTTCCTTCCGCAGGCAGCCATACAGATAAGCATCATGAGGCCCAGGACCAAGGGAAATATTTTGTTCCGCCTTTTCATATTTACCTCCATTCCGAAGCGTTTCCCGCTGAAGAAAAGAGGATCCTCAGCTTTCGCTTCTTTTTCTATATCCGGGCTTTTGGACGGCCCGTGAACAAAAGCATTGTCCGGTATTTAGTATGTTCAATAATGATTCCTTTATCCGGTGGAAGGAGGAAGGAAAAACTGGGAGGAAAAAAGAATTGTCAGGGAAAAGATTTTCATGTAAAATATAGGTAATTTTTATGAAAAAATTTCAGCGTAAGACGCTTCAACATGGAGGTAAAAATGGAGTTCAGGCCCTGTATCGATATTCATAACGGAAAGGTGAAGCAGCTTGTTGGAGGGAGCGTGGCAGACCTCAGCGATCAGGCGCAGGAAAATTTTGTTTCCGAAAAATCTGCGGTGTGGTATGCTTCCCTTTTTAAAGAAAAAGGTCTGAAAAACGGCCATGTGATCATCTTAAATGCAAAAAACAGCTCCTTTTATGAAGCGTCGCGCAGACAGGCATTGGAAGCGCTGAAGGCATATCCGGGCGGCCTTCAGGCGGGCGGCGGGATCACGGCGGAAAATGCTGCGGAATATCTCGACGCGGGAGCATCTCATGTGATCGTAACCTCCTATGTTTTCCGCGACGGCACGATCTCCTATGAAAATCTGAATCGGCTTCTGGATGCCGTGGGAAAGAAGAAGCTTGTTCTGGATCTGAGCTGCAGAAAAAAAGACGGCTCATATTATATCATGACCGACAGATGGCAGAAATATACCCGCGTCATCCTGAACGAGGATGTGCTGGATATGCTGGCGTCTTTCTGCGATGAATTTCTGATCCACGCGGTGGACGTGGAGGGAAAGGTATGCGGAATAGAGAAGGACCTGGTGACCATGCTCGGACGCTGGAACAGGATTCCCATCACCTATGCGGGCGGCATCCGTTCTCTGGAGGATATCAGGAGCATCAAGGAGCTGGGAAGAAACCGGATCCATATCACGGTGGGAAGCGCGTTGGATCTTTACGGCGGCCGCCTTTCTTTTGAAAGCGTCATGAACTACGCCCAGGAAGAATTGTAGGCTGCATGCGCCAGGGCGGGATTTTTTTGTAAGAAAGGCGCGGGAGAGCATAACCGGCAAAAAATGGCCGGAAGCTGTATCGCAGAGAGCATACGGCTTCCGGCCTTCACATACGGACTCCCAGTTCTTTGCTGCCTGTCATTTGGGGCTGCCTGTCCGTTTTTGTCACTCTTTTTTTGCCATGCGTTCAAAGACCAGTTCATATCCGTCATTCCCATAATTCAGGGAACGGTTGACACGGCTGATCGTGGCTGTGGACGCGCCCGTTTTTTCCGCGATATCTAGATAGGTCTTATGCTCCTTCAGCATGGATGCCACTTCAAAACGCTGGGAAAGCGAAAGCAGTTCGTTTACCGTGCACAGATCCTCAAAAAAGCTGTAGCATTCCTCCTTTGTTTTCAGACTCAAAATCGCCTCAAAGAGACTGTCCACGGCCTCCGTTTTGATTTTTCTGTTCATTCATTACCTCACAATCCGCCGCATCAGCGGCAAAGTCTGCTTTTTACCTAGTTTAACATACTAAAGTTTTAAAGTAAAGAAAAATGTCCGTGGGAGACAGATAGTGCTTGTCATGTAGTTTTTGATACTATATAATAGAGACTAAACAAATCATTTAACAGCATATAAAGCAATATTGCGGCGGCGTCAGCATACTGCGCCGCCGTCTGAATAAGGAATGGGGAGACAGGACAGAAAATGACAATTCACATGGAAGATATGCTGAACAGCATCATGGAAAGCTTTGACAGGATCGATCATATCAAGGCGGCCGATATACCCAATATCGATCTGTATATGGATCAGGTGACGACCCTGATGGAGGGCAAGCTCAAAAATACCACGCGACATCCGGAGGAGGATAAGATCCTTACCAAAACGATGATCAACAACTACACGAAGAACAACCTCCTCCCGCCGCCCCAGAAGAAGAAATATTCCAGAGAGCATGTGATGATCCTGAT
Source organism: Candidatus Eisenbergiella merdipullorum (assembly GCA_019118445.1). Taxonomy (GTDB): domain Bacteria; phylum Bacillota; class Clostridia; order Lachnospirales; family Lachnospiraceae; genus Eisenbergiella; species Eisenbergiella merdipullorum. The sequence goes on along the minus strand of DWYY01000045.1, from coordinate 7,329 downwards.
CTTTATTTACTATTACAAGGGCATCATGAGCATCAGCGACATCCAGACGATCCTGCAGCCGATCACAGAGCGGTATTTTAAAAAGACGGACGGAATGACCCTGGAGGATATCTACGAAGAAGTCTTCAGCCTGGAAAAGGACCAGGTGGAGGCCCTGAAAAAGGATGTCATGGACAAGTTTACCCGCGCGGAAAAGACTTTTGAAGACGCTGGAAACGCGCAGGAGGACCAGAGCTTTCTTCGATTTTTTGCCTTTATCTGCATGCTGAGTTTCGACGTGTATGTGAAAAAACTCCTGATCGAAAAGCTCCTGGATGGCTATACGCAGACTCTGCCCGAACATGCCGGAAAGGGAAAGAAGAGCGCTCCGCCAAAAACGCAGGAAAAAGAGGAAGACTGAGGGAAACCAGAGGATGCCGCGGCCCGCAGGCTGTCTGTGGCTTTGCAGGGGGCTTCTCAAAGAAAAAACGAAGAAATCCCTCATGATTTCTTCGCCCAAAATGGAGCATACGGGATTCGAACCCGTGACCTCCACACTGCCAGTGTGGCGCGCTCCCAACTGCGCCAATGCCCCATGCACATAGTATCATAACAGATAAACCTGTTCTTGGCAAGCTTTTTTTCTGCCGGCATGTGGCATTTTTCCTGGCAGTATCTGTTCCGCCCGCCGGGAAAATGGCGGGCGGAGACATTCATTTTACTTCCTCTGCAAAACTGGTATCGACCAGATCCGCATAGGGAACGCGCTTCTCCAGTTCTCCCGCCTCTTCCAGAATGTTCTGGAGCAGCGTGAAGGCATCTTCCTCAAAAACCAGATTTTCTTTCCAGGAATCCTGCTCGTAATATCTTGTCACGATGGTGGTGATGGTTTCCACATCTGTCTCCTCGAACTGGGGCTGGATCACGGCAGCGATTTCTTCAGGGGTATGATCCTTTACATAATCCATCCCTTTCTGGAGCGCGGCGGTAAAGGCGCGGATCACTTCCGGATTGGCGTCAATATAGCTCCTTTTTGCGGAGAAAGCGGTATAGGGGACATAGCCGGAATCCTCTCCAAGGGATGCTACCACATACCCGTCACCCTTCTGCTCCAGCAGGGTCGCATGGGGTTCAAATTCCACGGTATAGTCTCCCTGGCCTCCGGAAAAGGCGGCCGCGGTGGAGCCGAATTCGATGCTCTGGTCGATGGACAGATCTGACTGCGGATCGATCCCGTTCTTTTTCAGGATGTATTCAAAAACCATTTCTGGCATGCCGCCGGCCCTTCCGCCGAGCACTTCGGTCCCCTTCAGCATATCCCAGGAAAAGTTTTCAATCGGCTCTCTGGAAACCAGAAAGTTGCCTGCGCGCTGTGTTAGCTGGGCAAAATTGACCACATAGTCGTCTGTTCCGCCCAGATAGGTGTAGATTGACGCTTCAGATCCCATAAAACCGATATCCGCTTCCCCGGTCAGCACTGCCGTCATCGTCTTGTCGGCGCCAAAACCTGTCACAAGGGTCAGATCGATCCCCTCTTCCGCAAAATAGTCCTCTTCGATCGCCACATACATGGGCGCATAAAAAATGGAATGCGCCACCTCGTTGAGCGTCACTTCCGTCATTTTTTCCCCCGTTTCTTCCTGCTGCTGCGCCTCTTTTTTGCCGCAGCCCGCAAAACAGGCGGCAAGCAGGACAAACGCCAGGGTCAGTGCAAAGATTTTCTTTTTCATATCTTCCTCCATAACTTTCATGCTATAAGATATGAAAAAGTGCGGTCATTGTGCTTTTTTTGATTTTCGAAATGTTTTTTTGATTTTCGAGAATTTCCCCCTTGCCAAATCTGAAAAATGTGGTAGAATAATGGACATGGAGACATAGCTCAGCCGGGAGAGCGTTCGCCTCACACGCGAAAGGTCATGGGTTCGAGCCCCGTTGCCTCCATTTTTTGAGATATTTTTGTTGAATGGGCTCGTAGCTTAGCTGGGAAAGCGCTGCGTTCGCAACGCAGAGACCGAGGGTTCGAATCCCTTCGGGTCCATTTTATTTCCCTGATCGACGGTTCTGCAGATGATCTGTCTCGCAGCTTTCTGTTGCGGCTGCAGGACTGCAGGTGAAATAATTTCTTTTCTCATTCTCTTATTTCCATTTGATTTGGAAAACAGAATACAGGTTGCTGGTCTTTGGAAATTGAATAGACTTTCCATTTCTTTTGTGGTATGATCGCTTAGCGGGGAGGAATTGCTTATGGTTGATCAGGAATTACTGAATGCGATATCGGATATGTTCGATATGAAGCTGGATGCCAAGCTGGATGCCTGGCTGGGAACGCGGTTTGATGATATAGACACAAAGTTTGAAACGGTCGGAAAAAGGCTTGACGCGATCGGCCGCCGCCTGGACGGGATGGATGCGCGGTTTGATGCGATCGGCCGCCGCCTGGACGAGATGGATGCGCGGTTCGATGCGATCGAAAAGCGTCAGGACAGGATGGAGCTCAGGCTGGAAAAGGTGGAATCGGATGTTTCCGCGCTTCGCCTTGGACAGCTCGAGATACACAAGGAACTCAAAAGAGTATCCGCTCGAGTGGAAGACGCCTATAATCTTGCCCTTGAGGCCTGGGGAAAGAGTACGGAAAACCGGAATCTGCTGGAGGCCTCCATTTAAAAGGCCAAAATGCGGTAAGAAACATGGTGTGATATAGAAAATAGTTTTCTGTAAAAAGCGGCATGGCCGCAGAAGAAATGCAGAGCCTGTATGGAAAATGGAGAAAAAGAATGGTGAATTTGGATATGCTGAATGACAGACAACGGGAGGCGGTCCTTCAGACAGAGGGACCGGTGCTGATCCTGGCCGGGGCGGGAAGCGGAAAGACACGTGTGCTGACGCATAGGATTGCATATCTGATCGAAGAAAAAAAGGTAAATCCGTGGAACATTCTGGCTATCACCTTCACGAACAAAGCGGCAGGGGAGATGCGGGAACGGGTGGATTCCATCGTGGGTTTCGGGGCGGAGAGCATCTGGGTCTCCACCTTTCACTCCGCCTGTGTTCGGATCCTGAGAAGATACATAGACAGACTGGGATATGATACGAATTTTACCATCTATGATTCGGACGATTCCAGAAGCGTGATGAAGGACGTCTGCAAACGGCTGAACATCGATACGAAGATCTATAAGGAAAGAGCGCTTCTTTCTGAGATATCCTCTGCGAAGGATGAACTCCTTTCCCCGGAAGAGTACAGCCTGAATACCATGGGAGATTTTTCCAAAAGAAGGGTGGCGGAGGCGTACAGGGAATATCAGGATACGCTGAAAAAGAACAATGCGCTGGATTTTGACGATCTGATCGTGAAAACGGTAGAGCTGCTGCGGATGAACCCGGATGTGCTCGACAGCTATCAGGAACGTTTCCGTTATATCAGCGTGGATGAATACCAGGATACCAATACGGCCCAGTTTGAACTGGTGAGGCTCCTGTCGGAAAAATACAGAAATCTGTGCGTGGTAGGCGACGACGATCAGTCCATCTACAAGTTTCGGGGAGCGAATATCCGCAATATCCTGGATTTTGAGAAGGTCTTCCCGGAGGCAAAGGTCATCAAGCTGGAACAGAATTACCGTTCCACACAGACGATCCTGGATGCGGCAAACGCAGTGATCCGGAACAACACGGCCAGGAAGGACAAGCGTCTCTGGACCGATCAGGGCGAAGGGGAAAAGGTCCATTTCAGACGGTTTGACAGCGCATACGAGGAGGCGGAGTTCATCGCCTCGGATATCGCGGGAAAGAAGAAACGGTATGGAGCCCAGTACCGGGATTTTGCAGTCCTCTACCGCACCAATGCCCAGTCGCGCCTTCTGGAGGAACGCTTTATCCTGGAAGGGATCCCATATGATGTGGTGGGCGGTGTGAATTTCTATGCGAGGAAGGAGATCAAGGACGTCCTCGCTTATCTGAAAACCATTGATAACGGGCGGGACGATCTGGCGGTAAAGCGCATCATCAACGTGCCCAGAAGGGGAATCGGGGCGACTACCATCCTCCGTGTGCAGGATTACGCGGACGGCAGGGGGATCAGTTTTTTTGACGCACTCTGTGAAGCGGACCAGATCATGGCAGTGAGGAAAAGTGCGGCCAAACTGAAGCCGTTTACCACTATGATACGGGCGTTTCGCAGCAAGCTGGAGTATCTCAGCCTGGAAGAACTCCTTCAGAATGTGCTGGAGACGACCGGCTACGTGAAGGAACTGGAGGATTCCGGGGAAGAGGACGCGCAGGACAGGATACAGAATATCGATGAACTGATCAGCAAGGTGGTCGCCTATGAAAACAGCCATGATGAGCCGACTCTGTCCGGATTCCTGGAAGAAGTTGCGCTGGTCGCGGATGTGGACGATGTGGACGGCGCGGACAACCGGGTGCTCCTCATGACGCTGCATGCTGCAAAGGGACTGGAATTTCCATATGTGTATCTGTCGGGAATGGAAGATGGCATTTTCCCGAGCTATATGACGATCGCTTCAGATGATCCTTCTGCCATCGAGGAGGAGCGCAGGCTTGCCTATGTGGGAATCACACGGGCGAAGGAGGAGCTTACGCTGACCTGTGCCAGACAGCGCATGGTCCGCGGAGAGACGCAGTACAATCCGGTCAGCAGATTCGTCAGGGAGGTGCCGGAGGATCTGATGGATGAAAAGGTCCCGACATTCCGTAAAAGTCCTGAACTTGAACAATTTCAGGAAAATCAGGAAGTTCAGGAACGCTTTCGCAGCGCTCCCTATGGAGGAAATTATGGGACGGGGGCCGCATCCGGAGATTTCCGCCCCAGGGCGGTTTTGAAGCCTAAGCGGACGTCGGAGGAAAACAAGCCCTTCATCGCCCGCGGGCTGGACAGACTGTCCGGAGTGACCGGCCTGAAAAAAGGGGGCCAGGAAAAGACGGCGACGCTGGAATATGCGGAAGGAGACCGGGTGCATCACATGAAATACGGAGACGGCACGGTCGTCAGGATAGAGGACAAACCGCGGGATTACCAGGTGACGGTGGATTTTGACAAAGCGGGCACAAAGATCATGTATGCCGCGTTCGCAAAACTGAAACGGATATGAAATATGGAAATAATTTCATGAAAAATTTATAGTAAAGATTTGTAAAAAGTGGTATGATAAAACAGTATTCAGGAATGCGCCGTGGTGCATACTATACGGTAGAAAGGATGGTTGGCATGGGAAAACTGGAAGAGGTATTGGAAATGATGAAGATGAATGACCTGCTTGGCAAAAAAGAAGACGGAAAGGACAAAGGAAATACGCTTCTCTGGGTCCTTGCGATTATCGGCGCGATCGCGGCTATAGCCGGTATTGCATATGCGGTATACCGTTATCTGACTCCGGATTATCTGGAAGATTTTGATGACGACTTTGATGATGATTTCGACGACGAATTCTTTGAGGATGAGGAGAACGCCGGAACAAAGGAAGACGAAAGCAAAGACGAAGATGAAGACAAAAAGGAAGATCCGGAGGAAGAGGCTGAGAAATAAGCCGCCCGGATGAATCGCTGCTTCCGGGAGTTAGGAAAGATTCTGGCAGGCAGAATGCTTTACAGATGGATATGTTTTGAAAACGGGGTGCCGTCCGGTATCCCGTTTTTTGCGGGATTGCGCCCGGCTGCACATGCCCAGAATGTGCATGCCCAGAATGTGCATGCCCAGAATGTGCATGCCCAGATTGTGCATGCCTATTCTGGACATGTTCATCTTGGCATAAGTTTCACAGAATGAATGAAAGAAAGGAACCAGGTACGGATGAAAAAGGGAGAGATTCGGGAAGGAATCGTGGAGCAGGTGAAGTTTCCCAATAAAGGGCAGGTGAGGCTTCTGCCGCAGCCGAGTGAAGAGGACGGGGCTGAAAAGGCGGAAAATAAATGTCCGGAATATGTTACCGTAAAAAATGTGATTCCCGGGCAGAAACTTTCCATCAGGATCACGAAGGTTCGGAAGGGGAGAGGAGAGGGACGTATCCTGCGCGTGGAAGAGCCTGCGCCGGATGAGATCAAATCTCCGTGCCCGCATTTCGGAACCTGCGGCGGCTGCCTTTATCTGTCCCTACCCTATGAGAGGCAGCTCGCCCTGAAAGAAAAGCAGGTGAAGGAGCTTTTGGAGGATGCCTTGGCACAGCAGAAGGCTCCCTGGACATTTGAGTCCATTAAGCCGAGCCCGAAGCCGTTTGCCTACCGCAACAAAATGGAATTTTCCTTCGGAGATGAGGTGAAGGACGGACCTCTTACCCTGGGGCTGCATAAACGGGGCGGGTTTTACGACATCGTGGCGGTAACGGACTGCTGTATCGTGGATGAGGATTACCGCAGAGTGCTGAAAGGAACGCTTTCCTATTTCCGGGAAAGAAACATCTCTTATTTTCACAGGCTCAGCCACGCGGGATATCTGCGCCATCTGCTTGTGAGGAAGGCTTCTATCACCGGGGAGCTTCTGATCGCGCTCGTCACCACATCCCAGATAGACGCGCAGGAAGAAAAGCGGCTCCTGGAAGGCTTTGCCATTATGCTGGAGAATCTGGGCCTGGAGGGAAGGATTGCCGGAATCCTTCATATCAGGAATGATTCTGTCGCCGATGTGGTAAAAAGCGATGAAACGACAGTCCTGCGAGGGCAGGATTATTTCTATGAAGAACTATTGGGCCTGAAATTCCGGATTTCCGTCTTTTCTTTTTTCCAGACGAACAGCTATGGCGCGCAGGTGCTGTATCAGACGGCGCGGGATTACATAGGGAACCTTGGGAAAAAGGACTGTGTGGTGTATGATCTTTACAGCGGGACCGGCACCATCGCGCAGTTGATGGCGTCTGCGGCAGGAAAAGTGATCGGCGTGGAGATCGTGGAGGAAGCAGTGGAGGCTGCGCGAGAAAATGCAAGAGAAAACGGGCTTTCCAACTGTGAATTCGTCGCGGGAGACGTGCTGAAGGTCCTGGACGAGATCCGCGAAAAGCCTGATCTCATTATCCTGGACCCTCCACGGGACGGCATCCATCCTAAAGCACTCCAGAAGATCATCCGTTACGGCGTGGAGCGAATGATCTATATCTCCTGTAAGCCCACGAGCCTGGTAAGGGATCTGGAGGTGCTTTTGGCAAACGGATACAGGGTGGAGCGGGCCTGCTGCGTGGACATGTTCCCTTGGACGGGGAATGTGGAGACTGTGTGCCTTTTGTCCCGATAAATGCGCTATTTTCCGGGGATTGAATGGTTGGAAACGTCGTCTTTGTCAACCTTTTGCCTACCGTTGTTTTGGGCGGTAGGCATTTTTTACGACCTCTGTAAAAATGTTGA
>DWYY01000044.1 GCA_019118445.1 Candidatus Eisenbergiella merdipullorum | reverse complement strand
CGGTCCGGCAGAATGACACAGGCGAGCAGGTAAGGCACGCTGTCCAGTCTGTTATAGTCCGGCACCTCAAGCTTTGCGGCCTGCTCCGGGTTCATATCCAGCGGGGCTGATCCGCAGGCGATGGAGGTGGTGATCTCATCCCCGTCCGCCCAGGACCATTCACTGTTCCCAGAACGGAGTGTGAAGGATGTGTTTGCGCTGGACAGTGAATCGGAGAGGCTGATTTTTGGAGGCTCGGTGAGAAGGACGTCTGCGTGCGGGGCATCCGTCCCGGCCGCGGCGGAAGCGGCGGGAGCCGGTTCGTTTCCGGCCTCGGACGCCTCCGTTTCCGGTTCGCTTCCGGCCTCAGACGATGCCTCCGTTTCCGGTTCGCTTCCGGCCTCGGATGATGCTTCCGTTTCCGATTCGCTTCCGGCCTCAGACGATACTTCTGTTTCCGTTTCGTCAGCGGAGCTGGAAAGATTACTGCTCTCCGGCTCGGAGGATTCCGCCGGCTGAGAGGCGGTCCTGCCGGAGCAGGCGGCGGTCAGGGACAGGGAAAGCAGCAGAATGGCGGCAAAGACGTTATATCCTTTCTTCATCAGAAAATCCCCCTTTATACATGTTTTTCTCCCGCCGGGCAGTTCTGCATGGCGGAAATCGGCCAGGAAGAGGAAATTTCTCTCCCAATGTCAAATATAAGATCCAGCTTCATCATAGCATATTCCGGCACGCCTGCCTATGCGTATGAGGGCATGCAATCTTTAATTTTTTATGAAGGAAGACGTTCCTACTGTATTCCTGCCGCTCATGCTGTTGGCTGGCAGGAAGGAGACGCACCCCGGCCTGAATCCGGTTTGTCCGTCATCGCATGAAAATAAAAATGACAAGAAAAATTGTCATTTCATATTGACAACTATCTTTGTCAATGATAGGATAAGGATGACAAGAAAAGTTGTCATCTGATATCAGAGACGGAACGGCTGATGCCATTCTTTCAGAAGCATTTTGCTTCTTTAAACATTATGCTTCCTTGGGCGGGATTCCGGACCAGGAGTATGAATCGGGCGTCCGATCCGGACAGAAAGGGGATAGGAATTGAGATGCCATTGTACAATCGATTAAAAGAACACAGAAATAAGCTGGGTGTGAATCAGGAAGAGATGGGACGGCTGGTCGGCGTATCCAGACAGACGATCAGCCTGATCGAACGGGGAGATTATTCACCCTCCGTCACGCTCGCGCTGAAGCTGGCTGCGGTCTGCGGCGTGACCGTAGAGGACATATTCCGGTATGAGCCGGATGAAAAGGAATGAGAAAACAGAAAGGATAGAGGAGTAAGGCAATGAATGCGAAATTGAGTAATGACAAAACAGGGAATGACAGAAACAGGAAGCAGGGAAACGGAATGGAAAAGACGGCACTGAGGCTGATCGCCGGGCTCGCGGCCGGAGGTATTGTGGGATTTGGGGCTGCTTATGCGATATATTCGGCCAGAGGCAGACTGCAGGGAACGGCGGAGGCGTTCGCGCTGATGGCTCAGGAGAACGCCTGGATCCTACAGACGGCTTTTTTGCGGCTTTAACCGCGGTTTCTTTGTTCTGCTTCCGAAAAGCGGTGATCCTGCTGCACCGAGGCGGAGAAGAAGACCTGGACCGGGCAGGAGAGTATCAGAATACGGCGATGACGGCAAATATTGCGGATATGATCCTGCAGTTCCTTCTGTTTGGGCTGGCGGCGGACTCCGGCAATCCAAAGCTGCTTCTTTCCGTTGGGCTGTTTCTGGCATATTGTGCCTCAATCTGGCTGCTGGAAGCGGTGCTGATAAGGCAGATACAGAAGACCGACCCCATGAAAAAGGGAGAGATGGGGAGTCTGCGTTTCGGCCGGGACTGGCTGGAGAGCTGTGATGAGGCGGAGCGGCTCGGCATTTACAAGGCCTCCTATAAAAGCTTTCAGGCCTTGAATACGCTCTGCCCGGTCATGGAGGCCGTCGCCCTGATTGGGAAGATCATGTTCGATACCGGAAATTTTCCGATCATTTTAGTCACCATTTTCTGGGCTGTGCAGAGCGGCGTATACTGCGCATACAGCGCACAGTACGACAGGCGCGGGACCGGAGAATGATCTTTACTCGAAAATATAACAGGCATGATTTTCTCCAGAACTGTTTCGGTTTCTTATATTACATGGTTCAACATGTTGTACTTTTGGGACGCTTTCCATATTATAATACAGACAATCTTTTCTGTCCGGAAAGGGGAGAGGGAAGAGCTTTTTGCTGACGGAGAAAGCTTCATGGAGGAAGGAGGAAGAATATGCAGAAGATCACATTTCTTGACGGCTGGAGGAGAAAGCGTTATGGGCCGATCGCAAGGACTGCGCCCACAGAGGAGGAAGTGGATCTGCCGGATGATTTTATCGTGGATACGGAGCGGAAACCCGACGCGATGGGAGGCGCAGGCACCGGTTACTTTGAAGGGGGACATGCCGTCTATCAGAAGGAATTCACGCTGCCTGAAGAATGGAGGAACAAGCATGTGTTCCTTTATGTGGACGGCGCATATATGAACAGCCAGGTAATGCTCAATACAGAATATATTGGGAAAAATCCATATGGCTACAGCCCGTTTTATATGGAGCTGACGCCCTGGCTTGCAGAGAAGAACCGGCTGGAGATCATTACGTCTGACAGCCAGCCCAATGCCCGGTGGTATTCAGGCGGCGGTCTCTACCGTCAGGTGGAAATCTGGCTGGGAGACAGCCTTTACATACATCCATGGTCTGTTCATGTGAGCACAGAGACGATGGAAGAGAACAGAGCGGGGATCCGGATTTCCTTCCAGGTGACGAATACAGAAGACAAAAACAGGGGTGTTACGGTCCGGGCGCAGGTATATGCGATCGGGACAGAGGTAAAGGATAAGGTGCGTCAGGACTGTGGTCAGTCGCCGGACCAGGACTTTGCGGATGCATTGATGTGTGAAGGAAAAACCAGTCTGACCGCGCTGGCCGGAAAGGATACAGAGGATGTGATCCGGCTGGGGATGGAGAATGTCAGGCTGTGGGATACGGAAAATCCGTTTCTCTATGCGGTCCTGCTGACGGTTGAGTGCGAGGGGAAACTGCTGGACCGCCATGTGCAGGAATTTGGCGTCCGTTCGCTGAGCTTTGATGCGAAAAAAGGGATGCGGCTGAACGGCAGGAGCATCAAGCTGCGGGGCGGCTGTATCCATCATGACAACGCCTCCCTCGGGGCCTGTGCTTATCCTGAGGCGGAAAAGCGGAAGCTCCGCATCCTGAAGGAGCAGGGCTTCAATGCGGTGCGCACGGCTCACAATCCGGTTTCCTTCACCTTTCTGAATCTCTGTGACAGAATGGGAATGCTGGTGTTGGAAGAGGCTTTTGACTGCTGGGAAAAGAGGAAAACGGAAAACGATTACCACCTTTTTTTCGCCGAATGGTGGGAAAGGGATCTGAGCGCGATGATTCTCAGGGACCGCAGTCATCCCTGCATCTTTGCCTGGTCTGTGGGAAATGAGATCCCTGAATTTACGGGCAGCAGTCAGGGACTTGAGATCCTGAAGAAGCTGGCTGCCTGCGTAAGGAGACTGGATTTATCACGTCCGGTCGCGCTGGGACAGCATGGCATGCTGAACATGGAGCTGATCGGCATGACCACGGATAAAACTTTTGCAGAGCTGCAGGGAATGGTGTCGGAAGAACCCGGCGTCATCGGCGGCGTGGATTATTGGGACATGCAGACGGCCAATTCCTGGGAACAGCTCGATATCGCAGGATACAATTATATCTGGCCGCGGTATAAAATGGACGCGGTCAAACATCCGGCCCGGGTGATCATGGGGACAGAGATCCATCCTTTCTGGCTGTATGATTATTGGCAGGCGGTCCTGGAAAATGACAACTGCATCGGTGATTTTGTCTGGTCAGCCATGGATTATCTGGGCGAGGCGGGAGTTGGACGTGTGGAATGGGATCCTGCCAGATTCAATGGAAGCTTTGTGGGGGAATATCCCTGGCTTTCCAACAGCCAGGGTGACATAGATTTGGATGGAAATATCCGTCCACAAGGCTGTTATCATAAGATCCTCTGGGGGTTGGATAAGGGGATCCATCTGTATACCCGTCATCCCGCCCACACCGGAAAGGAGTTCTGGGGAACCGGCTGGCACTGGGAAGAAGTGAGCCGGGAATGGACCTATGCGGAAGAATACCAGGGAAAGCCGGTACAGGTGTACGCTTATGGGGACTGCGATGAGGTGGAGTTTTTCCTGAATGGAAAAAGTGTGGGAAGAAGTGTGCCGGAACGTTTCATCGCTTCTGTCACAGTTTCCTGGGAGCCGGGAACGCTTCAAGCCCAGGCATTCCGAAATGGTGTGAAGGTTGCGGAAGATATTTTGGAGACTACAGCGCAGCCGGAGAAAATTGTGCTTTTGCCGGAGCGGGAACAGATCTCAGCGGATGGACTCGATCTCGTTTTTGTGAAGATAGAGCTGAGGGATGGCGCGGGAAGATTGGTAACCTGTCAGGACAGAGAAGTGAGCGTGCGTGTAACGGGCGCCGGGACTCTGGCAGGACTTGGCTCCGGAAATCCCTGTACAGCAGAAAACTATGGCACCGGTATGCGCAAAACCTGGCAGGGAAGGGCGCTTGCCATTGCGAGGGCGCGGAAAATGAACGGAGAAATTGTCATGGCAGTTACTGCGGACGGACTGCCGGAGACTGTGGTAACGATACCGGTGTGCTCCTGATATCCGTAAGAAGGGGATGCTGAGAACGCTGACGCTCTGAAATGAGAGATTAACATGTAGGTGCCAGCCATGCCTGCGGGATGCTGTAATGCAGTATCCCGCGGACATGGCTTTTTTCATCCAAACTTTTCTTTTCCCTGGATCATCTATAGAATGAAAGCAGAAAATGCTTTGCAAAAAGCAATGCCCGCGCGGGCAATACGGATCCGGAAGCGGCTCTGACGCAGGTCCGGATCGGAAAGGCATGGTACGAGAATGAAACAGGATATATACGACCTGACCGTGGCCCACGTTCTGGAATATCAGGAAAAAGCATACCGGCTGGCCTACAGCTATGTGCAGGACAGGGACGCGGCGCTGGACGTGGTACAGAACGCAGTCTGTCAGGCGCTGGAAAAGTGCTGGGGCGTAAAAAATCCTGCTGCGCTGAAAACATGGTACTACAGAATTATAGTAAACGAAGCCCTGCAGTATCTGCGGAAAAACCGCAGGGAGATCAGTACGCAGCCGGAGGAAATGAAGGAGGAGGCTTATCTGGAGGACGGATACGAAAGGGCGGATGATGAAGACGCGAGGGTGTTTGCCCAGGTCCTGAAGCTGTCTCCGGAGATGAAGACTGTGGTGATCCTGCGGTTTTATGAACAGATGGGCCTTGCGGAGATCGCAAAGGTGACGGGCACAAATCTGAACACTGTGAAGACAAGGTTATATGCGGCGCTGAAAAAGCTGAGAAAGAGTCTGGAGGAAATGGAATATGAGAGAGCCTGAAAATGGAAAACGAGAGTATGAACAGATCAGGATCCCGGAAGAGCTGAAGGAGACCGTGGACAGGGCGGTTCATTCCGTGGACAAAAGAAAATCCGCAGCCATTTACCGTCGGCGCAGGCTCATGCGCGCGGCGCGGAACATCGGCGTCGCCGCGGCGGCTGTGCTGGTGTGCGTGACGGTAGGCGTAAATACGAATGAAGTGCTGGCGAAGGAACTGGGACAGCTTCCCGTGATCGGCTCCCTGGTACGGGTGCTCACTATCACTTCCTACCATGAGGAGGACGGGGATCACGATATCACGGTGAACGTGCCGGAGATCACTGTGGAAAATGAGGAGAAAACACAGGAGCCGGAAAGCGATGCGGCGGAAAGCCTGTCCGAGGAAGACATTGAGGATGCGGTCAACGCTCAGATCCAACAGATCGTGGATGACCATGTGGCACAGGCAAAGGAAAAATTTGCGGAATATAAAGAAGCGTTTTTCGCTACCGGAGGAACCGAGGAAGAATGGGGAGACCGGACCATGGATATCAATGTGGACTACGAGGTAAAATATCAGGAGGGAAGCATCCTCTCCCTGGTGCTCACTACGAGCGAGAACTGGGTGGCCGCGCAGGAGCTCCGTTATTATTATAACATCGACGTGCTGGAAAACAGAGAGCTGACCCTGGAAGACCTGCTGGGCGAAGATTATGTGGATATCGCCAACGAAAGCATCATCCGGCAGATGCAGGAACGGGCCGCAGCCGATGAAAACCTGGTATACTGGGGCGTCACGGAACACGAAAGCCAGATCGGCGGCTTTGTGAGCGTGGATGAAAATACCGACTTTTACATCAACGCGGACGGAAATCCGGTGGTCTGCTTTGCAGAATATGAAGCGGCTCCCGGTTTCATGGGAATCCAGGAATTTGAAATTAAAAAGCAGTAAGGCTTTCTCCGGCCGCTTGCAGCCGAAAAGAGCTTGATCCTGCCGGATTTTGAGAGAGCAGACCTTCCCTGTACAGGGAGGGTCTGCTCTGTCGTAGATTTTACGGATTTTTTATGATATACTGAATTCATTCGGAACGGGAGCAGAACATCCTGGAAGTTCAGAAAGGAAGGAAAGTATGCTGAAAAGTATGAACATGGCGGCAAAGCCGCAGGACGACGAGCTCCAGGCAAGGCTGGAGGAAGCCAGGAAAAAGCTATTTGCACAGCAGCTGCAGCTAAAGGAACACAAGCTGCCTGTGCTGGTGCTGTTTGAGGGCTGGGGCGCGGCGGGAAAGGGAAGCACCCTGGGAAAGATCATAAAGAACATCGATCCTCGTTTTTTCAAGGTGGCGACCATGTCCGCGCCCACGGAGGAAGAACTGAGGAGACCGTTTCTGTACCGTTATTTCATCCGGATCCCCGAGGCGGGGAAATTTACGTTCCTGGACGGAGGATGGATGGATGAGATCACGAGGGAGGTGCTGGACGGGAAGCTGTCGGACAAGGAGTACCTCCAGAGGATCGACAGTGTGAAGCGGTTTGAACGTCAGCTCACCGACAACGGCTATCTAGTGCTCAAATTTTTCTTCCATATCAGCGAGAAGGAACAGAAAAAGAGGCTGGATGCCCTTCAGGAGAACAAGGACACCAGGTGGCGAGTGAGTGAATATGACCGTTGGCAGAACAGGCACTATGACAAATGCCTGAACGTGTTTGACCGCTACCTGAACGATACCAATGTCTCCACCGCCCCCTGGTATCTGATCGACGCCCATTCGCGCAGATGGGCGCAGCTCCAGGTGTTGGAGACGCTTGTCCAGGGCATAGAGGTGGCGCTGCAGAACAGCAGCCTTGCGGTGCCGCTTTTGCAGAATACCTATCCGCTGAAGAAGATGCCTAAGCTGTCCGAGATCCCCCTGGATAAGTCCCTGGAAGATAAAGAGTATGAAGAAGAACTGGACCGGCTTCAGAAGAAGCTGGGAGAGCTGCATAACCGCCTGTACCGCAAGCGGATCCCGCTGATCATCGCCTACGAGGGCTGGGACGCGGCAGGAAAGGGCGGCAACATCAAGCGCATCACCGGGGCTCTCGACCCCAGAGGTTTTGAGGTGCATCCCATCGCAAGCCCCGAGCCCAGGGAGAAGGCGCGCCATTACCTCTGGCGCTTTTGGACCAGACTTCCCAAAACCGGCCACATTGCCATTTTCGACCGCACCTGGTACGGCCGGGTGATGGTGGAGCGCATTGAAGGCTTCTGCAGCACCAACGACTGGCAGCGGGCCTACAATGAGATCAATGAGTTTGAAAAGGAGCTGGTGGACTGGGGCGCCGTGGTGATCAAGTTCTGGGTGCAGATCGATAAGGACACTCAGCTTGCCCGCTTCCACGAGCGGGAAAACACGCCGGAAAAACGCTGGAAGATCACGGATGAAGACTGGCGCAACCGGGAGAAATGGGACGAATACGAAACTGCCGTCGATGAGATGATGCAGAAGACCAGCACAACCTACGCTCCCTGGCACGTGCTGGAATCCGTGGATAAAAAATATGCCCGCATCAAGGCTCTGAAGATCGTGATCGAAGAGCTCGAAAAGGTGCTGTAAAGCATATCAGGAAAGGAAAACAGTCAGAAAATGAAAGAACAGAACATGCAAATCATCTACGAAAAGATCGCTCCTCAATTTGCCTTCGAGGGGAAACTGACGGAGGCGGTCCCCTACGGAAGCGGCCACATCAACGATACGATCAGGCTGACCTGCGCGCTTGAGGACGGCGGGCAGAAGCGCTACATCCTGCAGCGGATGAACGATGAGGTTTTCAAAAACCCGGAAGAACTGATGGAAAACGTGGTGAACGTGACCTCCTTTCTGAGAAAAAAGATCATCGAAAGGGGCGGCGATCCGGAACGGGAGACGCTGAATGTGATCCGCACGGTGGATGGGAAGAATTTCCTGGAAGACGAAGAAGGGGATTTCTGGCGGATGTATGTTTTCATTGAAAACGCGGCCTCCCTTGACATGGTGAGAACGCCGGAGGATTTCTACAACAGCGCAGTTGCCTTTGGCAATTTCCAACTTCTCCTGCATGATTATCCGGCGGCCACGCTGCATGAGACCATCCCAAATTTCCATAACACGGTGAGCCGCTTTGCGGATTTTAGGAAAGCCGTGGAAGAGGATGTGTGCGGCCGGGCGAAAGAGGTACAGGAGGAGATCCGGTTTGTCCTGGAAAGAGAGGCGGATACCCATGTGATCTGTGGTGCCCTTGCAAAAGGAGATATCCCGCTGCGCGTCACGCACAACGACACCAAGCTGAACAACGTCATGATCGACAACAAGACGGGGAAGGGGATTTGTGTCATCGACCTGGATACGGTGATGCCCGGTTCCGCCCTGTATGATTACGGCGATTCCATCCGTTTCGGCGCGAGCACGGGAGCGGAGGATGAAAAGGATCTGGACAAGATCAGCTGCGACATGGGGCTGTTTGAGATCTATACGAAAGGCTATGTGGAAGGATGCGGCGGCAGTCTGACGGAAAAGGAGATCCGCATGATGCCCATAGGCGCGAAGCTGATGACGCTGGAATGCGGCATGCGCTTCCTGGCGGACTATCTGCAGGGAGATGTGTACTTCAAGATCCACCGCCCGGAGCACAATCTGGACCGCTGCCGCACCCAGTTTAAGCTGGTGGCGGACATGGAGAAAAAATGGGACGAAATGGCGGGGATCGTGGAGAAGTATCTGTAAACAGTCCCGGCCTGATGGCAAAAGGAAGGGGATTGCATCTGCAATCCCTTTCCTCTATAATAAAAAAAGCATATGCGCGATTTCTCTGCGCGGCATGCTGGTAAAGATCACAGATAAAGGAGGAAGCCCATGATAACATTACTTGAAGGCGGCGCCTGGCTGGTGAACGGAAGCCAGGTCATACCGGACGGACCGGAAGCTGCCGCTGCGGTGGAGGCCGCAACAGGAAAGAAACCGGATAAGGCGGAGGCTAAGAAAGAAACCATCAGCTATGGGATCCTGGAAAGCCATAATACTTCCGGAAACATGGAAAACCTGAAGATCCGTTTTGACAAGCTGACCTCACACGATATCACTTTTGTCGGCATCATCCAGACTGCCAGGGCGTCAGGGCTGACGAAGTTCCCGATCCCCTACGTGCTCACCAACTGCCACAATTCCCTCTGCGCGGTGGGAGGCACCATCAACGAGGATGATCACATGTTCGGGCTTACCTGCGCGAAAAAATACGGCGGCGTATATGTACCTCCTCATCAGGCGGTCATCCATCAGTTCGCCAGGGAAATGCTCGCGGGCGGTGGAAAGATGATCCTCGGCTCCGACTCCCATACCCGTTACGGTGCGCTCGGGACCATGGCGATGGGCGAGGGCGGACCGGAGCTGGTAAAACAGCTCCTGAACCAGACTTATGATATCAAAATGCCCGGCGTCGTGGGTGTCTATCTGACCGGGGAGCCGGTAAAAGGCGTCGGTCCCCAGGACGTTGCCCTTGCCATTATCGGCGCTGTCTTTAAGAACGGCTATGTGAAAAATAAGGTGATGGAGTTCGTTGGCCCCGGCGTCGCATCCCTGAGCGCGGATTTCCGTATCGGCATCGATGTGATGACCACGGAGACCACCTGCCTGTCCTCCATCTGGGTGACGGATGATAAGATCGAGGATTTCTATGAGATCCATGGCAGAAAGGACGAGTTTAAAAAGCTTGTGCCCGGGCAGACCGCTTACTATGACGGCATGATCGAAGTCGATCTGTCCGAGATCAGGCCCATGATCGCCATGCCTTTCCATCCCAGCAATACCTATACCATCGACGAACTGAACGCAAACCTCATGGACATCCTTCACGACGTGGAGCAGAAGGCGCAGGTCAGCCTGGATGGCGCGGTGGAGTATACTCTGACGGATAAGGTGAGGGATGGAAAGTTCTATGTAGATCAGGGGATCATCGCGGGATGTGCGGGAGGCGGATTTGAAAATATCTGTGCGGCCGCGGATATCCTGAAAGGTCATTACATCGGCTCGGATGCCTTTACTTTAAGTGTATACCCGGCGTCCATGCCCATTTATATGGAACTGATCAAAAACGGCGCTGCGGCCACGATCCTGGAGACGGGAGCGGTCATGAAGACGGCCTTCTGCGGTCCCTGCTTCGGCGCGGGAGACACGCCGGCCAACAACGCCTTCAGTATCCGCCATTCCACCAGGAACTTCCCGAACAGAGAGGGAAGCAAGCTGCAGAGCGGCCAGATCGCTTCCGTTGCCCTGATGGATGCGCGTTCCATCGCGGCGACCGCGGCCAACAAGGGCGTGCTGACCCCGGCTACGGAATTTGACGGAGAATTCGGAAAGTATAAGTATCATTTTGACTCCAACATCTACGCGAACCGGGTATTTGATTCTCACGGAGTGGCAGACCCGAGCGTGGAGATCCATTTCGGCCCCAATATCAAGGACTGGCCCGCGATGTGCGCGCTCCCGGAAAACCTTCTGCTGCGAGTGGTTTCCGAGATCCACGATCCCGTCACCACCACGGATGAGCTTATCCCTTCCGGAGAGACTTCTTCCTACCGCTCCAATCCGCTGGGACTGGCGGAGTTCACCCTTTCCAGAAAGGACCCGGCCTACGTGGGACTGGCGAAGGACATCCAGAAGGCACAGACGGCCGTTATGGAAGGAAAATCCGCCCTCGAGGCGAAGCCGGAGCTGAAAGCGGTCCTGGATACCGTGAAGAAGCAGTTTTCACAGGCTGCGGATGCACTAAAGGAAGACGGCACCGTGGACCAGGAGCTTCTGGGATTCGGCTCTACCATCTTCGCCGTGAAACCTGGAGACGGTTCCGCCAGAGAGCAGGCGGCGAGCTGCCAGAAGGTGCTGGGCGGCTGGGCGAACATCGCCAACGAATACGCCACCAAGAGATACCGCTCCAACCTGATCAACTGGGGCATGCTCCCGTTTGTGATCGAAGAGGGAGACCTTCCCTTCTCCAATCACGATTACCTGTTCTTCCCGGACATCCGCAGGGCAGTGCAGGAAAAGGCTCCCTCCATCACGGCTTATGTAGTGAAGGAAGACGGCCTTGTGCCCTTCACCCTTACCCTGGGCGACCTGACCGACGAGGAGAGACAGATCATCCTGGACGGATGTCTGATCAACTATAACAGGGTATCCGGTTAAGAAAGCAACAGAGATTTAAAAAAGGCGGGGAACGCATGCTTAAAAGTCTGCGTTCCCCGCCTCTGCGCGCATAACTTCCCGCATCCTGAAATAAAATAGAATATCAGGCCGAAAATGTCCTGACAGGATGGGAGTAAGCAGTATGGGCAGGTTCCGCAGCGCAGGGAGCATGAAAAGAATACAGCATACCGCACGAAGGCAGAAGTTCAGGGACCTTTGTGCGGTCTTTTTCTTTTTGCTCCTGCTGCCCTATGCCTGCTCCCTTCTGTTCGGAAAAGAAGGGGCCGTCAGGGAAACAGTGACGATCTACGAACGGGAAGGACTGATGGTGGCATGGGAAGGAGAAGCCGGAACGCTTCTGCTTCCTCTGGAAGAGTATGTGGAAGGAGCGCTGGCTGCGAGCATTTCCGCGGAAAGTGAAATGGAAACGCTGAAGGCGCAGGCCGTCATCCTGCGGACCCTGTGCAGGCGGACATGGGAAGAAGGAGATATGCAGACGGATACCGTTAAGGCCAATGAAGTGGGTCAGAGATATCTGGATGCGGCGCAGCGCAGGCTGCTGTGGGGGGAGAAGTATGAGGAAAATCAGGCGAAAATGGAAGAAGCCGTAAGGCAGACAGCCGGCATGTATCTGACGCTGGACGGCGAGATCATTGAGCCGGCGTATTTTCAGTTAAGCGCGGGAAAAACAAGGGACGGGACCGAGGTCCTGGGAGAGGGATATGAATATCTGGTGAGCGTGGACTGCAGCCATGATGTGGAAGCGGAAGATTATCTGGGAAGCTCCGAATGGAGTAAGGAGCGTTTCTGGAAGCTTTTGGGCTGTGACAGCAGCGGAAAGATCACGCTGACGAGGGACAGCGCAGATTATGTCCTCTTTGTGGATACGCAGGCGGGGCGCATGTCGGGAGAAAGCTTCCGAAGCCTGTTCGGGCTGGCCTCCTCCTGTTTTACGCTGGAGGAAAGAGGGGAAAAGATCCGCCTGACCAGTAAGGGGATCGGACACGGGCTGGGCTTCTGCCAGAATGAGGCGGACAGGAGGGCTGCCCAGGGGGAAGATTTTATGGCCCTTTTGACCGATTTTTTTCAGGGAGCTGAAATTCAGAAAACAGAATGAAATACGGATATGTCCGGGCCAAAAACTGAATAAAGGGGAAGAAAACGGAAAAACTAAGCTTGAAGGAATTCACATGGCAAAAGCCGCAGGCACAGCCAAATGTAATAGGAAAGAGAAGGAAGGACCTATGAGAAGAAGGAGATCAAGCTTTAGAAAAGAAAAAGCAATCATGCTGGTGTCGAGCTGCCTGGTTCTGGCGGCAATGACGGTCACAGGATTGTATGTGAGAAATCTGGGGGAAGAAGAACCGGAGGACAACGTGGTGGATTTTACCGCGCTGGAGGACGGAGAAGAAGACGCGCAGGAGGATCTGACCATGCTGGGAAGCATGGCGGAGGATCGAGCCATGGCGGAAGAGCGAGCCATGGCGGAGGATCGAGCCATGGCGGAGGAGCAGGCTTCCAATGATCAGGCCGTGGCGGACGGCCAGGCTGCAGCGGATGGACAGGCCGTGGCGGAGAATCAGGCTGCGGCGGATGCTCAGGCCGCAGCAGACGGCGGCAGCCTGACGGACGGCGGACAAAATGCCGGAGAGGCAGTTTTGGCAGAAAAGAACAGTCCGAATGAAGAACAAAACGGCGGGACCGGCCAGGGCGACGGAGAAAAAGAAGAAGATACGGACGCTTCAGACGGTACGGATGAGGAAGCGCTGGCTGCAAACGCCTCTGACGCCATCGTAAAGTCCGAAAACGCTGGCGAGGAGGATGAAGATGCTATGAGCGCCTCCTCCTTCCTGGATTTCTCGGATTCGGATACGCTGGTATGGCCCATCGTGGGCAACGTGCTCGTCAATTACAGTATGGACAAGACAGTATATTTCGCCACGCTGGATCAGTATAAATACAGCCCCGCCATCGTGATCTCCGCCACGGAAGGCGAAGAGATCACTGCCGCTGCCGACGGGCAGGTCACGAGCATCTATCATGACCCGGAGATCGGGACCGCGGTGGTCATGAACCTGGGAGACGGTTATGAACTGACTTACGGGCAGCTTACGGACCTTTCCGTGGCTGAAGGGGATATGGTGACGACAGGCGAGCTCATCGGCAAAGTGGCAGCTCCCACCATGTATTACAGCGTGGAGGGCACCAACGTTTATTTCAAGCTGACAAAGGACGGTGTCCCGGTGGATCCCATGAGCAGGCTCGGATAAAAACTTTTCGTGAAAAAGAACATTTTATGCGTTTCCCTCCCTGCGAAGTTATGCTACAATGAGAAGCGCAGGCCGAAAGGCACAGACTGGACGGATGCCGGGCTGCCGCCGGATGGCGGCGGCCTGTGGCAGTGTTCCGGCAAAAAGCTAAGCAGGAAGGAAAGAAAAATCATGAAAATCGTTGTTTTGGGCGGCGGGATCAGCACGGAACGGGATGTTTCGCTGAGTTCCAGCCGGATGATCTACGAGGCGCTGAAGAAAAAAGGACATCAGGTGGTGCTTCTGGATGTCTATCTGGGATATGAAGGAAGCAGCGGTGATGTTGAAAATATTTTTGAGAAGGACTGTAACTGGGCGGAGAATATCGGCGGGATCCGGGAGAGCAATCCGGATCTGAGCGCGATCAAAGCCATGAGAAAGGACGGCGGAAGAAGCTATTTCGGCCCGAATGTGCTCAACATCTGCAGCAGAGCGGATGTGGTTTTCCTGGGACTGCACGGAGAAGACGGAGAAAACGGTAAGGTGCAGGCTGCATTTGACCTGCTCGGCATCCGCTATACGGGAACCGATTATGTCAGCTCTGCGCTCTCCATGGATAAGAGCCTGTCGAAGGAGCTGTTTGCCTATCACCATATCCCCACACCGGCTGGTGTACATATCAGAAAAAAGGATGCCGGGCAGCAGAAAAGCCCTGTGGCGCTTCCATGCGTGGTCAAGGCCTGCCGGGGCGGTTCCAGCGTGGGCGTGAGCATCGCGCACAGTGAGGAAGAATACCGGAAAGCCCTTGAGGAAGCGTTCCTGTATGATGATGAAGCCGTTGTGGAGCAGTATATCGAAGGAAGGGAATTTTCCTGCGCGGTCATCGACGGAAAGGCGCTTCCGGTGATCGAAATCGCGCCTCTCCATGGTTTTTATGATTATAAGAACAAATATCAGGCTGGAAGCACGGTGGAAACCTGCCCCGCCGATCTGCCTGAAGAGAAGGCGAAGGAGATCCAGGAGATTTCTGAAAAAGTATTTGAGGTGCTCCGCCTGAAGAACTATGCGCGCATGGATTTCATGATGGGAAAGGACGGCAGCGTTTACTGTCTGGAAGCGAATACGCTTCCCGGCATGACGCCCACCTCGCTGATCCCACAGGAGGCGCAGGCGATCGGCGTGGGTTTTGAGGACCTGTGTGAATGGATCCTGAAGCTCGCGTTTCGTGGCTGACGAAAAGGAGAGATGCCTGATGAAAAATATGACGCTTGAGAATCTGGCGTGGGCCTGCGTGGGAAAACTGGTCTGGGATGGTCCGCTGCCGCAGGAGGAAGCGGAAAGCGTTGTCATCGATTCCCGAAAAGCTCAGAAAGGCTCCGTTTTCATCGCGGTAAAGGGCGAGCGCGTGGACGGACACCGTTTCATCCCGGATGTTTTCGAAAAAGGAGCGCTGGGTGTGATCTGCGAGGAACTCTCGGAAAAGCCAGCCGGCCCCTGCATCCTGGTAAAAGACAGCCTGAAGGCGCTGAGAGACATCGCGGCATTTTACCGGGAGCAGCTTCCCGTAAAAGTGGTGGGGATCACCGGAAGCGTGGGAAAGACCAGCACCAAGGAGTTCATCGCGGCGGTGCTTTCGCAGAAATACCGGGTGCATAAGACGCAGGGCAACTATAATAATGAGATCGGCGTTCCGCTCACCGTCCTTTCCATGCCGGAGGATGCGGAGGCGGCGGTGCTGGAAATGGGGATCAATCATTTCGGGGAAATGCACCGGCTGAGCCGTATCGCTCAGCCGGATATCTGCGTGATGACCAATATCGGCCAGTGTCATCTGGAATTTCTGGGAAGCCGGGAAGGCATCCTGAAGGCGAAATCGGAGATGTTCGACTATATGAAGGAGGATGGCTGCGTGATCCTGAACGGGGATGATGACATGCTTTCTGCGATCACGCAGGTAAAGGGAAAAAAGCCCCTGTTCTACGGCATTCCCACCGGCCCGGCGGCGGATATGGACGGCGGATGCGGCGAGGACGGGGAACCCGGCATGCATGGCAGGGCTCCCGGGTCTGCCGGAAAATATGATGTATATGCGGAAAAGATCCGGATGAAAGGACTTCTGGGAAGCGAAGCCGTTTTTGTCCATGATGGAGAAAAGTTTCCGGTCCGGATCCCGCTTCCCGGAGAGCACATGGTCTACAACGCGCTGGCCGCGGCTGCTGTCGGCTTCCAGCTTGGACTGACCGAGGAAGAAATTGCGGAAGGCATTGCTTCCACGCAGGGCGTAAACGGCAGGAGCCGGATCGTCCAGGCGGGAGAATGGGTCCTGATCGATGATTGTTATAATGCCAACCCCGTTTCCATGGAGGCGGCGATCGATCTTCTATTGCAGGCAAAGGAAAACGGTTCAGACAGCCGCACGGTCGCCGTGCTGGGAGACATGTTTGAGCTGGGTGAGGAAGAGAAGAAGCTTCATGAACGGGTGGGGCGCTGCTGCGTGGAAAAGGGCGCAGACTGCCTCATCTGCGCGGGAACGCTTTCCCATGCCATGTATGAGGGAGCGCTTGATGCCGCCAAAGAAACGGGCAGCCGTCCGTCCGGGGGGATCCACTATTTCCCGGACAGACAGGAGCTCCTTGCCGGCATTCCGGATCTGCTGATGCCGGGGGATACCATTCTGGTCAAGGCATCCCACGGCATGGGCTTTGAAGAGGTGGTTAAGCTTCTTCTGACAAAACAGCCGCAAAATCAAAAGAGATGACAGGGATCATGCCGTCATCCCCCCAGCTTTGGACGGGGACCAACAGGAGCGCATCATAGGCTTTGTTCAGATCGATATGATAGCAGCGTTTCCGATTATTTGTGATGTGCAGGATCTCCTCTTTTCTGCCGTCCAGTTCTCCCAGCAGGCAAAATTCCCTGCAGAGGGTTTTCGGCATACACATCTGCGGGCTGTCAAGTTTCTGATTGGCACGCATGGAATGTTTGCGTTCGCATGCCGAACCCGGCAGCGTGCTGCGTGTCAGATCGCTGGAAAATACAAGGTGTACAGAGGACAGGACAGCCCTGGGGAAACGATAACGGATCTCTTCCCCTGCCGGTATCAGACAGGCGCAGGAGGATTCGTCCGTATGGTAGATCTCATGAGGCCTGTCCTGTCCGTTTCGGATGACGTCGCCCGCGCCGGAAAGCGAAGCGTTTTTGCAGACATCCGAAATTTTTCTGGTTTTGGACGGAAGAAAACAGTCTTCATTCATAAGCAGGGTCTGCAATTCTTCCAGGTGCTCACGGTATACGTCGTGCGGAGAAACGTTGTTTTTGACTGCGATAGCGGCGGCTTTTCCAACGGCCTCCCCCAGCAGCGCGCAGGTGGCCATCACCCGGATGCTGCTCATCGCCATATGGGTCATGCTGATATTCCTTCCGGCGAAAAACAGGTTGTCCACATTTTTGGAATAGAGCGCCCTATAGGGCAGCGAGTAAGGTGCCGGCGTCGGAATCTGTGTGTTGGGCGTTCCCCGGTGGTAAAATCCGCCCGGAAAATGATCGTCCAGATTCCAGCCTCCATAGGCGATTTCGTCTTCAAAAACTCTATTGTCGGAAATATCCCGCTGGGTGACCATATATTCCCCGCACATTCTTCTGGACTCCCGCTTTCCCGGCAGGAAACCCAGAAAGTCCAGGTCCCATTTTCCGGCGTCAAATTTTCCGGAATTCTTGATATAATCCCATGTCCCGGCAGCCAGGCAGACCAGTTCGTCCCGCAGCGTTTCCGTATCTGAGATGGTATTCCTGTCCCCGCCCAGTTCCAGATACCAGAAATTTTCATAGTCATTATAGAGATCCGGATCCCTGTGCTCGAAGTCCTTTTCCGTAAGCTTTGTGCTCCATTCCGGCGGGATGTATCTGATTTCCCGGTTCGTTTCCCGCCCTTGGATCATGCAGGACATCCCCATGGTCATACTGTCCTGAGTATGAACGGAAGTATCTTCTCCGAATTCCGTATCGGCCTCACGGCCCATCCGAAATTCGGCGCCGCACAGGGGAGCCAGGATGCTGTCTCCGGAACAGTCGCTGTAGAAGGCGGCCTCCACTTCATAAAACTGCTGGGTCGTCATCTGGTATCCGGTGATGGAATGGATCCGGATCGAACGGTCATGGGCGAACGCGCCCTGCTCTGTGGCCGCGTCCATACAGGTACAGTTCAACAGCAGAGTGATGTTTTTCTCCCGCCGGACGAAGTCGTAAAGGACCGTATCCCATATGGCGTAACTTTTGGTGGGATTGCGGTAAAGGTTTTCCAGAGCGATCTCTTCCAGAATGCCCGTTTCCCGATTATATTCTCCGTTCGCGCCGCAGATCCACATCCGTATCTCGGAGGATGCGTTGCCTCCCAGCACGGGGCGCTCATGCATCAGGACGACGTTCAGCCCCTCTCTTGCCGCGGAGATGGCGGCGGCCATTCCGGCCATCCCTCCGCCGATCACACACAGATCACATTGCAGTTTCTTTTTTTTCAGCATGGCTTTCTCTCCTCTTGTGCCAATTTTGATTTATGCTATAATTTTATTATATTTTCGGGGGATAATCTCCGGACTAAGTGCAGGAAAATATAAGAAATATGCAAAGGAGTTTTCAATGAACCGGCTGTTGGAAGAGATTCTTTCCTATCTGGATCATCTGAATGGACAGTGCGGTCTCCAGGTTTCCGTCCATTTCGGGAAGGAAAAGCTGAACCGCATGCCGGAATCCGTCCTGACCGCGCTCGGACCGTATAATACACACAGGAATCCGTACTGCATCATGGTAAAAAGAAATGAGGAAGAACACAGAAAATGCCTGCGCTCCCAGCAGGTTGTGCTGCAGAAATGCAAAAAATGCGGCAGCTTCTGCGGGGTATGCCATGCTGGAGTTTATGAATGCCTTTATCCCATCTATGAGGACTCGGCGGTGGTCGGTTATGCGGCGGTAAGCGGGTACAGAAAGAAGGCACCGCCGGAAAACATGGCGGATATGGAATTGTGGAGGGAGAGCCTGAATCCGGAAGAGATCCCGCGGACGCTGTGCGATACGCTCATTCCTCCTCTGTGCAGGATGCTGGAGCTTCTGTTTCTCTGTCCGCCTAACAGCGCGGACGCGGATCCGGAATACAATCTGATTTTCCACTATATCAATGAGCACCATAATCGGATCACCCTTTCCGAAATCTGCCTGGAATTCGGAAGGAGCAGATCTTATATCAGTCATATGTTCAAAAGCAGATGCGGCGTGTCCATCCGGGCCTACTGCAACCGGCTGAAGCTGGAGGATGCGAAGAACCTGCTGGACAAAACGGATCTCCCCATTACAGAAATCGCGCTGGATGTGGGATTCGGCGATGTCAGCTATTTTATCCAGCTTTTTCGGGAAAGATTTTCCATGACGCCGCTTCAGTACCGGAAAAGACATTTTTCATAAGGAAGGCTGATCGTGACAGTGGTACCCCGGCCGGCAGCGGAATCGAAGCTTAATGAGGACTGCGGTCCATAAAAGCTGCGTATTCTTTCAGAGACATTCAGGATGCCATATCCGCCGGTTTGATCCGACGTATGGTCCATCAAAGCTTCTGCGGAAAGCTGAAGCTCCTGATAGAGCTGGAAATGGGCCAGTTTGTGGGCTGGAATGCCGGAACCATCGTCTGCGATCATAATGCGGAGCGAAGCCTCTTCCCGGAAAATGGATATGGTGATGTTCAGTTCTTTTCCTTCTCCCTGCAAACCGTGAAGAATGCTGTTTTCCACGATCGGCTGCAAGATGAGCTTCAGGATCTTCAGCTGCTCTGTCTGTACATGGTTGGAAAACTGCAGATGGATTCTGTTTTCAAAGCGTTTGTTTTGAAGAGCCACATACAGGGAAATGTGTTCCAGCTCGTCCGTGAGGAGTATGGTTTCCTGCCCTTTGCTCAGGCTGATCCTGTAGTAGCGGGACAGTTTTTCGATAATATCGCATACCTCGCCGGCATCTCTGTTTTTCGCGGCCCAGGCGGCCAGATCCAGGGTATTGTATAAAAAGTGGGGATTGATCTGCGCCTGCAGCAGTTGGAATTCATTTCTCTGCAGGCGTTTTCCGAGCTGATATTGGGATTCCATCATATTCTGCATGCGCTGTACCATTTCATTGAAGCTGAGCTGGAGTTCTCCGATCTCATCCTCACTGTCAACGATGCAGTGGACGTTGAGATCCCCATCCCTGAGTTTTTGAAAGGTTTTGCTCAGCTGCATGATCCGACGCGAGTTGAAGCGGGAATAAAAGGCGGCCAACAGATAGATCAGAAGGCCGATGAACAGAGCAAATCCCAGAAATTGAAGAGGAAACAGCGCATTCAGGACAGTATACTGAAGGATAGGGGTTTCCGTAACCAGATAATAGCTGCCAAGGATCATGGGGGAGATCATGGTCAGACTGTCCTTCTGCAGCCTTTGGCTCCCTTCTTCCGGCAGAGACGGAAGGACAGTATCCTCAATAACTGCTTCCTCCGCATTGGAATAGCACAGAAGGACGTTGCGGGAAGCGTCCGTCAGATAGACTCTGCCGTTATCGGAAAAGTCCGCTTTTTTTAGGATCTCCAGAATGGTATCCTGAGAAATGTCCACACAGATCAGGGCTACGGCCTTCCCATAATCGGAGCTGCTATAGATGGGAGTGGTTACGGAAAAAACCGTGCTGGGGGCTGCGAAGACATTCTGATAGGTATTGGGAACGCTCAGAAGAGGCTGCTTCATCAGAAGGGATTCCCGTCCGGGCACCAGGGCAGAAGCGGAAGACAGCGGCCAAGTAAAAACCCTGCGGCCCGCATAGGAAAAATCCGGGTTTACAAATAAACGGACGGAGAGAACGGAGGAATCAAAGGCAACATTGGAGAGACTGATCTCCATTTCGGTCAGATCCTCTCCCTGCTGAACAAGGCTGGTCTGGGACGGATCTTTTTCAAGCGCGGTGCGCAGGGTATTCTGGCGGGAAAGCGTACTTCCCAGACGGATCATTTCGGAAAATCTGGCATCCATGGATTCCACGGCCTGGTCCAGATGCATAGAGGACAGAGTGATAAAATTGCTGCGCAGAATGTCCGTGGTGCGGTTATAGAAAAAGACGGACAGGATGAGCATGGGGATCAGGATCAGGACCAGGTAAGACCAGAACAGTTTTTTCTGGTAAGAAAAATTATTATAAATGAATTTCAGGTGACTCAGGATTTTCATCAGGTGTTCGTCCTTTCCGCGTGAATCCCGTTTCCGCGCTGGAATGTTTATTCATGGTTCCGGAAACTGCTTGGAGTGACGCCGTAATGGGAAGCGAAAAGCCTGGCAAAGTAATTCTGGTTGGAATAGCCAAGAGAAGCGGCGATGTCTCCGATCTTCATATTGGTATCCAGAAGAAGGCTCCTGGCCTTTTCCATACGGCTGTCCACGATAAACTGTTTCAGGGTCTTTCCTGTTTTCTTTTTATATAGATAACACAGGTAAGTCGGAGAGAGATATACGCTGTCGGCAATCTGATGGACAGAGATCTCTTCTCCCAGATGATTTAAAATATACTGCTCTGTTTCATATATGATCCTGCCTTTGCTGTCCAGACTGTTTAACTCGGTCTGGTAGCTGTCTAACAGGCACTGCAGATACTGCAGGATATCATTCAGGGTCGCGGCCGTATTGATGAATTCGTTAATGAGCCGGAAGGGTGAATTTTTCAGCTTCCCATGCAGATGCAGCGCCAGATGGAGCAGGCTGTCCTTGATCGCGGGAATATCGTCCGGGGAACAGCCGCTGAGATAGCTGATATAGTCCTTCAGGAAGCCGGAAGCGGCTGCGATATCCTGTTTCTCAAGAGCGGAAAGGAAGTCTTCCTTTGCCACGTTATCGGCGGAAAATCTCCGGAGAGAAACGTCATGCGCGGGATAAATCTTTTGGTAGCCGGATAAAAAGCCGGAAAAGGATGCCTGCCTTGCCTGGCAGAAAGCTTCCTTTATATGAATGGGCTCCCGGAAGATCTCACTGATCCCGATGACGGCGGGAATGGCAGGAACGAGCGAGAAAAGGCCGGAGAGTTTCAGGCTGATATTATGATATTCCGATTCCGGCAGATTGGCAAAGACCAGATAGCTGTCGCCTCCGCGGGACATCAGATACTGATTTTGAAAAAGGGAGGTGACTTCCTGTTCAAAGCTGTAATAATACTGACTGATGAGTACCTGGGGCTGCAGGGATTCCGTCATGCTCTGAGACTGATAGCTGGAAAAGGAGATGCCCGTGCTGAATCGGATCAGAAGAGCGGTCCAGGGACGCCAAAAATCTACCGCCACAGAGGCGGAGTCCAGGAAATGTTTCAGATCCTCCTGATTCTGCGCATGGTATACCAGCTTCAGCGCCAGATCATTATCGATCGTAAGTGTTTTGTCACGCGCATTCTTCTCGATCCGTGTGATCGCTTTTTCTATGGCGGAGAGCAGGTCGGACAGCTCATAGGGCTTGAAGATATAGTCCACCGCCTCCAGCCTCAAAGCGTTTTTCAAATACATTTTGTCCGAATAGCCGCTGATAAAGATGAACTGAACGGATGGATAACGATACATTAACTCCGTCGCAAAAGAAATGCCGTCCATACCCGGCATGCGTACATCACAGAGCACGATATCGGGCTTTTCCCTCATTGCGATGGTAAGCCCTTCCAGGCCATTCTCCGCTTCTCCGATGATCTGGATTCCCAGAAGCTCCCAGTTGACAGCGGCACGAATGCGATTCCTAATATGCTTTTCATCATCTACGATCAATAAACGATACATTCCCGGCATCCTTTCTGAAGTTTGCTTTCCCCTATCTTATCACAAATGATAAGGCTGGAGCAATGTAGAGTCAAAAGAGCTCAATTTTATATCCAAAAACGTAATTTTTTTGCCATAAGGAAAAAGACTCGGCCGGAACAGGCCGAAAAAAACGAAAATTATTATCCACAGGAAGTTGCCTGATTCCTATCCTTTTCTGACCTTTTTCGTTAGAATAAGATCACACAAAAACAAAAAGGAGCTGCGCATATGAAATTTCGTACATATTTCAAAAGAAATTATGACATGTATCTGATGCTGCTGCCTGCAGTGATATTTGTCCTCATATTTAATCTGGTTCCGATGTATGGGATCACGCTGGCGTTCAAAGACTATGATATGTTTCTTTCCACATCGCCTATGCTGTCTATCCTGAAGAGCCCATGGGTGGGGATGGAGCATTTTCAGAAACTGTTCCGGAGACCGGATTTCCTGGCGGCTCTGAGAAATACGCTGGAAATCAGCTTGTTGAAGCTTCTGATCACTTTCCCGCTGCCGATCCTGTTTGCGATCCTTTTGAATGAAGTGCGGAGCGTCCGCTTTCAGAAGGTGCTGCAGACGGTGGTTTATCTGCCCCATTTCCTGTCCTGGGCGGTGGTGGCCGGGATTTTTGTTTCCCTGCTGGGTTCCACCGGCCTGGTCAATTCTCTTCTGGTTTCTCTGGGAGGGGAAAAGATCAACTTCCTGATGGATAATCACTGGTTCCGTGCCGTGCTGATCTTTTCGGACGCCTGGAAGGAAGTGGGCTGGGGCTCCATCATCTATTTTGCCGCCATTGCGGGCCTGGACCAGGAATGCTTTGAGGCCGCCGAGGTGGACGGCGCAAACCGGCTGCAGCAGATATGGTATATCATGCTTCCGGGAATCATGCCCACGATCGTGCTGATGCTGATCATGAGAGTGGGAGGGATCATGGACGCCGGTTTCGGACAGATCTTTGCCATGTATAATCCTACCGTCTATGAATCAGCCGATATCATTGGAACCTATGTTTACCGGGTCGGCCTGGGGAAAATGGATTTCAGTATGGGTACCGCTGTGGGACTGTTTAATTCGGTGATCGGATTCATCCTGGTGGTAAGCTCCAACACACTTGCGAAAAAACTGAACGGAAAGAGTATCTGGTAGGAGAGTGGCGTATGAGGAAGAGAAAAAGGCTGTCTGTATTTGAGATCATTAATATCATAGTGCTGTTGCTGCTGGGAGCGGTCACGCTGATCCCCTGCCTGACGGTGCTGGCAAAGGCGTGCAGCGATCCCCGGTATGTACTGCTGGGGGAGGTGGCGATCCTGCCCAAGGGGTTCCAGCTTGATACGATAAAGTATGTACTGCACCAGACCGAATTCTTTAATGCGTTCCGGGTTTCCGTGACCGTTACACTTGTGGGTACGATAATGGCGATGTTCATCACGGTACTTGCGGCCTATCCGCTGTCAAAGCCGCATTTCAGAGGACGGAAGGTATTCCTGTATCTGTTTGTGTTTGTGATGCTGTTTAATGCAGGCATGGTCCCCACCTATCTGCTGTACCGTTCCCTGCATCTGACCAATACGATCTGGGCGCTGATCTTTTCGGGCGGTTTTTCCGTATTTAACCTCTTTGTGGTAAAGAATTATTTTGAATCTTTGCCGGAATCGGTGGAGGAAGCGGCCAAAATTGACGGCGCATCCAATGCCGCGATCCTGTTCCGGGTGGTCATTCCCATGTCCACGCCGGTGCTGGCTACCGTCACTCTGTTTTATGGCGTTGGCTACTGGAATAACTATTTTTCAGGCGTCACTTATATCACGGATCCCAGTTTGAAATCGCTGCAGCAGTATCTGTATGATCTGATCCAAATGGCGGAGAATTCCATGGACTCCACCGGAAATGTTACTTCCATAGCGGAAACGATGGCGACCATGTCCAGCGAGACGGTCCGTGATGCGACGATTCTGGTTTCCACGGTTCCAATCCTGATCCTCTATCCGTTTTTACAGAAGTATTTTGTAAAGGGCATGACGGTTGGATCAGTGAAGGGATAGGAATACCCGGAAAAACGGGAGTAAGAGTTTTGTGAGTGTTGTGAATTGGTGACAGGAAAAATCCACAGGTCACTGATGATAGAAAGGTTACTGTATAGTAGAAAGGAGAAGAGGAATGAGAAAGAAATCGATGAAGTGGATCGCGCTTCTGGCGGCTTCGGCTATGGCGGCCGGTACGCTGGCAGGCTGCGGAAATCAGAGTACAGCCGATACGGCGCAGACACAGACGACTGCGGAGGCATCCCAGGGGGAAAGCGCGGAAGAGAGCGCAGCGGGGACGGAGAATACGGCCGACACCGGAGAAAAGCCGGAGCTGAAGGTTATGTTTTATTCACAGCCCTATGATATGAATGCGGAGCCCCTGAAGGCGGTTATGGAGGATTTGTCCGGGTATCAGATCACCTACTACAATCTCCCTTCCGAAAATGCAAATGAAAAGCTGATGCTGGAGGTGGCATCCGGCGCCGACTATGATATGTATTACAGAATGGATAGTGATGCTTTCTCCCAGTTGAAAGACAAAAATGCCCTGATCGACTTGAAGCCTTTGCTGGAGGAATATGGCCAGGATATTCTGGCTAACGTGAATGACATAGCCTGGAGCGCAGTAACAGATGAGGAAGGAAGAATCCTGGGCATTCCTCTGGATACGGCGGATCCAAGCAGCAAAACTTATCCTGGTACGATCACCGGCGGGATCGCTTTCAGGAGTGACACGCTGGAGGAGCTCGGATATGAGATCCCCACAACGTTGGATGAGTTCTATGAAGTATGCAAGGCTTATACGGATAAGACCGGAAACCCCGCGCTGACGGTAAGTAAAAATGGGTGGCTTACGGATATCATGTCCGCCTTCGGAATGGGCAGCACCAGTTGGTATAATGTGGACGGGGTGCAGACGCCGAGGGTGAAAATGGAAGGCTTCAAGGATTATGTGGCATTCATGCAGAAGCTGTATCAGGAAGGGATCCTGGATAATGATATGCCCATCAATGCGGCTGAAAACTGCAAAGAGAAGTTCACCAGTAATACAGCTCTATGCATGCAGCTTGCTTTTTGGGATATTCCTTCCATGGTGGAAGCGATGGCCGTAAGTAACCCTGATGCCAAGGCGGTGTTTGCCGTGTGCCTTGCCAAGGATGAGAATACGCCGGGCTTTCTTTCCACCAACCTGGGGGTATCGGAAATCTCTGTGATTACCAAAACATCCAAGAATCCGGAGGATGCTGTTAAGTGGTACAATGAAATTTCAAAGCCGGATAATTTCAA
This sequence comes from Candidatus Eisenbergiella merdipullorum, assembly GCA_019118445.1. GTDB lineage: Bacteria > Bacillota > Clostridia > Lachnospirales > Lachnospiraceae > Eisenbergiella > Eisenbergiella merdipullorum. The sequence goes on along the minus strand of DWYY01000044.1, from coordinate 8,362 downwards.
GAGAATCTATATTGGAGAAGAGAATGTCAGCTATGAGGTAAAGGACGGTCAGTATTATCCGATCTTCCCCGCTTTTGATGAATATGTGAATTCTGATAAGTTTACAGGTTCCGTCAACTATGCTGAAAGAAATGCGGAGTGGGAGGCAAGAGCCAGAAAAACGCCTGAAATGGCGGAAGCATATGAGCAGATGAACGAGCATCTGGATGAGTATGATTTCTATCTGTCCTGTGAGGGATTCGTATCCGATCCTGCGCTGACCGAGTATATGCCTTCTTTGAATACAGCCATTGGCGATCTTCTGATCCAGGGGATTGCGGAGGGCAATGACGCCCAGGCTGTCGTGGACGAGATCATTCAGACCTGGGAGCGGGAAGGCGGTCTGGAATGTGAAGCGGCCATGCAGAAATGGTATGACGAGCATCAGGAGCTTTTAAATAATTGAATATAAAACAGACTGCGGTCGACGCAGCATGATCAGGAGGGAAAAATGAATCAAAAATATGACGTAGTGATAGCAGGAGGCGGAACCGCCGGAGTAGTTGCCGCGATCAGCGCGGCGAGGGAAGGGCTGAAAACGATCCTCGTGGAGAAATTGAGCGGGCTTGGAGGGACGCAGACTTTAGGCATGGTGACGCCGTTCATGGCAAGCGGAGTACCGCAGAAGGGATATGTGGCGTCCGCCATCGGAGAGGAAATCCGCCTGGAAATGGTAAAAAGAGGGTATTGCGAATGGCTCTGGTTTGATCCGGGCATGCTCCAGGTTGTCCTGGAGGAAAAGGTCTTGGAAGCGGGGGCGGAGATCCTTTATGATACTTCTGTGATCGGACTCCAAAAAGAAGGTAAGAAAATTCTGTCTGTGGATATTTTTAACAGCGACGGCATCAGCCGGATAAATGCGGATGCTTTTATCGATTGTACGGGAGATGCGCATCTGACAAAGATGTGCGGGCTTGACGTGATGTCCGGAAATAAGGACGGCGTGAATCAGTCCGCCTCGCTGAGATTTGAAATGGCAAATGTGGATATTGACCGTCTGGCCGCCTGGCTGAAGGAGATGGGGCAGACTGTGGGGACTGAAAAACCGTTTGTGCAGATCTGTACTTCAGGTGCCTGGTGCTGTCAGGCAGTGAGGGAAAAGGTAGAAAAGGCGAAAAAGGAAAATCGGCTCAGCGCGGTGGAATGCAGCCATATCCAGTTGTTTTCCGTTCCGGGAAGGCCGGGAGTGATCAACTTTAACTGTCCGGAAACCGGGGCCGGAAGGAATGTTTCTTCTGCAGCGGAAAAGACGAGACGGCTCATTGCCGGAAGAAAATCCATTTTGCGCATTGCGTCTTTTATGAAGCAGGAGATTCCGGGATTTGAGAACGCCTGCCTGAACGGGATCGCGTCCATGCTTGGCATACGCGAATCAGAACGTATTTATGCGGAATATGAATATGGCATTGAAGATATCCTCCACCGCAGGAGATTTGAGGACGCGATTTTTAAGAGCGCTTATCCGGTGGATGTCCATGGCGCTTCCACTGCTTTAGGGAGCAGGCTGGAATATGATCCCTGCCCGCCGGAGGAAGCTTATTATGAGTATCCCTATCGCTCTATTGTTCCCAAGGGAATGGATAATCTGCTCGTATGCGGACGCTGCGCCGGGTGCGATTTTTATGCCCAGTCAACGATCCGCGTGCAGTTTTCCTGTCAGGCCATGGGAGAGGCCGCGGGAATCGCCGCAAAGCTTGCGCAGCAGACCGGCGCGGCATTTCGTGACGTGGATGGTGAGCAGGTCAGCCAGACCATGCGCAGAGCGGTAAAGGAATTGCAGGAAAAACAGAGTACCCCATAATATTTCGGCCCGTTTTCGGGCATAGCAGCGGGCATAGAGGCTTTTCTTCCTATTTTTCAGAAGCCTCCTTGCCCGTTCATATTCTTTCAACGAAGAACCAAGCCCCTCGCAGGCTGTCCGCAGACCAGATCCCGATCGAGAGGGATGGGGAGCTACACTAGAATATATCATAAAGAGTGAGAAAAAAGGAGTGGAACAACGTGGATATACAAATCGGCGGATGCCGGACTTCGCAGGATATCCATTTGCAAAGTAAATTGAATCAGATCAGAAACTTCTCTTTCCAGAATACAAAGATTATCCGTGCTTCCTACGAAAGCAATGGAACTTTCAAAATTTGTGAAACTGGGCTATGCCGTTGCAAATACGGACCTGGGAACTTCCGGCGGACGTGAAAGAGGGATCGCAAATCCAGACCTATGGAAAGATTTCGGCTGGAGAGCAACTCACATCATGACTGAAACGGGAAAGGAAATTATTCGCCTCTATTATGGTCGCATGGAGAGCTATTCCTATTTTCTAGGCGGCTCCACGGGTGGACAGCAGGCTTTATCAGAAGCACAGCGTTTCCCTTTTGACTATGATGGCATCCTTGCAATGTCCCCGGCAAATAACCGGGTTTTTTTGCATATTTATTTTTTATGGAACCATAACCATCTACGTCCCCGCAGTGGCAGAATGTTGTTTTCCCAAAAAGAAATTATGCAGATCTCCGACTGTGCAATTGATTATTTTCAAAGCAAGGGGGACGGACTGACTGGAGATCCTTTTGTCTCTTTTCCTTATACAGGGAACAATACTGTGGAAGACTTTCTCCTATTTTTACATCAAAAGTATCCACTATTTACGGAGGTTCAGCTGCAAGCGTTATCAGCAGTCTACCATGGTCCTGTGAATCAAGTGACAGGAGAACAGATCTATTGTGGAATGCCCATAGGCTCTGAAATTTACAGCTGTGGAATAGCAGAATGTCAGCAAGAAGAAAGTCCTCATTTTTACCCATTTATTTGGGCCTTTGGCCCTGATTATGATGGTTACCAGTTTGACTTAGGAAAGGATGTGGAAAAAATTGATGCATTGTTATCCGCAGATTTGAATGCCAATCAACCGGATTTGCATGCTTTCTCAGACAATGGCGGCAAACTCATCCTGATTTCTGGAAGCGCTGATCCCTGTGTTCCTTTTCCTGATGCGATGAATTATTACAAACGGGTTATTCAGGCAATGGGAAGTCGTCAGAAGACTGATGGATTCCTCAGGTATTTCCTGATCCCGGGAAAAGATCATGGAATGAACGGGCGGGGGTGCAGTGCGATCTGGGGACCAGGAAAAGAAAAGGAAGAATTGCTGGATGTCCTTCGACGGTGGCGTGAACAAAAGAAAGAGCCAGAATATTTAGTCTCAGTTAAAGAGGATCCTGTCACCAAAGATCGCATTTTAACCAGAAAAGTATATCCGTATGGCTCCTTCTGGCAGAACGAGGAGGTTTTCCCCAAAACCTGCAGTTCCCGCTATCTGGAAGAAAATCACTAAAAAGCGTCAACCCTCTATGGATAACGAAAAGAGCTGCGAAATTCCCGTGCAGTAATCCCGAAATGCCGTTTAAAGCAATCGCTGAAATAGGCCTGGGAATGAAAACCACACTGTTCCGCTATTTCGGAAACAGACAGAGCTGTGGATACCAGCAGGGATTTCGCGGCGGCCAGTCTGATCTTCAGCAGATACTGGTTGGGAGTGGCATGTGCGGTCTCCCGGAAAATTTTATAGAAATAAGGAGCGCTGATACAGCAATAATCCGCAATCTGTCCGACCGTCAGCGGTTCGCTGTAATGCTGTTTCATGTAAGCGACAGCCCTGCTGCTCACAGAATAGCCCAAATGCTCTGTTGTGGAAGCGGGATTTGTGAAACAGATTTTTCTGATCTCACAAAGGAGGGAGATCAGCATCGCGGCAGCAGAAATATCACTGTCAGGTTCAAAGCAAAGAGCCGTATCGCTGATATTCTTTAAGGGACCTGCAAGCATTTCATAGTCTGCGCCGGAATGAAAGCCGCAGATGGAATGGATCAGCTCCTGGATGGCTTCGTCTGTGGTCGTGAAATGTAGATATAGGGTGGAAAAATGAAGGGTACTTTGTCTCTTATCGCCCGGCTGCGCGATAAGAAAACTGCCTTTTTTGATCGGGTAGCTGTTTCCGTTCAGATGAGCAGTACCGCCATCCTCGGTAAACAGCTCCAGCTCATAGTGCATGACTGTACGCATTTTGGTGATCGAATGCTCCGGATAGCGTTCGGGATCACAGAATTGGTTTTTGGAATGGAATAATCCGGCAGCTGATATCATTGGCAGGCTGGTAGGCATCAAAAGACTCCTTTCTCAAATGGCTTCCCGTCTGTTCCCACAGGGAGTGACAGCCGTCCTGAAAAAATAGGATTTCTAAAAAAAGGTATAGGATAATTGTAGTTTTGCTTTTATCCTCTATGATAATATGGAATATGTCAAGGGGAATAGAAAAGAAAAAACGAAAAAAGAAGGAACAAAAAACAAAATCTTTGTGAAAAAAGGGAGGAAGTCAAAGATGGAGCAATTGAAAAAGATCGGAACGATCCAACCCAAAAGATCAAGCGATATTCAATCCTCAAAGATCAGCCTGGGCTTTGAAAAGCTTGACAGGGATGTGTTCGATCCCAGGAAGGCGTATGACAAGGTGGCGGAGTGCGGCGTTAAGAAGGTAAGACTGCAGTCCGGATGGGCGAGGACGGAAAAAGAAAAGGGCGTATACGACTTCGCGTGGCTGGATGAGATCGTTGATAACTTTGTTCAGCGGAGCATTGAGCCGTGGATATGCCTTTGTTATGGGAATCCGCTTTATACAGAGGCGGCAAAACAGGTATTTGGCGCAGTCGGATGCCCTCCCATTTTTACGGAGGAGGAGAAAACGGCCTGGATCAGTTATGTGAAGGCAGTTGTCCGGCGGTATAAGGGCAAAGTAAATTATTTTGAAGTGTGGAATGAGCCGGATGGAACGTGGTGTTGGAAGCATGGCGTAAATGCAACTGAGCTGGGAGAATTCACGCTCGAGACAGCCAGGGCAGTCAAGGAAGAGAATCCGGACGCCAAGACCATAGGCGGCGTTGTGTGCCTGCGTGCGCTGAGTTTTTTGAACACGGCATTTAAAACAGGAATGGGAGAATATCTGGATTTTATCTCTTTCCATGAATATACGCATGATGAGAGAAATGTATTTGAAAAAGTAGAGAGTTACAGAGCGCTGGCGAAAAGATACAACCCCAACATCGAGCTGATACAGGGCGAGTCCGGCTCGCAGTCAAAGGGCAATGGACACGGCGCATTATGGACAGGGGCATGGACGGAAGAGATCCAGGCCAAACAGCTTGCCCGCCACACCATTGCCGATCTGCTTACGGATGTGCATTTTACTTCCTATTTTTCCTGCATGGATATGATCGAAGCGCTGAATGGGGATATCAATAACAAAGCCTCCTATCTTGATTATGGATATTTTGGGATACTGGGCGCGGATTTTGATGAGGACGGCAGGTCAACAGGAGAATACTACCGGAAGCCCTCCTATTATGTGCTTCAGAATATCTGTTCTGTATTTGCGGAGAAATTCAGCCTTTGTAAGCAGCCTATTTTTGTACATTCTGAATATTCTAACAGGATATTTGATAATCAGCTCCATCGGTATGAAATGATTTCGGGCTCCTTTGAACGGGAAGGGGGAAAGGCTTTCGTCTACTGGTATCCGAGCAATATCATGACCACCAGCTATCGATCGCTGCTCACCATGGAATTTTATACGGAATACAGGGATATTAAGCTGATCGATGTCATGGACGGCTCGATTTATGAGATACCCGAAAACCTTCTTGAGGACAAAGGGGATGGAGTATATATCATCAGGGAATTGCCTGTTAAGGATACGCCTCTGATCCTGACTTTTGGTGATTTTCTGATTTAGGGAAAGCAATTCCGGCACCCGTACATCAATGCGCAGGCTTTGAGCAGAAATCAGATATTTCAGCTTCTATGCGCGTAAGCGCGCGGCGTGATTCCCATATATTTCCGAAAGGTTTTCACGAAATAGCTGCTGTCGTTGAAGCCGCAGCGGTAGGCCACCTCCGTCACCGGAAGCTCCGTGGTGGTCAGGATGTGGCAGGCGCGCTCGATCCGGTAATAGTTCAGGTAGTCCACAGGCGTGCGGTGCAGCGCCGTCCGGAAAAAACGGCAGAAGTATTTAGGGCTCATCCCCGCCAGCCGCGAAAGGTCCGAGAGGGTAATGGGGGAGGCGTAATTGGCGTCGATGTACTCCAGAACCGGCTTGAGCACATCCATTTTCCGCCGCAGGCTGACCGATTCCTCCTGTGACTCGCTGTAGAGTTCTCCTTCGAAAAGGCGGCCGAAGAATTCATACAGGGCGCCCAGCGTGAGAAGCTCACTTCCGGCATGGGGCCAGCGGATGGCGGGGAACAGCCTTTCCGCAGCAGCAAGAAGCGGGGCAGAACGGGGATCATCCGCCTGAAAATAGTTATATAATTGGATCTGATGACGGGTCATTAGACGGACATAGCGATTGCAGGCTTCCGTGTGCGCAGACATGGACGTCAGCAGGTTTGGATCGAAGACCGCGCATTCATAGACGCAATGCTCAGGCGTGCCGCCGTGGATGACCCCTTCCTCGATCAGAATGAGATCCCCGGCCCGTGCGGTGAGAAAAACCGAATCCAGAGAAATGGAGATGGAGCCTTCCAGAATGCGGATGAGCTCCATTTCCTTATGCCAGTGAAACGGCATGGCATAGCGCGGATGGTGTTCGTCCACATGATAGAAGGCGATGGGAAAATCCGGCGTGCCGTGGTTGATTTTTTCGTTGTAGTCGAGATAATGCATATGGAAACCTTACCTGGAAATCTTTTTCTGAAATGTCCTTTTCGGGCTGTATGTATGGGGATACCGGTTTGGGGACCGGATCATCCCCTGTGAAAAAGCGCGTCATTTCTGGAGAGCAGATATACGCAGTACTGATTCATGCTGATCCCTTCCTGCCTGGAATGTTCTGCCAGGGAACGATGGAGACTTTTGGGAATCCTTAATTTAAATTGGCCGGAATATTCGTCCAGACCATTGGGCTCAGGAATGGAAAGGCCTTCTGCAAGCGCGGCTTCCAGCCACGCCTTTTTGGCGTCTTCGGCATTGGCTGCAGCGGCTGTCAGGCTTTCTCCGCATGTGATACAGCCGGGAAGATCCGGAAATGATACGACATAACCGCCTTCTGCCTCATCTCGGACAAATTCCATCCGATAAGGGAGTTTGAGATAATCATTCAGCGTTTTTTTCATTTAACTCCTCGCTTTCGATAACTTTTTTACCATTGCAACATATACTCTTTTGATCGGTTCATGCCTGGGGATTGTGATCGGGGTACAGCCAGGCTTGCGAAATGTATAATGGCTGCTTCCGCTTCCAGGCATATGCAGCTGATAACCGTAGCTTTCAAGTATTTTTTTCAACTCATCAAAGCGGACTTCCTTCGATAAAGTACATATTTTGGCTAAAAGTTTATCCCATTTTGACATGGTTCATTCCGCCTTTTATTATATGTGGGGTTATATTTGGTGTCAATATAGAAGCGGAAAAAGATTTACTGCTGAAAAACAGAAACAAAAACAGACGTTTTCGTTTTAGGGTATGAATAAAGAGAAACGCCGCCGGTCAGGCTCAGGGCCTTTGGCCCTTCGCTTCGCGGCTGTCGCGGCCTGTACGGAAGGTATCAAAACCGGAAATCCGCCGGTCAGGCTCAGGGCCTGCGGCCCTTCGCTTCGCGGCTGTCGCCGCATATCCGGAAGCCTTCAAAACCAGATGGAAACGAGTTTCCATCTGGTTCTAAAGGCTCCCGGATGCCCGGCTCGTAGAGGTGAATATCTTTATATTTTATGCCATTATATCACAGGAAAAGGGGAGGGGGCAATGTTATACTGATGATATAAAACGGACTGTAAAGAAAGAAGAGAGGACGGCATGAGCCGAAAGGTTCATGCCGGAGAGGGATGCCGCCTGTGGCGGCAGGGATTTGAATGCCGTTGCAGGCAGAAATGGAGGTTAAAATGGCAGAAAACAGGTATGTAGGGGATTATCCGGTGATCGGGATCCGTCCGACGATCGACGGAAGAAGGGGTTATCTGAAGGTGAGGGAGTCGCTGGAGGAGCAGACGATGAACATGGCGAAGTCTGCGGCGAAGCTGTTTACCGAGAATCTGCGTTATTCCAACGGAGAACCGGTGAAGGTGATCATCGCGGACACCACCATCGGACGTGTGGGAGAGGCGGCTGCCTGCGCGGACAAGTTCCGGAAGGCAGGCGTGGATATCACGCTGACGGTTACGCCCTGCTGGTGCTACGGGGCAGAGACCATGGATATGGATCCCAAGACGATCAAGGGCGTGTGGGGCTTTAACGGAACGGAGCGTCCCGGAGCGGTGTATCTGGCGAGCGTGCTGGC
>DWYY01000043.1 GCA_019118445.1 Candidatus Eisenbergiella merdipullorum | reverse complement strand
ATATCCCAGTAAGTAAGACCCCTTAGAGAGTATGAGGTAGATAGGCTGAAGGTGGAAGTGCAGTAATGCATGGAGCTGATGAGTACTAATCGGTCGAGGGCTTAACCAAAGGACGGATGGAGCAGGAGAGGCTGCATGAGATCGGAATCAGTGTTCGGTTTTGAGGGTACGGGAAGGGAAATGATCCTCGATAGCTCAATGGTAGAGCACTCGGCTGTTAACCGAGTTGTTGTAGGTTCGAGCCCTACTCGGGGAGTTTAAACTGTGAGGGAAGGAAAGAGCCGGGAGGTGGAGAGGTCCGTACCCGTGCAGGGAAAGAGATGAGGCTCCATGGTCAAGCGGTTAAGACATCGCCCTTTCACGGCGGTAACACGGGTTCGATTCCCGTTGGAGTCATTTTTTACAAAACATTGAATATAATTTATTATGGCGCAGTAGCCAAGTGGTAAGGCACCGGTCTGCAACACCGTTATTCACCGGTTCAAATCCGGTCTGCGCCTCTCATGATAAACCTCGAATCCGTTCGGGGTTTTTTCTTTTCTTATTATCTAAAGGAGTCCTCAGGTTCTTTCAGCCTGAGAAGGCTCATAAAATTCTGAATGTTTTCTCAAAATTTTCTCACAAAGAATTTTTATGTTTAATATCGTAACGGATGAAAAAAAATTCTGGATGAGCCTGCGGGACGGTGTGTATCTGATCCCGCGGCGCGTCTGTAGGGGAGAGAGATTTGAAAAGGGTAGAAGTGAAGAGCCGGAAAACGGCAAAAGAACCGAAAGGCAGATGGAAGGAGGTGGCAAACCGATTTCAGAGATATCTGATTTTCCTGGGAGAATATCTCTTTCTGGAAAGGCCCCGGGGGCTGGATTTCACCATGCGGGATACCGGACTTTATCGGCTCAGCGACGGAAAGTACCATGGTTACAGCAAGACTGATGAAGGCCATCTGCGGGAGATTTTTGAGTCTCTGGATTTTTCACGGTGCAGAAGGCTTCTGGATGTGGGATGCGGCAAAGGCGTGGTCCTGAAGGAAGCGGCAAAATTTCCCTTTGAAAAAATTGCCGGAATTGAGATCCAGAAAGGGCTGGTAAGAACCGCAGAACGAAATTTTCGGATTCTGGGGCTGGAAAAAAGGATCTGCTGTATTCAAGCGGATGCGATGGATTTTGAAGGATACGGAGAATATGACGTGTTTTTCTTTTTTAATCCCTTTTCCGAAGAAGTGTTTGAAAGCGTGATCGAACGGATCTTGGAAAGCAGAAAAAAGGATGGTCCGCTGACTTTTATCTATCATAATCCGCGGTATCTGGGAAAGCTGGAAGAACTGCTCAGAAGGGCGGTTCCGGGAGGAATGCACAAAACCATGCTGCATGATAAAAAATTGTGATACCTGTGTGATCGGCATGTAGTTGATAAGTATGGAGAAGGAAAGCGCTGAATTTGAAAGAAACGTATTTCTCCATATAATAACGTTTCAGAGTGAGAGGTAAAATGGAAAAGAAATGGCCTGAGGTGAAAACGCCTGCAGAATGGGTGAAAAAGGATATTTACGAGCCGGTTTTTCTGAACCGGTACGGATATTATGAGCTCAGGAAACAGAATACGCCGGAAGAAAGAGAAAAGAATTTTGAGGAAAACTATTTCCAGAATTATGCGGGACAGACTTATGCGAAGCAGTATCCGGAGTGCGAGCTTGCGTTCATCAAAAACAAGATTGAAGAACGAGAACTGGTGATTCGGGAAAATCTGGAGAAAGCAGGAAAAAATCCGGAGGATGGTTATTCCCTGCTGGACATTGGCTGTGGAGAAGGCTTCCTTTTGAAACATTTTCATGACAAGGGGGTGAAGGTGAAGGGGATCGATTTTGGTGTGTACGCGCTGGAGCATTTTCATCCGGAACTGCGTTCCTGTTTTGAACAGGGAGACATGGAGAAACTGCTGCCACAGATGGCGGCGCGTGGAGAATACTACGATGTGGTGAACGCGGACCGGGTGCTGGATATGGTGCCGGATGCGGGTGAAAGCGTGGAGCGGATAAAAGAGGTCATGTCGGAACATTCGATCCTGGTGGTCAAAGTGGCCAACAACTATTCCAATATCCAGCGGATGCTGCTGGCGGACGGAGAAATGAAAGAGGAATATTGGCTGGATGATCCGGACCATACGGGATATTTCAACCGGGAGGGGCTGATCGCACTGATGGAGGACCATGGGTTGGATTGCCTGGATTTTTACGGGGACACCTTTGTGGATCTGCAGCTTCTGAACCCGTATTCAAACTACTATGAAAAACCGGAAACGGGCCATGCAGCGCATCAGACAGCGGTGCGGATAGAGAATCTTCTGCATGAGATTTCGCCGGAGAGGACAGTAGAGGTGTACCGTCTGCTGGGCGAAATGGGATTTGGACGGGAAATTGTGGGCGTTTTCCGTATCAAAGGAATTTGACAGTGTTGTGATTCTCATGTACCATAAAAAGGAAGCCCGGGGCTGACATGGAAAACAGGATCAAAAACGGGTGAAAAGAGGAAGATATGGAATTTGAAGGAATTCTGGAGTATCCCATACTGGAACTTGGACTCAGTCAGATTTATCTGGACGAAGATAAGCTGAGGGCAGTGAAGGAGTGGTTTGATCCGAAGCAAGTATGCACATATGAGCCGCTTCCGGTACATGATTTTGGGGATGGCAGATATACGCTGACAGATGGACATAGCAGAAGCTATGTAGCATGGGCAGCAGGGCTTACGCATATTCCTGTAATATATGACAGGGATGCTATTGTCTGTGAACCGCCGGGCAGTCTGATGTATCGTTTTGATTTGGAATGGTGTCGTTGGCTGCATCTAAAAATGATCAGTGATCTGCAAGGGCGTATTCTATCACATGAACAGTATGGAGCGGCAGATGATTTGTCTGAGTTTTACCTTGAGGATGTGAATGGCTGTCTGTTTTGTTACAAGGATGGAGTTTTGTTTCCGGAAGTATAGGATGATCATATAACATTAAAGGCAAACGACATACCATAGAGCAAAAAACATCGGCTGGCCCGTTTCCTGTCGGAAAACGGACCAGCCGAAAGCGTGAAAAGTGCTTGCTGTACATATATATAAAGAAGATTCTTTTATCCCGGCATTATCCGAGATATTTTTCCAGCGTCGCATTCACAGCGCCGGGACCGGCGGTAAGCTGCCAGAAGTAATCCTTCACCAGATCGGCAAGGCCGACGGCGAACAGGTCCACGCCCCAGATAGAGGCATTGGAAAGAAGATCGTCCAAGAAGGACAGATCCTGCGGCATGTCGCCCAGATGACAGGAAGCAAAGACCGGGCGCAGAGCCGACAGCATGGGATCAGGACTGGGCTCGAAAGAGGTGCCCTTGTCGTCCACCGCCATCAGATACCGCAGCCAGCCGGCAAATACGAGAGGGATCATCTTCAGGGAAGAAACGTTCAGGGAAGGATTCCGGTCATAGGCCTTGATAGTCTCTCCGAAGCGGATGGGAAGTTTCTGTGAGGTATCGGTGGCGATCCGCTGCGGGGTGTCGGGCATGAACGGGTTGGGGATCCGTTTCTGCACCACTTCATCGATGAACTGTTTCGGATCAAGTACGCCGGGGTTGACTACTACGGGAAGGCCCTCAGTATAACCAACGATCTCTACGAATTTCTTCAGAAGAGGGTTCTTCATCTCTTCGGAGATGAGCTTGTAGTCCAGGAGGCAGCCGTAAATGGCGAGGGTAGTGTGAAGAGGGTTCAGGCAGGTGCAGACCTTCATTTTCTCCACTTTATCTACAGTCTCCCGGTCGGTGTAAAGGATGCCCGCCTGGTCCAGGGGGAGTTTCCCATTGGGGAAAGCATCCTCAATGACGAGATACTGGCATTCCTCCGCGTTGACGAAGGGCGCCACATAGGTCTTTTTTCCTGTGACGCAGGCAGAAAGGTCGCTGATACCGTCCTGTTCCAGCATGGCCTTTACGGTGTCATCCGGCCGGGGTGTGATCTTGTCGATCATGGTCCATGGAAATGCGATTTTTCTTTTATCATTGATGTAGGAGACAAAGCCTTCTGCGATCAGGCCGTTTTCCTGCCAGGCGGAAGCGAAGGCATTTATAGCGGTATACAGCTTGTCTCCGTTGTGGGAACAGTTGTCCATGCTGACCAGGCTCAAAGGAAGCGCTTCAGCCAGGAAACGTTCATAGATGAGGGAAGAAACTTTTCCCAGATAGCTCTTTGGAGCCTCCGGCCCATGGGCAAAATCATATGCGATATCCGCGAGAGTATCCCCCTTCGCGTCGGTGAGGCTGTAGCCCTTTTCCGTGATGGAAAAGCTAGCCATCTGAAGGGAAGGGGCACGAAAAATTTCTTTCAGCCTGTCGTATTCCTGTGGGTCGGCACTGTCCAGGATGAGGGATTCCACAATACTTCCTACCACCGTCTTATCCACAGTGCCGTCCGCCTTCAGCGTGGCGAGAATGCTCAGATTATCATGGGGACGATACATTTTCTCGATGATCTCATAATCATAGCCCTCCGCGGCGATCAGGCCCGTGTCCATTATGCCCCGGTCTAAAAGTTCTTGGGCGATGTTCGCCTGAAAGGCGCGGAAGATATTTCCCGCGCCGAAATGAATCCAGCGGGGTTTTTCCCGGGTGCGTGCAGCCACGGTGGGAATGTCGTATTCCGGAAGGCTGTATCCGGCCTTTTTCCAGTCCTCGGACTGTTTCAGTCCCTGTAAAGTCAGTTCCATCTTCTTCACACTCCTTTTTGTACCTTATTTTTTGTGAGATTTTTCGATGGCTTCCCAAAGTCCGTTCAGGTATGCAGCTCCGAGGGCGCGGTCGTAAAGGCCGTAACCGGGCATGGCTACCTCTCCCCAGATCATGCGGCCGTGGTCGGGACGGATGGGTCCGGTGAAGCCAATGTCATAAAGGGCGAGCATGATCTCATACATGTCGAAGGAACCGTCTGAAGAAAGGTGGGCGGCTTCCTCAAAATCGGTGGGTGAGTTGAATTTCAGGTTGCGCACATGGGCAAAATGGATCCTGCCTTTCAAGGAGCGGATCATGTCCGGCAGGTCGTTTTTCAAATTGGTTCCATAGGAGCCGGAACAGAAGGTGACGCCATTGTGCGGGTTATCCACCATTTTCATCATGCGCAGGATATTTTCCTTATTGATGATGATGCGGGGGAGGCCAAATACGCTCCAGGCGGGATCGTCCGGATGGATCGCCATATTGATGTCATATTTGTCGCAGACAGGCATAATGCGTTCCAGGAAGTATTTCAGGTTAGCGAAAAGTTTTTCATCGTCCACATCGCGGTACATGTCAAACAGTTCCTTGATGTGTTCCATACGATCCGGCTCCCAGCCGGGCATGACGGCGCCGTTGGTATCTCCGGAGATGGAGGAAAACATCTCTTCCGGATTCAGTTTATCGACAGCTTCCTGGTTATATGCGAGCACAGTGGAACCATCAGGACGCACACGGGCCAGCTCTGTTCTCGTCCAGTCGAACACGGGCATGAAATTATAACAGACCAGGTGAATGTCTGCCTTTCCCAGATTTTCCAGTGTGGCAATGTAGTTGTCGATGTATCTGTCGCACTCAGGAAGTCCGGCCTTGATGGCGTCATGCACATTGACGCTTTCGATTCCTGCGAGGCTCAGCCCGGCCTCCTCGATCTCCTTTTTCAGCGCCAGGATGGCGTCAAGCTCCCATACGTCTCCAGGTGCGGTGTCGTACAGGGTGGAGATCACGCCGGTTACGCCGGGAATCTGGCGGATCTGCTGCAATGTCACGGTGTCAAAGCGGCTTCCGTACCATCTTAAAGTCATCTGCATGGATAATACCCTCTCTTTCTTAGTAAAAAATAATCCAACTTTCAGGTCTGCTGCCGTTGGGTGCGGTTTCACAGAGCCTTTTCTAAGTCTATTATAGGGGAATAAAAAATGCTTGAAAATATTATTTCTTGCTTGATAGTATGCAAAAATTGCTTTAAGATGAAAACAGAAGAAGAAAAATGCTTTCAGACGTTTTTCATGAATGGTTTCTGGGAAACAGGGAGAAAAAAAATGACGGCGATCAGGACCAGCTTTATGAGCGGGGATGACGAAAGGCAGTACATGATCCGGGAGGATTACGAGATCTATGAAAAATATGGAGCGCCCACCGGCGCGACAGATCTGCATTATCATGATTTTTATGAGCTCATTTATATTCTGGACGGGGAGTTTTCCAGTCTGGTGGACAATGTGACCTTTTTTCTGAAAAAAGGAGATTTTCTGCTCATAGGAAGAAATGTGCTGCATAAATATCATTATATCGAAGGAAAACATGCCAGATCAAGGCGGATCGTCCTTTGGATCAGCCGGCAGATGTTGGATAGGTTATCCGAAGGGGAGCAGGATCTGAGCCTGTGTTTTGAACGGAGGAAGGGAGCCGTCTATCGTTTTCCTTTGCATTATGAGGGGATACTGCACGAAATGCTGGTGAGAGCGGCTATGACGGATGTGCCGGATCTGGAAGGAATGAAGGGAAAGCGTTTGTATGACCGGGCGCAGTTGACACTTTTTTTCCTGTATCTGAATGAGCTTTGTGAAAAGGATGCCTTTTCCTCCGGCGAAAAAATGCGGGTGCATCATGAGCTGGTAGAGCAGGTGAATGCCTATATTGACGAGCACATACAGGAGACGATCTCTTTGGATGAGCTGGCCGGGCAGGCGCATATGAGCAAATACTATTTCCTGCGCCGGTTTAAGGAGCTGACGGGGACGACCGTGCATGCTTATCTGAATAACAAAAGACTGATTCGCTGCGGCGAGCTTCTGCAGCAGGGGGA
>DWYY01000042.1 GCA_019118445.1 Candidatus Eisenbergiella merdipullorum | reverse complement strand
GCAACTGCAAGGCCTGTCAGGGCGGCCAGCGAATATATGAAAATGCTGAACCTGGATTCAGGTATCTTTCATAATGGGGCAGTGATACAGGAAAAGGGCAGAACAACAGGCGGATATGGTGTAAAAAACGCAGGTGAGCTGGTGCTGGCAATATTGAAAAAGTATCCGTTTTCCAATATTGCGGTCGAAGCGGAGGATGTATTATATGCCAATTTTGATGCCGACCGCCTGTGGCCCGGAGCGGAATACATATCCTGTGAAACCTTCGCGCAGTTAAGAGGAAAAACGGCTGATAAAATCATCGTAGAGGTTACTTCCCTGGGCGAAATGGAAAAATATAAGGCATTGCTGCCTGACGAACTGTATATTCAGCTGTCAGAGAATAAAATCGGAATGATCATGAATCAGTCAGCCACGAAATATAATGCGATTTTATTTTTTGCGGAACGATATCATATCAGTATGGACGACATTATCGCCTTTGGAGACGATTATAATGATCTGGAAATGATAGAAAAATGCGGAAAGGGAATCGCAGTCAGCAATGCGCTGGAAATTGTAAAAAGTGCTGCCAGAGAGGTGTGCGAATCCAATCAGAAGGATGGAGTCGCGCGCTGGATAGAAGGAAATCTGTTGTAAGCTGATGCGCAGGGAATTATTCCCTGTGATGAAGGAGGGAAGATTTGCGCCGGAGCGTCGCAAATCCGATGATCGCAGCGCCGAACTGGAGGTTCGGCGCGCGTACCTCAGCAACACTTTGACATGGAGGAAAAAATGATAACGCTTACGAACCAGCAGGCAAGGCAGTTTATTCTGCGAAAACAGGGGCTTTTGGGAACATACCGCTTCGTGGGAAAGCAGGGGGCGCTTCAGTATGTGCGGCAGGCAGGATGTATCCAGTTCGATCCGGTGGATGTCTTCGGTAAAAATGCGGAGCTGGTGCTGCAGTCCCGGGTGAAGGGCTTTACAAAGGGGATGCTCTATGAGCTTCTGTATGAGGATCGCAGCCTGGTGGACTATCCGGACAAGAACCTGTCCATCTGGCCGGTGGAGGACTGGCCGTATTTTGAACGTTATCGCCGGGCTGCCAGGGAGGGCGGCCGTCGGTTCGAGGGGCTTGATCAGCTGGAGGAGCAGGCCGTTTCCTGGCTTCGGGAGCATGGCCCGGCCAGTTCCGACAGCCTGCCCATTGAGGGAGAGGTTTACTGGCATTCCCATATTCACTGGAGTGGAAACTGGGGAGGAAAGTCCAGTGCCGCGCGGGCGGCTCTGGAGCAGCTTTACTCCACCGGGGAGCTGATCATCCATCATAAAAAGGGAACGAGGAAGTTTTATGATCTGGCGGACAGATATCTGCCGCGGACGCTTCTTGACGCGCCCGATCCCCTTCCGGACGACGCGGCGCATCAGCGCTGGCGTGTGCTGCGCCGTATCGGCGCGGTGGGCCTGATGTGGAACCGCCCCTCGGACGTCTGGCTTGGCATTCCCGGCCTGAAGGCGGATCAGCGAAAGGATGCCTTCAGGAAGCTCATGGAGGGAGGGAAGCTTTGTGAGGTGAGAGTGGAGGGTATGAGAGACATGCTTTACTGTCTGGCGGAGGATGCGCCCCTTCTGGAAGAGATCCGGCAGGAGAGGATTCCGGGCGGAAAGAGGTGTGAGCTGCTCGCGCCTCTGGACTGTCTGCTGTGGGACCGGAGGCTGATCCGGGAGCTGTTCGGTTTTGAGTATACCTGGGAAATCTATACGCCGCAGCCGAAGAGAAAATATGGCTTCTACGTCCTGCCCCTGCTCTATGGGGACAGCTTTGCCGGACGTGTGGAAGCAGTGGCGGGGGAAGGCGGCAGGTATCTTCTCGTGAAGCATATCTGGCCGGAGGAGGGCGTGCACCGGACAAAAACGTTTGACACGGCGCTGGAGCGGTGTATCCGGCGGTTTGCGGCCTTTAACGGCTGTAGCCGGATTGTGTGGCCGCAGGAGTAAACGGCGCAGGCAGAAAAAAGGAGATGGGAACACATTCACCGGATTTCAAATGAGCATTTCACAGGGATGCCTTCAGAAAAAACGGGCTGAACTGCAAAGCAGCCACACGGCGGAATAATAGAAAATGAGAATGAAGGCGGAAAAGGTGTTGGAGCGTCCGGGCTTATAAAGCCGCAGGCAGATCATATTGTCGGAAAGGTAAAAGAGCAGGGCTCCCGCCGCAGCTATGGGAGAGATACGCAGAGCGGCCAGAGCCGCAGCAGTCATGGCGGAAAGCAGGGCGCCGTAGAGGACGATGGGAAGGGCCAGCTTTCCTGTTTTGGACAGCTGCCTTCCATGGAACAGAAGGCTTGCGGCGAACAGCAGCAGAAAGAAGAGAAAATGCCAGGGAGAAAGCGGCATGGCATGAAGCAGGGCGGCAAGAAAGCAGACATGCCCCAGGGCAAAAACCGTCATGCCGGCTAAGAAATGAAGCTCAAGGAGCACATCTGCGGCCGTGCAGAAAAGAGCTGCTGTCATGATGGCCAGACGGACCGGGCTCTGGAAACCGTCCGAAAGGCAATAGAAAAAAGCCTCCCCAAAAGGCATGCAGGTGGCTGCAGCCTTGAAAAAAAGAGGCCATTTTTTCTTTCTTTTCCGGTTCCAAAAATATATGGTTCCCCAGAACGCCGCAAAAAGAGCGCTGAGGATGGGAAGCGCTGTGCTTCCCATATCAGTCCAGATACTTCCTGTACTTTTCTTCCGAAGCGTCCAGGAAGCAGATGGCGGCAATGCCGCGGCCTGTGTGTGCGCCGATGGCGCATCCCACGATAGAGATCATGATATCAGCGGGATGGAGTCTTTCTTTTACCATGTCCGTCAGCAGGCGGATGGCTTCTTCATCCTCGCCGTGACAGAGAGAGAAAAGCTGTTTTTCCGGCTCCACGCTGTATTCGGCAGCATAATCCACGAGGGTTTTCAGGGATTTTTTGCGGCCCCTCACAGTCTTTAAAACCTGCAGAGAACCATTTGTGTCAACGATCAGGATAGGCTTCATGTCAAGGGCTTCAGCAATATTTCCTTTGAATTTGGAAAGCCGTCCGCCTTTGATCAGATAGGCCAGCGTATTGACCGTGAACACATGGCGGATATGCGCACGGTAAAATTCGGCAGCCTCAAGGAGCAGTTCCCTCGACGCTCCGTGCTCCTGCATGATCAAAAGCTTGCGCACCAGAAGGCCGAAACCTGCGGAGGCGCATTTGGTATCGAAGATGGTCAGATCGAAGTCGGGGTAGTCTTCCAGAAGGTTCGTCCGTGCGATGTTGGCGGCATTGAAGGTCCCGGCGATTCCCGTGGAGAAGCACAGATAGATCACACTGTCTCCCCGTTCCGCATAGGGACGAAAGGCATCTTCGAACATAGCGGGATTGATATGATAGGTCCGCACATTTCTTCTGGTATCATCGAGAATTTTGTAGAACTCTTTTGTCTTTATGGTTTTGCCGTCCAGATAGTCCACATCGTCGATGACCACAGGAGTGGGGATGACGTGCAGCTGGTAGCGGTTAATGATCTCCTCGGGCAGATCGGATGCGGAATCGGTAACAATTTTAAGCATTGGGGTTCCTCCATTTATTTCAATGTGACGCGCAGAACGCGTTCTCTGCTGTCAGATGTCTCCCCGCCGCCAGGCGTCAGCCCGGCTGAGGGAACCAAGGCCTATTCTCAGACCTGTCCCATCTGGTCCAGCAGTTTCAGCTTGGTGTCATAGAGCTTCTGGGACAGATCCACATAGACCTGATGGGGATTGACAAGGCGTCTAGTCTCATCCCAAAGTGTGCCCAGTTCTTTCTGGCAGTAATCTCGGATCTCCATGACGCTGGGAGAAGTGTATACACATTTTCCGTTCAGGAAAACCGGAACCATCAGATCGCGGAGCGTGAAACTTCCTGCCGGCAGCAGCGTTTTTTTCCAGGGCTCCTGCGGATCGAACAGCAGGAGTGGTTCATCCTCCCGGAAAGTTTCGTCCTCAAGGGCGATCAGGTCGGCCTTGATCTTTCCCGTTTCCTTCTCATAAATGCGGTGGATGACCTTGTTCCCGGGGTTGGTGATCTTTTCGCTGTTTTCGGAAAGCTTGATCTTGGGAATGAAATTTCCGTTTTCATCCATGATGGCGGCAAGCTTGTATACGCCGCCGAAGGATGGCCAGTTCTTTGAGGTGATCATGTGGGTTCCCACGCCCCAGGAGGTCACTTGGCAGCCCTGGGCCTTCAGGCTGTCGATCAGATATTCGTCCAGATCGTTGGAAGCGGAGATGACAGCATCCGGAAAGCCGGCGTCATCCAGCATCTTTCTAGCTTTTTTGGAAAGATATGCAAGGTCTCCGCTGTCCAGACGGATGCCGTAGAAGGTCAGTGGTATGCCTGCCGCCCGCATTTCGGTGAAGACCCGGATGGCGTTCGGGACGCCGGATTTCAGGGTATCATAGGTATCCACCAGCAGGATGCAGGCAGAGGGGTACATATCCGCATAGGTTTTGAACGCGGTGTATTCGTCCGGAAAGCTCATGATCCAGCTGTGGGCGTGGGTCCCTTTTACGGGAACATCAAACATCTGTCCGGCAAGGACGTTGCTGGTTCCGATACATCCGCCGATCATGGCTGCCCTTGCGCCATAGATGCCTGCGTCGGGTCCCTGCGCCCGGCGCAGCCCGAACTCCATCACGCCGTCCCCTCTCGCCGCATAGCAGACGCGGGAGGTCTTGGTGGCGATCAGGCTCTGATGATTGACGATATTCAGAATGGCTGTTTCCACAAGCTGCGCTTCCATGATCGGGGCAATGACCTTGATCATGGGTTCGCGGGGGAACATAATGCTGCCTTCCGGGATCGCATATACGCTTCCGGAGAAACGGAAGGTTTTCAGGTAGTCCAGGAAATCCTCTTCAAAGATGCCGAGGCTTCTTAAATAGGACAGCTCTTCTTCTCCGAAATGCAGATTTTCAATGTATTCGATCACCTGCTGAAGCCCGGCGCAGATGGAATAACCGGATTCCATGGGGTTATTACGGTAAAAGGCGTCGAAAATGACTGTTTCATTACGATCCATATTTTTGAAATAACCCTGCATCATCGTCAGCTCATACAGATCGGTCATGAGGGTGAGGTTGCGCGTTTGCATGATATGTCCCCTTTCTGTAAGTTGGTTATCCATATCATACCTGCAATTCTTTTGGAACGCAAGCTTTTCCGGAAAATCCGCCTTCAGGAAAACCAGCTGCTGGTCGGGCGGTCCACGAAGCGGTTCTCAAACTTGGAATAGGTGATCCGCTGGGTATGGTAGAGGCTGAAATAACCAGAGAGCATATAACTGGTGGCGATGGCAATGAGAAAATAATATGCATCGGTAAAGCCGAACAGCTCAAAGGAGATGAGAAGGGAAGCCACCGGGCAGTTGGTGACGCCGCAGAACAGGGAAACCATGCCTACCGCCGCACCCAAGGATGCGGGCAGGCCGATGAGCGGCCCGAGGAAACAGCCGAAGGTGGCGCCGATGAAAAGGGAGGGAACGATCTCTCCGCCCTTGTATCCCGCGGCGATGGTGATGGCGGTGAACAGGATCTTCAGCGCAAACGCCCAGGGAAGCGCGCTTCCAGTTAGCGCCTGTTCGATGATGTCCATGCCGGTCCCCAGGTAGTCCTGACTCCGGACGAGCAGGGTGAACAGTATGATAAGAAAGCCGCCTGCGGCGATCCTAAGATACAGATTTTGAAAAAACCGTGCCATGAGCATATGCGCAAGCTGCAGCATGAGGCAGAAAAGGATGCTGACTGCTGCGCAGCAGGCCGCGAGGAAGATCACCCTAAGACCGGTGGGAAGGGAAAGCCCCAGTTCGCTGGGAGCGCGGAACACGTCCGTCTGTACGCCCAGAAAAAGGGCGGTCTGCCTGGCGATCAGGGCGGCGCAGATGCAGGGGACCAGTGCCGCATAGTACATGATACCCACGCTGGAAACCTCCATCGCAAAGAAGGAGGCGGTCATGGGAGTGCCGAACAGTGCGGAGAAAGCGGCTGCCATGCCGCTCATCAGAATGGTTTTTTTATCTTTTTCACTGAGATGGAAGAGATTCCCGATGGAGGTCCCCAGAGAAGCCCCCATCTGAAGCGCCGCGCTTTCCCGGCCCACCGAGCCGCCGAAGAAAATGGTGATGATGGTGGATACGAAGATCAAAAAGGCCATTTTCAGCGGAATGGCGACCTTCGTGTGAATGCTTTCGATGATGGAATCCGTCCCATGATTATTTTCATAATGAAGCGCTTTATACAGAAATACGATGACAAGGCCGCCTGCGGGAAGCAGGAGAAACAGAAAACGGTGTGATCTCCGGAACGCTGTCGCCAATGTCAGACAGTGGGAAAAGGCTGCGGATACAAGCCCCACCACCAGCCCTGTTGCCGCTCCCAGGAGAAGCCAGCGCAGATACTGGCTGATATTGTAAACAACGGTTTTTCCATAATGCCTGATCGTTTCCATACTGATATCGTCCTTTTCATCTTCCTTTGTGCGGTCCGCTTCGCGCCATGCAAAGGTCCGCACTTCGTGTTCTTTGCTGCTTCGCAGCTATCCTGTGGTGATGAGCAAACTGTAACGACATCATCTTATCATAAGGATATTTTTCGTGCAATCCCTTGACAATGCGGCATTAAGGGCTTTATAATACCCGCAGACACAGGAAAAAGCTATGAAGAAGACAGTACCCATTTCGGAAAGGGCACAGCGAGCCGGCGCGGGTGGAAGGCCGGTGCGAGTAGGAAATGGAGAAGATCACTTCGGAGCTGCGCGCTGAAAGGGGAAAACCGAGTAGGCGGAGCCGGATTCCTCCGTTACGGGAAACCATATAATCCGAAAGCTTCCGGGATGCGTCCGCCAGACGGCGTGAAAGACGGCAGATGCAGGGAGCGAGGACGTATGATGTAACGGGTGGTACAGCGAGTGAAGCCTCGTCCTTTTACAGGGACGGGGCTTTTTTTCGATGAAAGCGTTGTCAAGCGGCTGTCCTGACTGCGTGCTTGCACGTAAGGATGCACAGACATTTGGCAACCGGGCCGAAATGAGTGAGAAGGCCGATAGGCCGGATCACGAATTTTGGCGGCGATTGCGGGAGTACCTAAGGTACGGAGCGATCGGCTTGCATATGCAGCAGACATCGATGATGCAGAAAGGATGGAAGAAGATGCCGCTTTATGAGAAAGTGAATACCGACCTGGATTTTGTGGGCCGGGAAAGAGACGTTGAGAAATTCTGGGAAGAGAACAAAATTTTTGAGAAGAGCCTGAAGATCAGAGAAGGCTGCCCCACCTATACCTTCTATGACGGACCTCCGACGGCAAACGGCAAGCCGCATATCGGCCATGTGGAGACGCGTGCCATCAAGGATATGATCCCCAGATACCGTACCATGAAGGGGTATCAGGTACCCAGAAAGGCAGGGTGGGATACTCATGGCCTTCCGGTGGAGCTGGAAGTGGAAAGGATGCTCGGACTGGACGGCAAGGAACAGATCGAGGAGTACGGCATCGCCCCTTTCATTGAAAAGTGTAAGGAGAGCGTGTGGAAATATAAGAGCATGTGGGAGGATTTTTCCAGAAAGGTTGGCTTCTGGGCCGATATGGAGCATCCTTACGTGACCTATCATGACGATTATATCGAGTCCGAGTGGTGGGCGTTAAAGAAGATCTGGGACAAGGGTCTCCTTTATAAGGGATTCAAGATCGTTCCCTACTGCCCGCGCTGCGGAACGCCTCTGTCCTCCCATGAGGTGGCGCAGGGCTATAAGGATGTGAAGGAACGCTCCGCCATCGCCCGTTTCAAGGTGAAGGGCGAGGATGCCTATATCCTGGCATGGACCACCACTCCCTGGACTCTTCCGTCCAACGTGGCGCTGTGCGTGAACCCCAATGAAACCTACGCGAAGGTGAAGGCGGCGGACGGCTTTACCTATTATATGGCGGAGGCTCTTCTGGATACGGTGCTGGGAAGCCTGGCTGATAAGGAAACGGGAACGCCCGCGTATGAGATCCTGGAGAGATACCAGGGAAAAGAACTGGAATATAAGGAATATGAGCCTCTGTTCGACTGCGCAGTGGAAACCTGTGAAAAGCAGCATAAGAAGGCATTTTATGTGACCTGTGACACTTACGTTACGCTGACCGACGGCACGGGCGTGGTCCACATCGCTCCCGCATTCGGTGAGGACGACGCGAATGTGGGCCGTAAATACGACCTGCCTTTCGTACAGCTTGTGGACGCAAAAGGCGATATGACGAAGGAAACGCCCTGGGCGGGCATGTTCGTCAAGGATGCCGATCCGGAGGTGCTGAAGGCTCTGGCTGAGAAGAACCTGCTGTTTTCCGCGCCCAAGTTCGAGCACAGCTATCCCTTCTGCTGGCGCTGCGACACGCCTCTGATCTATTATGCGAGAGAATCCTGGTATATCAAGATGACCGCCGTAAAGGAGCATCTGATCGCCAACAATAACACCATCAACTGGATCCCGGAATCCATCGGCAAAGGCCGTTTCGGGGACTGGCTGGAGAACATCCAGGACTGGGCCATTTCCAGAAACCGTTACTGGGGCACACCTCTGAACATCTGGCAGTGCGAGTGCGGAGAGATGATCTCCGTAGGAAGCAGGCAGGAACTGGAGGATTTAAGCGGCAATCCGGAGGCAAAGACCGTGGAACTGCACCGCCCGTACATCGATGCCATCACCATCCCCTGCCCCAAGTGCGGCAAGCCGATGAAGCGTGTGCCTGAAGTGATCGACTGCTGGTTTGATTCCGGCGCAATGCCCTTTGCCCAGCATCATTATCCTTTTGAAAATCAGGAAACGTTTCAGAAGGAGTTCCCGGCTCAGTTCATTTCCGAGGCGGTGGACCAGACCAGAGGCTGGTTCTACTCCCTTCTGGCGGAATCCACCCTGCTGTTTGATGCGACCTCTTTTGAAAACGTGATCGTGCTGGGACTGGTACAGGACGAAAACGGCCAGAAGATGAGCAAATCCAAGGGCAATGCGGTGGACCCTTTTGAAGCGCTGGATGAGTACGGCGCGGACGCCATCCGCTGGTATTTCTATTCCAGCAGTGCGCCCTGGCTGCCCAGCCGCTTCCATGGCAAGGCTGTGATCGAAGGACAGAGGAAATTCATGGGAACCCTGTGGAATACCTATGCTTTCTTCGTGCTGTATGCGAACATCGATGAATTTGACGCTACTAAATATAAACTGGAATATGACAAGCTGTCCGTGATGGACAAGTGGCTCCTGAGCCGTCTGAATACGCTCATCACTGAAGTGGACACCAGACTGGATAATTACCAGATCCCGGAAACGGCGAGAGCCCTGCAGGATTTTGTGGATGAGTGCAGCAACTGGTACGTGAGAAGAAGCCGTGAGCGTTTCTGGGCGAAGGGCATGGAGCAGGATAAGATCAACGCTTACATGACTTTGTATACTGCTCTGGTAACGGTTGCTAAACTGGCGGCTCCCATGATCCCGTTCATGACGGAGGAAATCTATCAGAACCTGGTGAGGAGCATTGACAAAAATGCGCCGGAGAGCGTGCATCTGTGCGATTATCCAAAGGCAAATGCTTCCTTCGTGGATAAGAAGCTGGAAGAGGATATGGAAGAGGTCCTGGACATCGTCGTCATGGGACGCGCCTGCCGGAATACGGCCAATATCAAGAACCGTCAGCCCATCGGGACCATGTTCGTGAAAGCGGATCATGCTCTGAGCGATTATTATAAGGAAATCATCGAAGACGAGCTGAACGTGAAAAAAGTGGCGTTCACAGACGATGTGAGAGATTTCACCACCTACACCTTTAAGCCTCAGCTCCGCACCGTCGGTCCGAAATATGGCAAGCAGCTTGGAGGCATCCAGAAGACGCTGGCGTCTCTGGACGGCAATGCGGCCATGGACGAGCTGAATGGGAAGGGAGCGCTCACCTTTGAGGTTAACGGCACGCAGGTGAGCCTGACGAAGGATGATCTTCTGATCGAAATGACCCAGAAGGAGGGCTATGTGTCCGAAGCGGATGCCAATATGACCGTGGTGCTGGATTCCAACCTGTCTGAGGAGCTGATCGAAGAAGGCAATGTGAACGAGATCATCAGCAAGATCCAGACCATGAGAAAGGAAGCCGGCTTTGAGGTGATGGACCACATCCGTGTTTCCTTCACCGGAAACGATAAGGTCGCCCGCATCGCACTGGCTAACCGTGACGCGATCGCCGGAAAGGTGCTTGCGGATTCCATCACGGAAGGCGAGACCTCAGGTACTTCAAAGGAATGGAATATCAATGGTGAAAAAGTGACCATCAGCGTGGAAAAGGCGGCAGAATAACGCCGCAGGGCAAAAGGACAGTCTCAAAACGGCAGGAGGCAGCTCCTGCCGTTTTACTGTGCGAGTGCGCCCGGCAGGCAGGCGGCTGCCGGGCAGTCAAACATCCCGGATGCTTGTCTGCATGACCGGCCATTTGCCGGAATCCACGCACATTCATTTTTTACAAAAATAAGTGTTTTCATATTTATTAATGTGGTGTAAACTATATTTAATGTGCATTGATCCGAAAGGATGAATTTTGTGAAGGATGGTCTTCATGGATCCATTTGATAAACAATCGGGAAACAACAAGATGAGGAGGAAGTCCATGTTAAAAAAACCGGCAGACCTGAAGTTCGACAAGGAACTCTTTAAGAGAAGCGTGATCAACAATGTCAAGACCCTTTACAGGAAAACGCTGGAGGAAGCGACAGACCAGCAGATCTTCCAGGCGGTTTCCTATTCGATCAAGGATGTGATCGTGGATAACTGGATGACGACGCAGAAGGAATATGAGAAGCAGGACCCCAAGATGGTTTATTATCTGTCCATGGAGTTTTTGATGGGCCGGGCCCTGGGCAACAACCTGATCAACCTGCAGGCCTATGATGAAGTGGCCCAGGCGCTGCAGGAACTTGGACTGGACATCAACGTGATCGAAGATCAGGAGCCGGATGCGGCGCTGGGAAACGGCGGACTGGGACGTCTGGCAGCCTGCTTCCTGGACTCTCTGGCGACGCTGGGCTATGCGGCCTATGGCTGCGGCATCCGTTACCGTTACGGCATGTTCAAGCAGGAGATCCGGGACGGTTATCAGGTGGAAGTGCCGGACAACTGGCTGGCGGACGGCAATCCTTTTGAACTGCGCCGCCCAGAATATGCTAAGGAAGTGAAATTCGGCGGTTATGTAAACGTATATGTGGATGAAAACGGCCGTAACTGTTTTAAACAGGAGGGCTATCAGTCCGTGAAGGCGATCCCCTATGACATGCCGATCGTGGGTTATGGAAACGGGATCGTGAATACTCTCCGCATCTGGGACGCGGAGCCTGTGGAATGCTTCCGGCTGGATTCCTTTGACAAAGGAGACTATCAGAAGGCAGTGGAGCAGGAAAACCTGGCGAGAAATATCGTGGAGGTCCTCTATCCCAACGACAATCACTACGCGGGTAAGGAACTGCGGTTAAAGCAGCAGTATTTCTTCGTTTCCGCCTCCGTACAGGCTGCGGTCGTCAAATACATGAAGAAACATGACGATATCCGCAAATTCCATGAAAAAGTGTCCTTCCAGCTCAACGATACACATCCCACTGTGGCGATCGCGGAGCTCATGCGCATCCTGATGGACGATTATTACCTGTCCTGGGAGGAGGCGTGGGAGGTGACCACTAAGACCTGTGCCTACACCAACCACACCATCATGGCGGAAGCTTTGGAAAAATGGCCCATCGAGCTGTTCTCCAGGCTGCTTCCCAGGATCTACCAGATCGTGGAAGAGATCAACAGAAGGTTTGTAGATCAGATCGCCAGACAGTATCCCGGCAATCAGCAGAAGATCGCGAAAATGGCGATCATCTATGACGGCCAGGTAAAAATGGCGCATCTTGCCATTGTGGCAGGCTTTTCTGTCAACGGTGTGGCAAAGCTTCATACAGAGATACTGAAGCATCAGGAGCTGAAGGATTTTTATGAGATGATGCCTGAGAAATTCAACAACAAGACCAACGGCATCACCCAGAGAAGGTTCCTCCTTCACGGAAATCCCCTGTTGGCTTCCTGGGTCAGCGAACACGTGGGCAACGACTGGATCACGAACCTGTCCAAGATCAGCGGCCTGAAGATCTATGCGGACGACGAGAAGGCGCAGCGCGAGTTCATGAACATCAAGTATCAGAACAAGGTGCGTCTGGCAAAATATATCCTGGAGCACAATGGCATCCAGGTGGATCCCCGTTCCATTTTCGATGTACAGGTGAAGCGTCTGCATGAGTATAAGAGACAGCTTCTGAACATCCTTCATATCATGTATCTGTACAATGAACTGAAGGATCATCCGGAGATGGATTTCTATCCGAGGACCTTTATCTTCGGCGCGAAAGCGGCCGCGGGCTATGTGAACGCGAAGCTGACCATCAAGCTGATCAATTCCGTTGCGGATGTGGTGAACAATGATCCTGCCATCGGCGGAAGGATCAAGGGGGTGTTCATCGAGGACTACAAGGTTTCCAATGCGGAATGGATCTTTGCGGCCGCCGATGTGTCTGAGCAGATTTCCACTGCCAGCAAGGAAGCGTCCGGCACCGGAAACATGAAATTCATGCTGAACGGAGCCATCACTCTGGGAACGATGGATGGAGCGAACGTGGAGATCGTGGAAGAGGTCGGCGCGGAGAATGCCGTGATCTTCGGCCTCACTTCCGATGAAGTTATCCATTATGAGAATTACGGCGGCTACAATCCGATGGATATTTTCAACAACGATCCGGATATCCGCAGGGTGCTGATGCAGCTCATCAACGGGACCTATGCGCCCTATGATACGGAGCTGTTCCGTCCGCTGTACAATTCCCTGCTGAACACGCAGAATACTGCGCGGGCGGATATGTATTTCATCCTGAAAGACTTTAAGCCCTATGCGGAAGCTCAGAAAAAGATCGAAGCCTTCTACCGCGATGAAAAAGCCTGGGCGAAGAGCGTGATCCTGAACGTGGCCTGCAGCGGCAAGTTCAGCTCCGATCGGACCATTCAGGAATATGTGGATGATATCTGGCATCTGGATAAGGTAGTTCTTCCCAAGGGGAAGGATAAGGTGAAGCTGTTTTAAAAAAGATGTGTACTGAACGTTAGAAAATGATGCAGAAAAAGGGCGTTCCCTAAGTCAATCCATGATTTTGGGACGCCCTCTTTTTTTGTGCGCCTGGCGGCACACGTTTCTCTTTTATGCAGGAGGATCGGGCGAAAAGGGTGTCCGCCGCTTTACAGCCAGTTCCTTTCGATCTCGTCCTTCAGCCCGCAGAACATCGGATAAAACTGTTCTTTTGCCCTCCGGACAATGCTAAGAGCGATTTCCTGATTATAGGAATGCGTGACGTTGTTCCGTTCCTGTAACGCATGAATCCAGAGTTCTTCGTCTTTTATCATGCCTGCCTGGTAGGCCGTTTTTAAAATGGCCTTGGGGGACCCCGTGGCTCCTTCTGCATAACCATGGATTTCTAAAACCGCTTTTATCATCTTCCAGGACCTGCGGCCGGATTCCAGTTCTGTCCATATCGGCTCCCAATTCAGACCAGACGTTAAGAAATCATTTTCATGCTCATCGTTTCTCTGCTTTATCGTACCACAATTCCCCAAAAGAGAAAACGGAAATCATAGAAAAATACTTCTCGCCATCCGGCTGATGACAACAGCCCGCTGGATGACAGCTTTTATGCCGGTTTCAGGTATGACAGGCTGATCACCGATCATATTCTGAGACAGCTTCAGGACAGGGGGATGTATCGTCAACATGGACAGCTCCGCCATACAGGTCACGAACGCCGGCGTCTATGAGCTGAACTGCTTTCACCGCGATAAATTATACAGTATTCTCACCAGGGCAGGATACTTCCTCGCAGGCGCGGTCATCATGAAGATCATGGATTCGCTTCTGCAACTCTGAGACCGTATGTGATGCTCGTATTCCTCACTTATATGCGCATTTTTCCCATTTTCTCCGAACGATCACAGCAGTATACTTCAATTACCATAATAACAGTGCCGCCTGCATGCGGCAGCGCCGGATCAGAGATCCGAGCGCGTTCTTCAGTGCAAAAGCACATGGAATGGAGGTAAAAATGAAAATTGATCGGGCTGCCAGCATTCCGCTGGTTCTTCATGATCCTTATTTTTCTATCTGGTCGAATACGGATCATCTGTATGATGCTGACCCAGTACACTGGTGTGGCGTGCGTCAGCAGCTGCGCGGCTATGTGACTGTGGACGGCACAGTTTCCTGTTTCCTGGGTGACAGGGAATATCATGAGGCGATCTGCCAAAAAGAGGTGGACGTCACTCCCACGGCAACAAAATACTGTTTTGAAAATGAAAAGATCGTTTTGACGGTATGCTTCACTTCCCCGCTTCTGCTGGAGGATCTGATGCTGGTATCCAGACCTTGCACCTATGTGGATTTTACAGTGGAAAGAAAGACGGACTGCGAGGTATATGTGGATTTCCTGGCATCGTCAGACCTGGTTCAGCAAAAAAAAGACGCTCTGGTCGGCGGTACTGCGGACAAAGAGGGGACGGAAAGCCGGCCGGCCTTTTCCTATGCATGGATGGGGCGTGCGTTTCAGCAGCCGCTGGGAAACAGCGGAGATCATGTTACGATAGACTGGGGCTATGCATATCTGGCGTCCAGGGAAGAGGACGCGGTCCTTCATTATGATGAAAAGGGCGGAAAGCTTTGCTGCCGCCTGCCTTTCGGAAAGACAAAGCAGACTGCGGGGATGGTGATCGCATATGATGACCTGCTTTCCATCAATTATTTCGGACAGTGGCGAAAAGCGTACTGGACGTCGGCGTATGAGGATATTCTGGATGCGATCGGAGGAAGCCTCGCGGACCGTGAGGCTGTTCTGTCACGCGCTGCTCTTTTTGATGAGGAATTGATGCAGAAGGCGGAAACGGTGGGAGGGAAGGATTACGCCTTTATTTGCTGCTTCAGCTACCGTCATGCGGTTGCAGCTCACAAGCTGATCACGGACGAAGAAGGAGAGGTCATTTTCCTGTCCAAGGAGAACGATTCCAACGGCTGTATTGGAACGGTGGATATCAGCTATCCTTCCGCGCCCCTGTTCCTTTTATATGGCACGGAATATGTAAAGGGGATGCTGCGCCCTGTATTCCGTTTTGCATCCCGCGATGTGTGGGAGTATGATTTTGCGCCTCATGACGTAGGCAGGTATCCATATGCCTGGGGCCAGGTGTATGGACTGAACAGGGAGAAAAAAGAGGGCTTCTGCAGAGAGACAGGGGCTGTATATCCGCCTTTTTTCCAGTATCCTAAGGGCTGTGAGATTTATGATCTCCATGATCAGATGCCGGTGGAAGAGAGTGGCAATATGCTGATCCTTACGGAAGCGGTATGTATGCTGGACGGGAACGCGGATTTTGCCGCGCCTTATATGGAAACACTGAAGCAGTGGTCCCAATATCTGATCCAGTATGGTGCCGACCCGGGAGAGCAGCTCTGCACGGATGATTTCGCCGGGCATCTTGCCCATAACGTGAATCTGTCTGCGAAAGCGATCATGGGGATTGAGGCATATGCACGTCTGGCAGGCCGGCTTGGGCGGAAGGCTGAGGCGGAAGAATATCATAAGAAGGCAAGAGAAATGGCAGCGGATTGGGAAAAGCGCGCTGCGGCAGGGGATCATTACGCGCTGGTATTTGGCAGGCCGGATACCTGGAGCCTGAAATATAATCTAGTCTGGGATAAAATTTTTGGAAGCGATCTGTTCCCGGATGAGGTCTTTGAAAAAGAGCTGGCATGGTATGTGAAGAAAACCAATGAATACGGCGTGCCCCTTGACAGCCGCAGGGATTACACCAAGAGTGACTGGATTCTCTGGTGCGCCGCCATGGCTCAGGATAAGGAGACGGCAGAGAAGCTGATCTGCCCGGTGGCCCATTATCTGGAGAATACGAAGACCCGCGTGCCATTTTCCGACTGGTATGAGACCGTGACGGGTGAATATTGTCATTTCATAGCAAGAAGCGTACAGGGCGGGCTTTTTATGCCGATGCTGATGGAGCGTTTCTTTTCGGGATAAGCGGCCTTTTGATTTCCTGAGCTCTTAACTACATTTTGTAATTCTCTGGCTGGATGCGGCAATGATTCGAAAACGCCGAGCAAATAATGAAATCCTCACAATCAATAATACTTCTATTGGGTTTTCTGCTAATTTTTATGTTTATGTAAGCAACGCATTCCGGCTGCAGCAAGGATATTCTGAAAGTTATTGAAACGAAATATGGGATGCTGTTAGATGGCAGTACTTATTCTGCAAATCAGGCAACGCTGTATTACAGATTCCCGTTTGGATTTTTAACACAGAAGACAATAAAATGGGGAAAACTTTACAGGATATTGTAAATGCGGAAACCGGTAAGGAGATTATATGGGAAGAAAAGTAGCTCTGCTGAGCCTGGTATCTTGCGCATTTTCCCTGCGCTGGCTGCCGCCCGCTGCCCCTCCTGCGGACTTGCCGCCCGGGAACACCCTGCGCCGCAAGCTGTCTCCAGATAGCGGGTTTCACAAAATATGCTATCTTGTTATCATTTAGACAGGTAATGAAGTATAATGGGATCGGAAGCAAATCGGGAGTCTGGATCTGGGAGGTTAATGGCGTGAAAAAAGTGGTTTATGGCATAATAATAAGTGTTCTCTGTATAATGCTAATAGGTTGTGAAGGCAAAGATAGCGCTAAGGAAATGGATACTGTTATGGCAGTCGAACAGAAGATAGATACTGATGAGGAGAGTTCCCCAAAAGAGGATACTATTAAAAGGGATACCAACAAAGACAGTAGTGAAGAAGAGATCCCACTCAATAAGATGCAGGAAATTATTGATGAAATTGGATTAGAGAATGCGGTTGCCTATGAAGAAGGGATTGAGGAGGCTTTAAGTAATCAGATTATCTTTCTCTGTGAATCTCCAAGCGGTCATTATAAAGCATACGGCTTCATCAGTCCTGAATATGGAATGGACGGAATTTTAATCGATAATATCATTAACCAACAGAGCAATTATAATTTTTTCTCTCAAAAATGGGTATATTCGGAAAGCGCTCCTGCACTGAATGAATCCGATGATTTCTATCAAGTAACCTTCACTATCTGTCAAAATCAGGAGGAAGGTATGAAAGAAATTTCATTTGTCACATATGACACAGGTACTATGGAAGCGCCAGGGTGGAATAAGATGTAGGTGCATTTATTTTATGGGCGGTACTTCCTTCGCAGAAAGTTCACAGAAAGTTCACAAATTCATTAGCACTCTCCTCTTGACAGTGCTAACAATAAGTGTTATATTACAGCTAGAACAAAGGAAAGGGGTACAGAAAAAGGAAACCCGGAAAGGTTTCCGGCATCGTACCGAAACCGGAGTTCCGGAAAATAAAATTTAACAGATATTGATATAAAAAGGAGAGATGACTTATGTTACTGCCTAGCATTTTTGGAGAAGATTTATTTGATGATTGGATGGATTTCCCGTTCCGGACGAGGACTTCCACAAACCTGATGAAGACGGATGTGAAGGAAACCGATAACAGTTATGAGCTGGACATTGATATGCCCGGATTTGAGAAAGGGGATATCAAAGCTGAGCTGAAGAACGGATATCTTACCATCAGCGCTTCGTCCAGTAAGAATAACGATGAGAAGGACAAAGACGGCAAGTACATCAGGAAAGAGCGTTACAGCGGCTCCTGCAGCAGAAGCTTCTATGTGGGCGACGATGTGAAGCAGGAGGATATCAAGGCGAAATTTGAAAACGGTATCCTGAAGGTGTCTGTTCCTAAGAAGGAAGAGAAACCTGCTGTGGAAGAAAATAATAAATATATCGCCATTGAAGGGTAATTGTTGAGGACACCCCAAAAGCCGGGAAACGGCTTTTGGGGTGTTTTTTCGTGAAACGGTCCTTCTGAAAACAGTTTTTGCCTTATCTGATCAATGCCTGAAGCTCCTGCAGGAATTTTTCCGCCGCCTTGGAAAACATCTGGTATCTTTTCCACACCAGATGGGCGGAGGATTCAAGCTTTGGGCTTAGAGGGCGGAAACAGAGATTCGTGCCTTCCGTATGGATCAGTTTGTCAAAGCAAAGGGCATAGCCCAGTTTTTCATCCACCAGGAGGGACGCATTAAAGACCAGATTGTAGGTTGCGATCACATTCAGTTTGGAGATATCCCGTTTCATCCATTGTGTCAGATGCAGATCATCCCCCTTCTGATGAGAAAGGATCAGGGGCTTGTCCCAGAGGTCTTCCGGTTGAATGCTTTCTTTCTGCGCGAGGGGGGAATCGCGCCGCATCAGGACGCCCCAGATATCCTTCTGGGGAAGGAGGAGCGATTCATATCTCTGAGGATCGATGCTCGTGAACAGAAGCCCGAAATCGATCAGACCCTTGTCCAGATATTCCGAAACGTATTCCGCGTTGCCGCTCGAAATGTGATAGTGGATGTTTGGATACTGCGCCTGTATTTTCTGCGCGGCCTGGGCGAACAGGCGGACAATATCTGTTTCCCCTGTGCCGATATAGACGTCTCCGACGATCGTATCATCGGAGTGTGTCACCTCTTCTTCTGTTTTTCTGACAAGAGAAAGGATTTCATCCGCTCTTTTTCGCAGGATCATTCCCTCTTCGGTCAAAATGACCTTTCGTGAGCCTTTGGTACCGCGGATCAGAAGCTGTTTGCCGAGTTCCTCTTCCAGGGCCTTCAACTGGGTGGAGAGGGTAGGCTGGGAAAGGTGAAGGGATTCCGCTGCGGCAGAGATACTCTGTTCCCGCGCAACGGCGAGAAAATATTGCAGTACGCGTAGTTCCATATGATTCAACCCCCTTTACATGCATGTGATTCCTGAATAGGATTATAATGGGAAAAGGAACGGTTGGCAATAAAAACCATCTGTTTTAGTTATAGATATACATAAAATATAAATATTTGCTATTTTATGAACGGGATGATACGCTATCAGCAAAGAAAGGAACATCAACCGGTGAAGTTGTTTCAGATTTTCATTCTTTGCAAGGAGCGATCGATATGAAAAAAAGAGTTACAGCGATTTTCGGCCTGGTATTGGCATTGGGGATGATGGCGATGGGATGCGGCGGTTCTTCGGGATCGGCGGAAAGCGCAGCCGGCGCGGAAAGCGGTTCTGCTTCCCCGGCCGCAGACAGCACGGAAACGGACAGCGCGGAAACGGGAAGCACCGTCTCTGAGGTTACGGGGCTGACGGTCCGTTTTGGCGATGAGGGGACCCCTTTTATCCTGCATCTGGAGGACAACAGCACCGCGGCCGCGATCGCGGGTTATGTGGGCTCCTCTGAGTGGCGTCTTCCCATATACAGCTATGATGAATCCGATGTGATGGAGTATTACGACGTTCCCAGCCGGTATGAGATTCCCGATAACAGTGAAACGGTGATGCAGGCATATGCGGACGATGTATTTTACTCCGATCCCAACCGCATTGCCCTGTATTACCATGATGCAGATATCGACGAGGAGTACACGAAGGTAGGGACTTTTGACGCTACGGAGGAGTTCATGACCGAGGTGGAGGATAATCCGGTGCTGGAGGGCTGGGGAAACCAGATCGTGGTCATCAGCGCCGGGGAAGGCAGGTAAAGCGGGATGAGAAAGGCAGAGAAAGAAGGTACCAGCATGCCGTATGATTCGGAAGAAGCCGTCCTTCAGAACCTGAAGGATGCCGGCTGCGACCAGGAAACGATCGACCGGTTTATGGAGTGCCTGAAAAAAGGGACGCTGAAGGAACAGCTCCAGATTCTTTCCAGGCATCGAAACGACCTGCTGGATAAGGTGCACATTGAACAGAAACGAATCGACTGTCTGGACTATCTGGTCTATCAACTGCAGAAAAGCCAGAAAGTGAGTTAAGGAAGATCCGTATGGGGAAAGCAAGGAGGTATTTTTTATGATCACGATCAAAAACCGTACTTTTGATGAAGAACGCGCCCTTTATGGCAGCAAAGATATTCTCGTAAAAGACTGCTCGTTTGACGGCCCTGCCGACGGGGAAAGCGCGCTGAAGGAAAGCTCTGACGTGCAGGTGGAAAACTGCTTTTTCAACCTGCGCTATCCGTTCTGGCACGACCACGGACTGAAGATCAGCGGGTCGGAGCTGACGGAGCTCTGTCGGGCTGCCCTGTGGTATTCCGACCATATCGAGATTGCCGACAGCAGGCTGCACGGTATTAAGGCGCTGCGGGAATGCCGTAATGTGAAGATCCGTGGCTGCGATATCATTTCCCCGGAATTCGGATGGTCAGTGCACGACATGGAGATGGAAGACTGCACCGCGCAGAGCGAATATTTCATGATGCGTTCCACGAACCTGCATTTTCGCAATGTGGATCTGAAGGGAAAGTATTCCTTCCAGTATATTGAAGATTCCGAGTTTGATCACTGCCGGTTCGATACGAAAGACGCTTTCTGGCACGCGAAAAACGTGGTGGTGAAAAACAGCCTGGTAAAAGGGGAATATCTGGCGTGGTACTGTGAGAACGTTACCTTTGAAAACTGCAGGATCACCGGCACGCAGCCGCTCTGCTACTGCAAGGGCTTAAAGCTGATCAACTGTGAAATGGTCGATACGGATCTGGCCTTTGAACGTTCCGACGTGCAGGCGGAAGTCACCACCCCCGTCATCAGCATCAAGAATCCTCTGTCCGGCCGTATTACGGTTCCGTCTGTGGGAGAGATCATCCGGGATATCCCGGAAGCGAAAGGCGAGATCGTGGTACAGCAGAGCCGGCACAAAGCGGCCGGCGCTTCCTGAGGCGGCAGGCATGGAATATCTGATAAAAGGCCTCCTGTCCGCCGTAGCCGGCCTGATCCGGAAAAAGACTATCCGGTTCAGTTTCCGGTACATGAACCGGATCTTCGGCGGCATTCTCTGTCTGTTCGGAGCGGTCGTGTTTATCCGGTTGATCGTATAAAATATCTCTGAGAAAAGGAAGGATCAGAAGATGAAAGGAAAACAGTTTAAAATACTCGGCAGCCTTCTTTTGCTGGGAGCGCTGCTTGCCGGATGCGGAAACAGCGCCGGGGCGGCTGCCGGGACGGTTCCCGCCGTTTCCGCCCCGGTTTCCGCAGCGGCGGAAGAAACCGGCAGCGCGGCGGAAACGTTGACGGAAGGAGCTGCGGCGGCGGAAACGTTGACAGAAGGAGCCGCGCCAGAAAGCCCGGCAGAAACAACGGCGGAAGCGGAGGACGCAGCCATGAAAATGAACGTACAGGTGGGAGACAGCGTTTTTGCTGCCACGCTGGAGGACAATGCGGCGGTCGACGCCCTTGTGGAGATGATGAAGGAAGCGCCGGTGACCATCCAGATGAGCGATTACGCCGGATTTGAGAAGGTCGGCCCGCTGGGTACGAGCCTTCCGGCCAGCAACAGCCAGACTACCACGCAGGCGGGAGACATCGTTCTGTATCAGGGAGATCAGATCGTTATCTTTTACGGCTCCAATTCCTGGAGCTACACCAGACTGGGGAGGATCGACGATCTCACCGGCTGGGCGGAAGCGCTTGGCAGCGGCGATGTGACGGTCACTTTTTCCGTGGAGGGATAATCCGTTTCAGCACGGCTGTATTTTCAGTTGATATGCAAACCGGATGGTTCTATAATCCCGTCTTTGACAGTTGACGGAAGGAAAGATCGCTGTATCCCTTGTGTTTACTGGGCTACAGCGATCATTGCCGTTGTTTCGAACTATAGTAATTTATTCTTTCCCTTTGCTTTTTTTCTGGATC
>DWYY01000041.1 GCA_019118445.1 Candidatus Eisenbergiella merdipullorum | reverse complement strand
CTATATCGCCGTACATGATAATCTGGACCTGTTTATGGGACATTTCATGGCGATGAAGCATTCCGGAACCTTTTTCGCCCATAACGCGACCGTTCCCATACTGGGCGGCATCACAAGAGACTATCTGAGCTCGGAATTTTCTCTGTACAATATTCTTTACTATCTGCTTCCGCCGTTCGCCGCGTATATGTGCGGATATTTCCTGAAAATTCTGATCGCGGAGTTTTCCGTATATGTGTTGGCGAAGGATATTTATGACACCGGCGGCGTCCGCCGTATTTCCCATACCGGCGGAACGGGAACGGAAAAGAGCGCGGACGGAGAGGCGGCCGTGGAGGAAGGCTGGAACCGGTATCGCCCCATCGCGGTGGTCTGCGGCCTGATCTACGGCCTGCTTCCGCTTTTTCCCGCCTATGGCATCGCTTTTGCCTCCATTCCGCTGGTCATTTATCTGCTGCGCAGGATTTACCGGGGAGAAGCGCCCTGGGGACGGAGCGGAAAGGTGGCGGAAGACGGCGTCAGGAAGAGCGCGTCGTCTGTGGCTTCAGGAAAAGGGCAGCGGGGATGGATGCTCAGCTGCCTGCTGCTGTTTTTTTATCCCCTTCTTTCCTATTTTTCCTACTTCGGAATCTTTATTCTGGGCTATCTGGTGCTGGCGATTGTGATTCTGTGGGTGAGGGATGCAGTCAGAGGGAAAAAAGCAGAAACGGCTTCCGGAGAGGCCGGGCTGAACGAAGAAAAGAAGGGCGGCCTGTTCCGCTTTTTCAGCTGGCGTCTTCTGGTGGCGCTGGCAGTGCTTTCTGCCGGGTACATCGTCTTTGAATACCGCCTGTTTGGTGAGATGCTTCTTTCCAGTGTGGAAACCATGCGCGGCACCATGGCGGAGGATAATTTTACGGCGGGACAGATCGTAAAGACCATCTGGGAGGTATTCTCACAGGCAATTTTTCATGCCCAGCCTTCCCACACCAGGTTTCTCCTTCCGCTCTGCCTGCTGTTTTTCGCATACCGCATAATCTGCTTTATCCGGCAGGGCCAGCCGAAAAGGATTCTGACGGACAGCTTCTGCCTGGTGCTGTATTTCATTGTGGGAAACTGTCTGGTTTACGGTTTCTATTACTGGGGCGGTCTGCGGGAGCTGTTTGAGACTCTGATCCCCCCGCTGGAAGGCTTTCAGTTTAACCGGACCGTATTTTTCAATCCGTTTCTGTGGTACGCGGCCCTGTTCCTTCTGGTGAAATATCTGTATGACAGAAGGAAGAAGTGGCTGGGCAATCTGCTGCTCGTGATCAGCCTTGCCGTGGTTGTGATCACCCCGGCCGTATACAACGACTTTTACTATACCTGCTATTATCATGCTTACCGCATTGTAAAGGGCGTAGAGGTGGAAAATCTGAATTACCGGGAATTTTTCTCGGAGGATCTCTTCGACGAGATCAAGGAAGACATCGGTTATAATGGGGAGTACAGTATCGCCTACGGCATGCATCCGGCGGTTCTGTCCTACAATGGCATTTCCACGCTGGACGGTTATCTGGGCTTCTATCCGCAGGCGTATAAGGAGGCGTTCGGCGCGATGATCGCCCCTGCCACCGAGCGGGTGGAGGAATGGGATACCTATTTCTGGGACTGGGGGGCCAGAGCCTACATTTTCTCCGGCTCCGGCGAGAACACCTGGAATCCGGTCCGCACCATGCAGGTATCCGACGATACGCTCTATATTGACGCCGACGTGTTCCGTGAGCTTGGCGGAAAATATCTGTTTTCCCGGATCGAGATAGGAAACGGGCCGGAACTCGGATTTACACTGGTCGGGACATACAGCGGGGAAGGTTCTCCCTATACGATCTATGTGTATGAACAGGAAGGGTGATCTGCAAAATGAACTGTAACATCTGGCAGACTGGCTGGCTGCGACAGAATTTTATCGGAATTGACAGAAAGTACCCCCGGTGATATGATGATAACGCGTATTACGGCCATTCTGGCAGAAAGCAAAGGATAGAAGGAGATAGCAAAATGCCGATCAGAGTTCACAACTACGCCGGAAAATTCGGCTGGAACATGAGAAAGTATTTTCCGAAGCTGGCAAGTGAGGGATATCTGACCCTGCAGTTTCTGACGAGAGGAAAATCCCAGAAGGAATATATCAAATATTTTATGGAGAGCGATCCGATTCCCCATCCCAATGTGGTAAATCTGGAGACGATCAACCGCTGCAACAGCACCTGCGAATTCTGTACCGCGAATAAGAACGCGGAAAAGAGACCCTTTGCCAGGATGTCGGACGAGCTGTATTACAGCATCATCGATCAGCTCCGCGACTGGGGCTATAAGGGCCATCTGACCCTGTACGGAAACAATGAGCCCTGGCTGGATACCAGAATCGTGGAGTTTCACAAATATGCGAGGGAACAGCTTCCGGATGTGTTCATTTTCATGTCCACCAACGGCCTGCTTCTGACCGTGGACAAGGTGAAAGCCATTGTCCCCTATGTGAATCAGCTCATCATCAACAATTACTGCCTGGATATGAAATTTCATGACAACATCCAGGAGATCTATGAATATGTGAAAAGCCATCCGGACGAGTTCAAGGATGTGGACATCCTGATCCAGATGCGTTATCTGAAGGAGGTTCTGACCAACCGTGCCGGAAGCGCGCCGAACAAGGCGGCTACGGAGAAGGTCATTAAGGAAACCTGCCTGAT
Organism: Candidatus Eisenbergiella merdipullorum; assembly: GCA_019118445.1. Lineage (GTDB taxonomy): Bacteria > Bacillota > Clostridia > Lachnospirales > Lachnospiraceae > Eisenbergiella > Eisenbergiella merdipullorum. Next base: position 712 of record DWYY01000041.1, on the reverse strand, counting down.
GCCCTATACGGATATGTGGATCACGCCGAACGGCAAGCTGGGAATCTGCTGCTGTGACAACTTTGAGGTGACGGATATGGGCGACCTGAATCAGATGTCTCTGAAGGACGCCTGGAACAGCCCGGCCTATCAGAAGCTGAGAGCGGCCGTTAAGGACGGCAGACAGAATTATCCCTTCTGCAGGCACTGCGATTTCATAGACGCAGGGCTGCGGATGGATATTGTGAATGATATTCTGAAGAAGAACAGGAAAAAATAAACGGGAAAAATTATGACTGCCGCACGGGGAAACCTGTGCGGCAGTTTTGGAGTGAAACAATGGAAGGAATAAAGTGGTTTTTTGATATGGCACTGCAGTGAAGCCAATGTAAGACGCTTGTGGAAATTTGTGATATTCTGTAATGTATGGACTTCATTTATTGGGTGAAAATTTTTGTTGCTTAGATTTTAAAGAAGAAGTATAATGAATCTATATTGTGTAAAATATACAAAAAGACGGAGTATAAATGAAGAATTATTGCAATTTCATCTATTCCGCCTGTTCGGAGCCTGTAAGGTTCCGGAATATCCAACACCCTGTGGATTTGGAACCCTTTGGTTTGGAGCGCATTGAAACCGCAGGGGATGGATGGGAAAGGAGATGACGTAAATGGAAATCCAATTGCAGGAGCTCATTGACCAGATTAAAAATGATGGCGTAAAAGCCGCTGAA
>DWYY01000040.1 GCA_019118445.1 Candidatus Eisenbergiella merdipullorum | reverse complement strand
TTCGGCCGCAGGAAAAGAGGAAGTATGACAAATCCAAATGGAAGATTCGGTATCTATGGAGGACAGTACATTCCGGAGACGCTGATGAATGCGGTGATCGAGCTGGAAGAAGCATATAACAGATATAAAAACGATCCGGAATTCAACAGGGAGCTCACAACGCTTTTTAACGAATATGCGGGAAGGCCGTCACGGCTCTATTACGCAGAAAAAATGACGAAGGATCTTGGCGGCGCGAAAATCTACCTCAAACGGGAGGATCTGAACCATACCGGCGCACACAAGATCAACAACGTGCTGGGCCAGGCGCTTTTTGCAAAAAAAATGGGGAAGACCCGTCTAATCGCGGAAACGGGCGCAGGCCAGCACGGGGTGGCAACGGCCACGGCGGCAGCGCTGATGGGAATGGAGTGCGTAGTTTTCATGGGAGAGGAGGATACCAGAAGGCAGGCCCTCAATGTCTACCGCATGCGTCTGCTCGGAGCCGAAGTCATCCCGGTAACGACCGGGACAGCCACGCTGAAGGATGCGGTTTCGGAAGCCATGCGTGAGTGGACCTCCCGGATCAGCGACACCCACTATTGCCTCGGTTCGGTGATGGGGCCTCACCCTTTCCCCACTATCGTGCGGGATTTTCAGGCAGTTATTTCAAAGGAAATCAAAGAACAGCTCATGGAAAAGGAGGGACGGCTTCCTGACGCGGTGATCGCCTGCGTGGGCGGAGGCTCCAACGCCATCGGCAGCTTCTACCACTTCATTGACGATCCTTCGGTGCGGCTGATCGGCGCGGAAGCGGCGGGAAGAGGAATCGATACCTTTGAAACGGCCGCCACCATGAATACGGGCCGGGTGGGTATTTTTCACGGGATGAAATCCTGGTTCTGTCAGGATGAATATGGACAGATCGCGCCCGTATATTCCATTTCTGCCGGTCTGGACTATCCCGGCGTGGGACCGGAACACGCTTATCTGCATGACATCGGACGCGCGGAATATGTGCCTGTGACGGATGAGGAGGCGGTCTGCGCCTTTGAATACCTGGCAAAGACGGAGGGCATCATTCCGGCGATTGAATCCGCCCATGCGGTGGCTCATGCAAGAAAGCTGGCGCCGCAGATGGGAAAGGATCAGATTCTGGTCATCACCATCTCCGGAAGAGGAGATAAGGACTGCGCGGCGATCGCCCGCTATCGTGGAGAAGGAGAACTGCAGGAATAATAAGCCTGATGGCTTATGATTCATACGGCAATTTGTGCCGGAGCGTCACAAATTGCCCTGATGGCAGAAGCAAAACCGCATACGCGATTTTGCTTCGCCCCGTCGCGACGCTCCGGAATGGAGATTTGTATGAGTAGAATAAAAGAAGCGTTTGAAAACGGGAAGGCCTTCATCGCCTTTGTCACCTGCGGTGATCCGGATCTGGAAACTACCGGGGCAGTAGTTCGGGAAATGGTAAAGAACGGAGCCGATCTGATCGAACTCGGCATTCCTTTTTCCGACCCGACGGCGGAAGGGCCTGTGATCCAGGGTGCCAATCTGCGGGCGCTAAACGGCGGCGTCACTACGGATCAGATTTTTGAATTTGTAAAAGAGCTGCGGCGTGATGTGAGCGTGCCCATGGTTTTCATGACCTATGCGAACGTGGTGTTCTCCTATGGGGCGGAGCGGTTTATCAGCACCTGCCGCGAGATTGGGATGGACGGACTGATTCTGCCGGACGTCCCTTATGAGGAAAAGGAAGAATTCCAGCCCATCTGCCGCCGCTTCGGCCTGGAGCTGATCTCCCTCATCGCGCCCACCTCAGAAAACCGCATTGCAATGATCGCCGGGGAGGCGGAAGGCTTCGTTTATCTGGTATCCTCTCTCGGTGTGACCGGCGTGAGGAGCGAGATCAAAACCGACCTCGCTTCCATCGTGGAGGCCATCCGGCGCAGTACGGATATTCCCTGCGCCATCGGCTTCGGCATTTCCACGCCGGAGCAGGCTGCCCGGATGGCAGGTATGGCGGACGGCGTCATCGTCGGCTCGGCCATTGTGAAGCTGATCGAAAGATACGGCAGGCAGGCGCCGGAGCATGTGGGAAGGTATGTGAAGGAGATGAAGGACGCGATACGGGGATAGGAGGGCGGCAGAATGCACTCTGATCCTGGCATCAAAGACGGGCGGACGACCGCATCGATATGAAAAAAATAAGATACCGCTGCAAAATAGATTCTGATATCTATGGGGCAGCGGTTGTTTTGTTTATTGAAGCCCGTCGTCAGACGAATGCTGGAAATATGGAAAAATATGTCAAAAACCCATAAAAGATGTATACTTTTTAGGAATACTGTTACGCAAAAAAAGGGAGAGACTTCCCCTGAGATTAAATGTCCATGCTTATACGATTTTATGCATAAAAAAAGCAATGCAGGGTATCCCAATAACATGGGTTAGAATGCCGCCTAAGCGGCAGAAAGAGAGGCGGATGAAATCCTGTGGATTTCATCCTGGGAATTGGCTTTACAGCCAATTCCTCAGATCAGAATGCCGCCTAAGCGGCAGAAAGTGAGGTAGAGATGGAACACTTTATGGAAGAGACACAGCTGGAACGGTTTCAGAAGAAGCTGGAGGAGGAGGAAAAAAGCAGGAGGACAATAGAAAAGTACAGCAGGGATCTGCGTGCTTTTCTCCGATATCTGGGAAAGCCGGGCATAGTGGATAAGACAATTGTGATTCGCTACAAAGAAAAACTGCTGGAACACTATGCGGTCAGCAGCGTGAATTCCATGCTCGCTGCCATGAATCGGTTTTTCAAGGAACAGGGATGGTACGACTGTGTGGTAAAGCTGGTGAGGATGCAGAGGGAAGCTTTCCGCAGGCAGGAAAAGGAGCTGTCCCGTGAGGAATATTTCCGGCTGGTGGACGCGGCTGAAAAAAAAGGCAAGAAGAGACTGAGCTGTCTTATGCAGACCCTCTGCTCCACCGGAATCCGGATCAGTGAGCTGCCCTTCATTACGGTGGAGGCGGCAAGGCGGGGGAGCGCGGTGGTCCGCCTGAAGGGAAAGACACGGACAGTTCTGCTTCCCACCGCGCTGTGTACAGGCCTTCTGGATTATGCCATGCAGAACGGGATCTGCACAGGAAGCATTTTTGTGACCAGAAACGGCCGCCCGATGGACCGGAGCAATATCCTGCATGAGATGAAAAGCCTGAGCAGGGACGCGGGAGTGGAAAAGGGCAGGATTTTCCCCCATAATCTGCGGCACCTGTTTGCGTGCACCTATTATGAGATGGAGAAAGATATCTCACATCTGGCTGATCTTCTGGGCCATTCAAGCATCAACACGACGAGGATCTATACGACATGGAGCGGGAGGAAGCAGGCGGAGAAGCTGGAGAAGCTGGAACTGCTGTGGATGGACGAAAAAAAGACCGCATAATGTTTATTATGCGGCAAACGGAAAGTACATATCGCTGAACTTGAAAGAAATTATACCCGCAATATCTACCTGTCTTTCAGTTTTAACACCATAATACTTTCAGAGTAATTCTTTTCCTGAATTCTTACAGTCAGCATATTTGCTGGCTTTTTTTATTTTTCAAAAACTTGACAAAATATTTTTTAACTCCTTTACAAAATGGTGTTATGGTGCTATAATGGGGTGAGGTGATTTTATGGCTTACTTTTTAAAAAAATCCAATCTGAAAAAAGGTACTTATCTTCAGATCTATGAAAGTTTTTACGACCC
>DWYY01000039.1 GCA_019118445.1 Candidatus Eisenbergiella merdipullorum | reverse complement strand
CATGAGGAGATCGAGCTGGCCCTGTACCGGCTTTATGAATATACCGGAAAGGAATGTTACCGTGAGCTGGCGGAATATTTTGTGAACACGAGAGGGACCAGCAGCAGGGATGAAACCTACGATTTCACCGATCAGGAGCATATGCAGTCCCATCTTCCGGTCAGACAGCAGAAAACCGCGGAGGGACACAGCGTGAGAGCCCTTTACCTGTACAGCGCCATGGCGGATCAGGCCAGGATTGATAAAGATGAAGAAATGGCGCAGGTCTGTGAGACATTATTTGACAATATCACGAGAAAACGGATGTATATCACCGGAGGAGTCGGCTCTACCCACCGGGGAGAATCCTTTACCTTTGACTATGATCTTCCGGAATATACGGCATATAATGAAACCTGCGCTTCCATTGCGCTGGCTATGTTCTGCCGCAGGATGTGGCTTCTGGAAGCGGATGGAAAATATGCGGACTGTGCGGAAAGAGCCATATACAATACGGTGCTCTCCGGAGTCTCTCTGTCAGGGAATCGTTTCTTTTATGAAAACCCTCTGGCGGCCGATCCGGCAAGGAACGCGTTTAATGCGTCAAGGGCGAAGGGGCTGCAGGAGCATCTGCCCATACTGAGCAGAGTGAAGGTATTTGACTGTTCCTGCTGCCCGCCAAATCTGCTCCGCTTTGTGGGCTCGATTGCGGATTATATGTATTCCGTTTCCGGAAATACCATATATGCCCACTGCTACATGGATGCGGAAGGGGAAATTGAAGTGCCCGGAGGAAGGATGAAGCTGAAGCAGGAAACCGGATATCCCTATGACGGAAAGATCCGCATCCTCACAGAAACGGAAGGGGCCTGCGAAGTTGCGCTGCATCTGCCTTCCTGGTCCGGGCAGTGGAAGCTTACCATAAATGGAAAGGAAGCGGAAGCCGCGTTAAGGAAGGGTTATCTCTATGTGCGTCGCGAGTGGAAATGCGGAGACTGCCTGGAGCTGGAACTGGATATGGGCATCCGCTTCTGGGAATCCAACCCCAGGGTGATCGATACCTGTGGAAGAATTGCGGTTACGAGAGGGCCGCTGGTGTTCTGCGCTGAGGGAATCGATAATGATGATCTTCTGCTGCGGGATGTACGGATCAAACCTGAGCAGAAAGGGAAAATTGGATCCAGGCAGATGGAAGGGACGACGCTTCCGGTGCTGGAACTGGATGCCGAGGTCAGAGAGCAGGAGGAGGAACTGTATATCAAATCGGGAAAGCCGCTCCGGCAGGTAAAACTGCACCTGATCCCCTATTTTGCCTGGGCAAACAGACAGGTCACGTCGATGAATACCTGGTTTTTGGAAGAATAGGAATTTTGAAAGATATGGAATAAGGACGATTTATGATATGAACGAACTGGATAAACTGATCAGCCTGGCTATGGAGCTTCAGGCAATCGCGCAGAACGGTCTGGCCTATACCAGAGACGCGTTTGATAAGGAAAGATTCGACCGGGTACGTGAGATCGCGGCGGAGATTATGGCGATGAAGACGGAGCTTCCGCTGGAAAAGGTAAAGGATGTATTCTGCGGGGAATACGGATATCAGACGCCCAAGCTGGACACCCGCGCGGCCATTTTTCAGGATGGGAAGATCCTGCTGGTAAAGGAAGGCGGCGGATGGTCCCTGCCCGGCGGATGGTGCGATTACAACCAGACGCCGGCTTCCAATACGGTGAAGGAAGCGAAGGAAGAGGCGGGTCTGGATGTGGAGCCGGTGAAGGTGATCGCCATACAGGACCGGAACCGGCACAATTTCCCGCAGTATGCCAATCCTATCTGTAAGATCTTCTTCCTCTGCAGCGTTCTGGGCGGCAGTTTTCAGGAGAACATCGAGACGACGGAAAGCGGATTCTTTTCACCGGATGATCTGCCCGCGCTGAACGGGGATAAAAATACGCTTGAGCAGATCAAAATGTGCTTTGATGCGGCGGCGGATCCGGATTGGAAGACTTTGTTTGATTGACGATCCGTCTCCTGCAGGATGGGGGATAGCGTTTGTTTTTGCGCGGGAGGGTTCAAAACGGATGAAAAATATCCCCGGACGGGTTATAATAAAAAGGAAGCATGATGGGATCCGCCGGGCAGAAAAGAGATGAGAGACTGCCTTTGGAGCGGCAAAAAGGAGGGTGCGGATATGGAGCGTGCGTCACAGAAACTTCAGGAAATCGAAAAATACTGGAAATGGTATCAGATCAACCGTTATCTCGGTGCAATTGCGGGGGCAGTGATCTACTCGCTTGGGATCAACCTGTTCATTGTTCCGGTATCCCTGTACAGCGGAGGGATCATGGGTTTCGCGCAGGTCATCCGGACGGTGCTGGTAGGATATCTGCATCTGCCTTTCCAGAATTTTGATGTGGCAGGCGTGATCTATTACCTGATCAACGCCCCCATCCTGCTGTTGTCCATGAAGCGGATCGGCCGCAGGTTTTTTGTCAAAACTGTGATGTGTGTCACTATCGTGACCGTTCTTTTGTCTGTGATCCCTATTCCCGCGCAGCCCATTCTTCCTGAGGATACCCTCGCCTGCTGTGTGATCGGCGGCATCATCTGCGGTGTCGGTATGGGACTTGCCCTCAAGTGCGGCGGCTCCCTTGGAGGCACGGATATCGTGGGCATGATGCTCATCAAGTGGCGCAGGGATTTCCGCGTGGGGCGGGTGAATATGGCCGTCAATGTCGTCCTGTACGGCATCTGCCTGTTCCTGTTCAATGTACCCACTGTGATCTATTCCCTGATCTATGCGTTTGTCAGCGCCTTTGCCATCGATAAGGTGCACGCCCAGACCATCAACGTGGAGGTGAGGGTCATCACCAAAACGAAGGATGAGGAGATGGAAAAGGAGATCTTTGACGAACTGGACAGAGGCGTGACGAAGTGGGAAGCTGTGGGTGCATATACCGATGAACCGGTGCATGTGCTTTATATCTTGGCGTCCAAGTATGAACTGAGCCAGCTCAAGCATATTGTGTATAAACATGATCCTCATGCGTTCGTTGTGATCGATGAAGGAGTTTCCGTGGTGGGAAATTACAAGATGAGACTCTGAATGATGCTCAGCCCTCTTTCATTTCCTGCCCTCTTTCACTTCTGTTTTCGGTTCACAGGTGAGATGCATACCTAGTTTTTTGAAGACGCTCTCATCCACGGAAGAAAGCATGACGGATGAATGGACTTCACAGCCGCGCAGCTGCCGTAAGGCGCACAGCGCCAGGGCGGCCCTTTTGTCCGTCGCCGCGCTGATGGAGAGCGCGATCAAGATTTCGTCCGTGTGCAGTCTGGGATTAACGCTTCCCAGATATGCGGTCTTCAGGGTCTGAATGGGTTCGATCGCCGAGGGAGAGATCAGATGCACCTCGTGGTCAATGCCTTCGATCACCTTCAGGGAGTTCAACAGGCAGGCGGAAGCTGCACCCAGAAGGTTGCTGGTCTTTCCTGTGACGAGCTGGCCGTCCGGCAGTTCAATGGCGACCGCGGGATGGCCGGTCTCCTCCTCCCGCTGCATGGCGGCTTTTACCACGGGGCGGTCATTGATGGTCAGTCCGCTCTGTTTCATGAGAAGCTGGAGCTTGTACAGGATCTCTCTGGAGCTGTTTCCACGCTTGAGATCGCACAGGCATCCGTAATACCGGCGGATGATCTCCTGATTGGCGGCCTCCCGGCATACTGCGTCATCAATGATGCAGTTCCCGGCCATGTTGACGCCCATGTCTGTGGGAGATTTATAGGGGCATTCGCCCAGGATTTCCTCAAAAATGGCGTAAAGCACCGGGAAGATTTCAATATCGCGGTTATAGTTTACGGTGGTGGTATGATAGGCCTCCAGATGAAACGGGTCGATCATGTTTACATCGTTCAGATCTGCCGTGGCCGCTTCATAGGCAATATTGACCGGATGCTTCAACGGCAGGTTCCAGATGGGGAAGGTTTCAAATTTGGCATAACCCGCCTGGATGCCGCGCTTATGTTCATGGTAGAGCTGGGAAAGGCAGGTGGCCATTTTGCCGCTGCCGGGGCCGGGGGCGGTGACGACTACCAGCGGGCGTGTAGTTTCCACATATTCGTTTCTGCCGTAGCCTTCATCACTGACGATCAGGTCAATGTTGTCCGGGTAGCCTTCGATGATATAGTGGAGATAGGAACGGATCCCCAGGTTGGTCAGCCGGGTCCGGAACTGGTCGGCGGCGGGCTGGCCCGCATACTGGGTGATGACAACGGAATCGGACAGAAAGCCGTTGTCGCGGAAGCAGCGGATGAGGCGGACGACCTCCGCCCCATAGGTCAGACCGGAATCCTGCCGGATCTTGTTGCTTTCAATAGAAGATGCACTGATGACAAGAAGGATTTCCGCCTGGTCCTTCAACTGCTTGAGCATTTTAAATTTGCTGTCCGGCTCAAAGCCGGGAAGCACGCGGGAAGCATGATAATCGTCGAACAGCTTTCCCCCGAATTCCAGGTAGAGCTTGTCGCCGAACATGGCGATACGTTCCCGGATGTGCTCAGACTGCATCCGGAGATATCTGTTGTTGTCGAAACCATATTTCATTTGTTCTGGGCTTCCTTTTCATTTTTCTCTTTCAGTGCGGCCGCGATAAAGCCGGAGAAAAGAGGATGCGGCCTGTTCGGTCTGGATTTCAGCTCCGGATGCGCCTGCGTGGCGATAAAGAAAGGATGATCGGGCAGCTCGCACATTTCCACGATGCGTCCGTCCGGAGACAGACCGGAAAGCTTCATGCCGCCCGCCGTCAGGGCGCCCCTGAAGTCGTTGTTCACTTCGTAGCGGTGTCTGTGGCGTTCGTGGATGGTCTCCTGCCCATAGAGCTTGTAGGCCAGGGAATCCTTTGCCAGAACACAGGGATAGGAACCGAGACGCAGGGTGCCGCCGATATCCTCCACTCCGTTCTGGTCCGGCATCAGGTCGATGACGGGATGGGTGGTGGAAGGGTCGAGCTCTACGCTGTGCGCGTCAGTAAAGCCCAGCACATTGCGGGCAAATTCCACAATGGCAAGCTGCATGCCCAGACACAGGCCCAGATAGGGGATGTTATGGGTCCGCGCATAGGTGATGGCGTAAATCTTTCCATCTATGCCTCTGTCGCCGAAACCGCCGGGAACCAGGATGCCGTTCACATCGGAAAAGATTTCTTCTGAATTTTCCGGGGTTACCGTTTCGGAATCCACCCATTTGATCTGGACGCTCACATGATTGGAAATGCCTCCATGCTTGAGCGCTTCCACCACGCTGATGTAGGCGTCGTGAAGCTGAATGTATTTTCCGACTAGAGCGATCTTTACTTCGTCCTTGGGGGAACGCAGCGCGTCTACCATGGCCTTCCAGTCGGTCAAGTCCGGCTCCCTGTTTTCCAGGGAAAGACAATCGCAGACCACATCGGCAAGATGCTCTTTCTCCATGGCGAGGGGAGCTTCATACAGGTATTTGACATCCAGGTTCTGCAGGACACGGTTGCTGGGAACGTTGCAGAACAGGGCGATCTTGTCGCGTATCCCCTGCGTGAGGGGGATTTCGCTGCGGCACACGATGATATCAGGCTGAATGCCCATTCCCTGCAGCTCTTTTACGCTGGCCTGCGTGGGTTTGGTCTTGAGCTCCTGGGAGGCGCGCAGATAAGGGATCAGGGTGACATGGATCAGGATTGCGTTTTCATGGCCGATCTCGCGCTGAAACTGGCGGATGGACTCCAGAAAGGGCTGGCTTTCAATGTCGCCCACGGTGCCGCCCACCTCGATGATGGCGATCCTGGTCTCATCATCTGTGAAATTGCGGTAAAAACGGCTCTTGATCTCATTCGTGATATGCGGAATGACCTGAACGGTACCGCCGCCGTAATCTCCGCGCCGTTCCTTCTGGAGAACGGACCAATAAACCTTTCCGGTAGTGACGTTGGAATTCCGGTCCAGGTTTTCGTCAATAAAACGTTCATAATGCCCCAGGTCAAGGTCGGTTTCAGTCCCATCCTCCGTAACGAATACCTCACCATGCTGAATGGGATTCATGGTTCCCGGGTCGATGTTGATGTAGGGATCGAATTTCTGCATGGTCACCTTATAACCGCGGGCTTTTAGCAGGCGGCCCAGGGAGGCGGCTGTGATACCCTTGCCGAGTCCGGATACCACACCGCCCGTTACGAATACATATTTTACTGCCATAGCGTTCTCCATTCTGCCGCGCACGACGGACACGGCCTCTTGCAATTGATAAGTGGTGTCGTCTACGATCTAATTGAAATATTATACACCGAAAAACAGGGGAAAAGCTACTGTTTTCTGAAAAAAGATGATACGGACACGGCGGAGGCCGTCCTGTGTCCCGAAAAGGCTGCCCTGTGTCCCAGAGGAGCGCAGTGAAAAATTCCCTGTAATTTAATAAATCTTTTATAGTTTGGACGATATTTTCACAGAATAAATATTGATTTATGAACGGTGAAACCATATAATAGGAAAGAGTTAAACGCGGACGGAGGAGACTTTTTTCCGTTTTCGGGAGGAACCATGATTTCTTCCGGCCGCGTCAATGATTTGTATGGAGTCGGTTCCTTGAGGAACCGTTACTGCGGAAAGGTTTTTACGAATGGACAACAATAATCTGAACAGCTATAACGGAGGAGGCGGTTATAACAACAATAACGGCCAGGGCGGTCCGCAGGGGCCGGGCGGTGGTCCGGGAGGGCAGCCGCCGAGGAAACAGAATCTGCTGATGATCCTTGTTGCGGCGCTGGTCACGCTGGTCTGCATGAGTTTTTTTATGAGAATGCTCAGCGGCGTTTCCAGCCAGGAAATTTCCTATAATAAATTTCTGGAAATGGTGGATGAAGGGCGCGTGGAGCGCGTGGAGATCGGGGACTCCCAGATCACCATTTATCCGAAAGAGGATAATGCGAATCCGTTCATGCAGCAGACGGGGATCACCTATTACACGGGCCTGGTACAGGACGATACGCTCACGCAGCGGCTGATGGACGCAGGCGTGGAAGTCAACGGAGAGGTTCCGGACAGCTCCGGTCTCCTGCTGTCGATCCTTTTAACCTATGTGCTCCCGTTTGTGGCGATCATCATCCTTTTCAATTTCCTGATGAAGAAAATGTCGGGGGGCGGCGGCCCCATGGGTGTGGGAAAGAGCAACGCCAAGGTCTATGTACAGAAGGAAACGGGAGTTACCTTTAAGGATGTGGCCGGTGAGGACGAGGCAAAGGAATCCCTACAGGAGGTCGTGGATTTCCTGCACAATCCGGGCAGGTATTCCAAGATCGGCGCGAAGCTTCCCAAGGGCGCGCTGCTCGTAGGTCCTCCCGGAACCGGTAAAACGCTTCTGGCAAAGGCGGTTGCCGGAGAAGCGCATGTGCCGTTTTTCTCCCTGACCGGTTCTGATTTTATTGAATTGTATGTGGGCGTGGGCGCGTCCCGTGTGCGCGACCTGTTCAAGGAAGCGACCAAAAACGCGCCGTGTATCATTTTTATCGATGAGATCGATGCTATCGGCCGAAGCCGTGATTCCAAGTATGGCGGCGGAAATGAGGAGCGGGAACAGACGCTGAACCAGCTTCTGAGCGAAATGGACGGCTTCGACAGCTCCCGCGGGATCCTGATCCTGGGCGCGACGAACCGTCCGGAGATCCTGGACAAGGCGCTGCTGCGTCCCGGCCGTTTTGACCGGCAGATCATTGTGGATAAGCCGGACCTGAAGGGGCGTGTGGAGATCCTCAAGGTGCACGCCAAGGATGTGCTGATGGACGACACCGTAGACCTGGACGCCATCGCGCTTGCGACCAGCGGCGCTGTGGGTTCCGATCTTGCCAATATGATCAATGAAGCCGCCATCAACGCGGTCAAGCAGGGCAGGGATTACGTCTGCCAGAAGGACCTGTTCGAGGCTGTGGAGCAGGTGCTCGTTGGTAAGGAAAAGAAAGACCGTATCATGAGCAAGGAAGAGAGGCGCATCGTATCCTACCATGAAGTGGGTCATGCGCTGGTAGCTGCCCTGCAGAAGAACTCTGAGCCCGTGCAGAAGATCACGATCGTACCCAGGACCATGGGCGCGCTGGGCTATGTGATGCAGGTGCCGGAGGAAGAGAAATACCTGAATACGGAAGCGGAGCTGCATGCGATGCTTGTCGGCCTGCTGGCCGGCCGTGCGGCGGAGGAGATCGTATTTGACACCGTGACCACAGGAGCTTCCAATGATATCGAGAAGGCGACGAGCATTGCCAGGGCGATGGTGACGCAGTACGGCATGAGCAAGAAGTTCGGCCTGATCGGGCTTCAGACAGTGGAGAGCCAGTATCTGGAGGGACGGGCGGTGATGAACTGCTCCGATGTGACCGCCGCCGAGGTGGATTCCGAAGTCATGCGTATCTTGAAGGAGTGTTACGACGAGGCGCTGTCGCTGCTTCGCGAGAACCGCACGATCTTGGATAAGATCGCGGCATATCTGATCCAGAAGGAAACCATCACCGGCAAGGAATTCATGAAGATTTACCGCCAGGAAAAGGGAATCCCGGAGCCGGAAGAGGAACCGGAGGAGAGCCGGGAGCCGAATGCTGCGGGATGGCAGGAACCCCATACAGCCGGAAAACCTGCAGAGGAGAGTTCCCGTTTCGGATTCCGGGAGGATCCGCAGACGCCGCCTGGCACAGGATACGGAATGCCGGGTCAGGGACAGACGCCGCCTGGCACAGGGTACGGAATGCCGGATCAGGGGCAGGCCGCGCCTAAGCCGGAAAAAGAGAATGACCGGGATCAGGACGGCGGGAACCGGCCGCAGGGCCCTGTGGGAAGATTCTCCAACACCGCCCTTCCCCCGTCGGATCAGATGAAATAGAAAAAATGGCGCAGGCCGTCTCCGGGCGCTGGAGCCATCTGTGTGGAAAGCTGTCTTCAGAAGATGGGGACGGCTTTCCACATTTTGCAAAAAACAGGCATAAAAAGGAACAGGGAAATGTTTCAATTTGAAGAAGAATTGAAAAAGCTTCCGGCAAAGCCGGGAGTTTATATCATGCATGACAAGGATGACGCTATCATTTATGTGGGAAAGGCGATCAGTTTAAGGAACCGGGTGCGTTCCTATTTCCGGGAAAGTACGAACAAAAGCCCAAAAATCGAAAAGATGGTGACAAAGATCGCCCGTTTTGAGTATATTGTGACCGATTCGGAGCTGGAAGCGCTTGTGCTGGAAAACAACCTGATCAAGGAGCACAATCCCAAGTACAACACCATGCTCAAGGATGACAAAACCTATCCTTATATAAAGGTGACTATGGGGGAGGATTTTCCGAGAGTGCTGTTTTCCCGGCAGATGAAAAAGGATAGATCCAGATATTTTGGGCCCTTCACTTCCGCCTTTGCAGTGAAGGATACCATAGAACTGATCAATAAGTTGTATAAGCTGAGGACTTGCAACCGTGTGCTTCCCCGGGATATCGGGCTGGAGCGGCCCTGTCTGAACTATCATATCGGCCAGTGCATGGCGCCTTGTCAGGGCTATGTCACGAAGGAGGAGTACCATACGCAGGTGGAGCAGGCGTTGGACTTTCTGAATGGAAATTTTTCTCCGATCCTGAACAGCCTGAAGCAGAAGATGGAGGAAGCGTCGGAAAATCTGGATTTTGAAGAAGCGATCCGCTGCCGGGACCTGTACAACAGTGTGAAGCAGGTAGCTCAGAAACAGAAGATCACGGACAGCGACGGAGAGGATAAGGACATCATTGCGCTGGCGAGGGATGAAAATGACGCGGTGGTCCAGGTCTTTTTTGTCAGGGGCGGCAAACTGATCGGCAGAGAACATTTCATCATGACCCGGACCCAGGACTGTACGCAGGCACAGGTCCTTTTGGATTTTGTAAAACAGTTCTATGCGGGGACGCCATTCATTCCCAAAGAGCTGATGCTGCAGATGGAAATCGAGGACATTCCCGTTCTGGAGCAGTGGCTCTCCGCCAGAAAAGGGAGCAGGGTGCACATCCGTGTGCCTAAGAAGGGGACGAAGGAAAAGCTTGTGGAGCTTGCGGCGACCAATGCGAAAATGGTCCTGAACAAGGACCGGGAACGCATCAAGAGAGAGGAAGGCAGGACCATCGGCGCGGTGAAGGAGATCTGCGCGCTTCTATCCATCCCGGAGGCGAACCGGATGGAGGCCTTTGATATTTCCAATATCAGCGGTTTTGAAAATGTGGGTTCCATGGTGGTTTATGAAAAGGGGAAGCCTAAGCGGAGCGACTACAGGAAATTCAAGATCAAAACGGTGGCAGGACCGGACGACTATGCCTGCATGAAGGAGGTGTTGACCAGGCGCTTCCGGCATGGCCTGGAGGAGGCAAAGGAGCTGGAAGACAAGCAGATGGAGAAAGAGTTCGGCAGCTTCACCCGTTTTCCGGACCTGCTTCTGATGGATGGAGGAAAAGGACAGGTGAATGTGGCCCTGCAGGTATTAAAGGAGCTGGGCCTGTCCATCCCGGTCTGCGGCATGGTCAAAGATGACAACCACAGGACGAGAGGCCTGTATTATCAGAACCGGGAAATCGAGATAGATACCCACAGCGAAGGCTTCAAACTCATCACCAGGATCCAGGATGAAGCGCACCGCTTTGCCATCGAATATCACCGTTCCCTGCGCAGCAAGGAACAGGTTCGTTCCGTGCTGGATGGGATCCCGGGCGTGGGACCGGCAAGGAGGAAGGCGCTGATGCGGGATTTCAGATCCATCGACGAGATCCGGCAGGCGGATGTGGCAAGGCTTTCCCAGGTGCCGGAAATACCGGAGCATGTTGCGGAAGAAATCTATTCTTTTTTTCATGGTTCTGTGTTAAAATAGGCACAGACAAACGGCGCCCGTCCGGAGAACCGGACGGGACAGCTTTTTTCACGGGCAGAAATAACGAAAGGTGGAGGACAAATCATGCCGCACGTAAATCTTACCGATATCATCGCCAAGATGAAGCTGGAAAACCTGACGCCTGAGATCGAGGTAAAGGGGATCAAGATCACACAGCCTGACATCAACAGGCCGGCCCTTCAGCTTGCCGGCTATTTTGAGCATCATGAGCCCACGCGGGTGCAGATCATCGGCTTTGTGGAATACTCTTACATGGAGTCCATGCCAGAGGAGAGAAAACAGGAAATCTACAACCAGTTCTTTTCCTATACCATGCCCTGCGTGGTGTACTGCCGGGAACTGCAGCCAGACCCGCTGTTCCGCCAGATCGCCATGGAAAAGAAGGTGCCGATCCTGATGACGAAGAAGTCCACTTCCGCTTTCATGGCGGAGATCATCCGATGGCTGAATGTGAAGCTGGCGCCCTGCATTTCCGTGCACGGCGTGCTGGTAGATGTTTACGGGGAAGGCGTCCTGATCACCGGCGAGAGCGGCATCGGAAAATCCGAGGCGGCGCTGGAGCTGATCAGGAGAGGACACCGCCTGGTCTCCGACGATGTGGTGGAAATCCGCAAGGTCAGTGACGATACGCTGATCGGAACCGCGCCTGACATCACTAAGCATTTCATCGAGCTGCGCGGCATCGGCATCATTGACGTCAAGACCCTGTACGGCGTTTCCAGCGTCAGGGATACCCAGAACATCGATCTGGTGATCCGCCTGGAAGACTGGAACAAGGACAAGGAATACGACAGGCTGGGACTGGAAGAGGAATATACGGAATATCTGGGCAATAAGGTGGTCTGTCACAGCATTCCGATCCGGCCCGGACGGAATCTGGCCGTGATCTGTGAGTCGGCGGCAGTGAACCACCGGCAGAAGAAGATGGGATACAATGCAGCGCAGGAGCTGTACACGCGTGTGCAGAACTCTCTTGCCCGCAGGAGAGATGAAGACGACGACGAAGATTGAAACAGCTTTAAAATGGAGGGAAAAATGGCTAGATACTGCTTTGGCGTAGATGTGGGAGGAACTACAGTAAAACTCGGTTTTTTTGATGAGACAGGAAATCTGCTGGATAAGTGGGAGATTCCCACGAGAACACAGGAAAATGGAAAATATATTCTCCCAGATGTGGCGAAGACCATCCTGGATAAGATGAAGGAACAGGAGGTTTCCAGAGATGAGATCGTGGGCGTTGGGATCGGCGCGCCCGGTCCCATCGATGCGAAGGGTACGGTCTATGTGGCCGTGAATCTGGGATGGGGCACCTTCAGCCTGAAAAATGAGCTGCAAAGTCTTCTGAACCTGCCAGTGGAAGCGGGAAATGACGCCAATGTGGCCGCGCTCGGTGAAATGTGGAAGGGCGGAGGCCAGGGTTATTCCAATGTGGTCGCTGTGACGCTGGGGACCGGTGTCGGCGGCGGGATCATCGTGGATGGAAAGATCCTTTCCGGCGCTACGGGAGCGGGAGGAGAGATCGGCCACATCCATGTGAAAGATGGAGAAACGGAGCGCTGCAACTGCGGGAATTACGGCTGCCTGGAGGAATATACGTCTGCGACGGGAATTGTGCGTCTCGCAAAACGGAGGCTGGCTTTGGATGATAAACCAAGCGTGCTGAGAGGAAACGATAAGATTTCTGCCAAAACCGTATTTGACGCGGTGAAGGGCGGGGATGAGCTGGCGGCTGAGGTCGCGGAACAGTTCGGGGAAATCCTCGGAAAGGCTCTTGCGGGGATCGCCGCTGTGGTGAACCCGGAGATTTTTGTCATTGGCGGGGGCGTTTCCAAGGCTGGTCCGATCCTTCTGGATTATATTCAGAAAAATTACACGCCATACGTCTTTGCGGGAAGCCGCGGCGCCCTGTTCTCCCTGGCAACGCTGGGAAACGACGCCGGGATTTACGGAGCCGCGAAGATGGTTCTGGACTAAATGGGCTGGAAACGGCGCAGAATAGTTTTATGATCATGAGGAATGGGAGCAGCAGTGAGCAGAGCTTTAGTGGAATATTTGAAAAGTGTGGTGCCGGAGGAAAATATCCGGCAGCAGGAACCGATGTCGGAACATACCACCTTCCGAGTGGGAGGCCCGGCGGAAATATTCGTGACAGCAGATAACAGCGAGCAGCTTGGAAAGGTGATCCGTTATCTTAATCTGACCGGATGGCCGTTCTTCCTCCTGGGAAACGGAAGCAACCTTCTGGTTGGGGATAAGGGCTACAGAGGCGTGGTGATCCGCCTTGGCAGGGAATTTGAAAATGTGAAGACGGAAGGAAACAGGCTGACCTGCGGGGCGGCCGTTTCTCTGGCAAAAGCGGCGAAAACAGCCATGGAGAACAGCCTTTCCGGCCTGGAATTCGCTTCCGGGATCCCGGGCAGCGTGGGCGGCGGTGTGCGGATGAACGCGGGCGCCTACGGCGGAGAGTTGGCGCAGGTGGTGGAATCTGTGCTGGTGATGGCGAAGGACGGCAGCCTCATGGAGCTGGACAACGAGACGATGGAATTCGGTTACAGAAAGAGCGTACTGAAGGACAGACCCTATGCGGTCCTGGAGGTTGCGATGAAGCTTCAGGACGGAGACAGAGAGGAAATCCTTGCCAGGATGAACGAGCTTTCCGCCAGGAGGCGGCAGAAGCAGCCTCTGGAATACGCCAGCGCCGGAAGCACCTTCAAGAGGCCGGAAGGATATTTTGCCGGAAAGCTGATCATGGATGCCGGGCTGAGAGGTAAGCGGATCGGCGGAGCGAGAGTGTCGGAGAAACACTGCGGCTTTATTATCAATGACGGAACGGCGACTGCGGCAGATATCGCGGAACTGATCAAAGAAGTCTCCGAAACGGTAAAGGAAAGATTCGGCGTGCGCCTGGAGCCGGAGGTTATTTTCCTCGGGGACTTTTAAGGGACAATGGAGGAATAACGGGTGAGATTCGTAGTAGTGACCGGGATGAGCGGGAGCGGAAAAAGTACGGCGATGAAGTTCCTGGAGGATGTGGGTTTTTTCTGCGTGGATAACCTGCCTGTGCCGCTGATCGAGAAGTTTATGGAGCTTCTCAACCAGCCGAACAATGAGATAACCAAGGCAGCGATCGGCCTGGATGTGCGCGCGGAGCAGACCTTCGGCGAGGCGCTGAAGATCCTGGACAGGATGCGGCAGAATGGCTTTGTATTTGAGATCCTGTTCATGGATGCCAGCGACGATACATTGGTTAAGCGTTATAAGGAAACGCGCCGCATGCACCCGCTCTGCACGCCCCAGGATAACCGCATCGAGGACGGCATCCGCAAGGAAAGGCAGATCCTTGCGGAAATGAAAAAGCGCGCCGACTATATCATCGACACCTCTAAGCTCCTGACCCGTGAGCTGAAGGAAGAAATAGACAGAATTTTTGTCCAGAACGGCGAATATAATAACCTTATGATCAGCATTGTATCCTTTGGCTTTAAGCACGGGATTCCGGCGGATGCGGATCTGGTTTTTGACGTGAGGTTCCTGCCGAATCCTTTTTATATCGACGAGCTGAAATATATGACAGGAAATGACAAAGGGGTACAGGATTATGTGATGAGCTTTCCGGAGGCGAAGGAATTTCTGGACAAGCTGACGG
>DWYY01000002.1 GCA_019118445.1 Candidatus Eisenbergiella merdipullorum | reverse complement strand
TCGAATACTTCGCCGTATCCCTGCCGGAGTTCCTGATTTTTGATGACGATTATACGCTCCGGAACCGCGCCCACTGCTACTACCTGATGGCGCTTGGGAATATCGGGCTCGGAAAAAAAGAAAAGGCTGCAGAATTTTTGAAGGAAGCGGCTGCTATCGAGCCTTCGCACATGATGTGCAGGATATACGAAAATGCCATGACACCTTAGAAAGCCCTGCCGGCTCTGAATATGGTGAAATGAGAGACGGCAGACAGGAGCAGAAAAATGCAGAAAACGGCTTTTCAGGATAGCGCTATGAACGCTGTTCCTGAGGGCCGTTTTTTTAATGAAAGAAGAATTGCGGAGGGATAAGCCTTTCACTTGCGCAATCAAGTTGCGCAACGGCAGAAGAAAAATTGTAAAAAAGGTACATTTTAAGCGCCTGCACTTTGGAATGTTGCTATATTGACGGAAAAACTGAATATAAATATAATGGATATATGCAAAAATGCGCAACAGACCAAAATTATGAACAACAAAAAACGGCAGAGCATGATCATGTTGATCTTCCCTGCGAGGGAAGATGAATGCCTCTGGAGGGTGCATTTTTTGGAAAGGAACATGGAAAGAATGACTTTAGACGAGATGGCGAAGGAGCTTGGGGTCTCCAAGAGTACGGTGTCGAGGGCCCTGTCCGGAAAGGGGAGGATTGGGGTTCAGACCCGGCAGAAAATCCAGCAGTTTGCAAAAGAACACGAAAGCGGAAGAGTGGAGGAAAGACAGGAACCGGAAATAACCCATAATCTGGGAGTTTCTTTTCCAGATGATATTTTCGTGACCGGAAATCAATATTTCTTTGAGTGTCTTCTGGGAATCTATGAAGCGGCTGCCTTGATGGATTATAATGTGTTGATCACAACGGGAACCGCGCAGGATTTTTCTGGTATCCAAAAATTTGTGGAACAGAAAAAAGTGGACGGGATGATTGTGACCAGGAGCCTGGAGGACGATAAAGTCCTACGTTATCTTTCAGAAAAAAAATTTCCTACAGGTGTGACGGGGCTATGCGATTTTGACAATATCATCCAGGTGGATACCGACAACGAAGGCGCGGCCGATATGTTGACCTCCCTGCTGATCGGAAAGGGTTACAGGCGTTTTGCGCTGATCCTGGAGGACATGTCTTTTCACGTAAACAGAAGCCGTTATGAAGGATTTTGCAAGGCTATTCTGAAAAACGGGTTGCAGAAGGATAAGCAGGAAATTTATACGGGAAAATTCCGAAAGGAACTGCTGAACTCCGTTATCGTAAATCTGATTTCAAAAAAAGTGGAATGCGTGATATGCGGGGATGATGTCCTGGCTATTGGCCTGATCTCCCAGCTGCTGGCGGAGGGGTATCGCATCCCGCGGGATATCGCGATCGCGTCCTTATATAACAGTTCAACTCTGAACAGATTTGTTCCGGCTGTGACGGCAGTGGACGTGTCTGCCAGAATGGTTGGAAATGTGATAGGAAAGCAGATGATCCGGTTCCTGCAGGGAAAGGAATATCAGAAGAAGACGATGCTGGATTATGAGATCTTGATCCGGGCATCCACTTACCGATGAGGAGGAGAAAAAGGATGAACAAGAGGCCCGATTTTTATAAAGGAGCAGATATTTCTTTCCTTCCGCAGTGCCTTGACGCCGGAATGAAAGTGAAGGATTTTGACGGTTCGGAAAAAGAACCTTTTGAACTTTTGGAAAAATATGGAGTAAATGCGATCCGACTGCGGATCTGGCATACGCCGGAAAATGTTCCTGAGTCAGGAGGATACTGCGATCTGGCGCATACGATCGCCATGGCGCAGGAGATCAGGAAGCATGGCATGCAGTTCATGCTGGATTTCCATTATTCTGATTTCTGGGCGGATCCAGGGCAGCAGAAGAAGCCTAAGGCATGGGAGAAGCTTAATTTTGAACAGTTGCAAAACGCCGTTTATTCGTACACGGGAGACACGCTTCTTACGCTGCAGGAGAGGGGGCTGCTTCCCGATATAGTACAGATTGGTAATGAGATCAGAAGCGGCCTTTTGTTTCCAGAGGGAGAATTGCCAGATTATGCCGGAATGGTACAGCTGGTAAACGCAGGGATCCAGGGAGCGAGAAGCGTGGCGGATCCTTCGGAGATGCAGGTCCTGATCCATCTGGATCAGGGGGGAAGATATTTCTATCTCAAGGAATGGTTTTCCCATGCGCTTGCGGAAGGCCTGATGGATTTTGATCTGATCGGTTTATCCTATTATCCGTTCTGGCACGGTACATACACGGATCTGAAAGAGACAATGGAGAGGCTGGTAGAAGAATACCGGAAACCGATCATGATCGTGGAAAGCGCATATGCCTGGAGGAAATGCGAAAACGGGTTCATCGATGAAGCACAGGAAAAAATCGCCGGTTTCCCGGCAAGCCCCAAAGGACAGTTGAAGGCGCTGGAGCTGGTAAATGGAATTACAGCTTCGCTGCCGGATCAAATGGGGCGGGGAGTTTTTTACTGGGAACCGATCTGTCTTCCCGTAAACGGCGTCGGATCCTGGGCGGAAAATATGGGACTGTTGGATGAAGACGGCAGGGTGCTGGACGGGATCCGCGCATTTTTATTTACAAGGCAAGCCTATGATCCCATGGAGTGGGCGAAGGTATATGAGCCGCAGAGCATCACGGTGCAGATCGGAACGCCGGCGGCGCTGCCGGCGGAAGTTTCTGTGCTCAGGATGGACGGAAGCCTGATGAAAAAGAAGGTGAGCTGGCAGACAGATGGAGAAGTTTCTTTCCCACATCCGGGAAGTTTTACGATTCAAGGCATCGTGGAGGAAAAAGAACTTCCTGTTGCCATAACGATACAGGTAGTGGAGCATTTTCCGGAAAAGGAAAATCTGCTGAAGGATGTCAATTGGGATGAGGGAATGGCCTGGTGGCAGACAGAAAGCAGCGGCGAACATGTTGTTGCCCAGATATATCCGGAATTTGTGGAGCCCTATCCGGCGCCGCCTCTGAATGCGCTCCGCGTGGAAGGCAAGAAGAATTTTACCTTTCGGATCAGCCAGCAGGTGCGGATACCAGAACCGGGCGAATACTCTCTGGAAGCGGAACTGCAGGGAACAGACACTACCGGTGTGAATGTCTGTCTGTTTGTACAGTCAGAACAAGGAAAACAGGAAATTCTGGTCCATCCGACGGAACATGGATTTGCAGTCTGTCGGTTGAAGGTGAAGCTGAACGAGGGGCCGGCGACGGTGGGAGTGTCCATTACCGCATCGCCTATGTATATCATGATGCGGAAGCTTTCCTTTGCTCCCACATTCCATCCAGCTCTGTGAACTGCTGCTGTTGCCTTATGGAACGATCAGATAGATCGTGATTGCGCAACTTTTGCGCAAAAACGAATAAAATCCGGAGCGTTTTTATGTAAATTGTACTTTTTTAGGAAAAGAAAATTTATTATTATGCAAATTGACTTTTGAAATGCTCAAATATATAATGAATCATGACAAAAGGACAAGAAACCAAAAACAAACCAATGCGCAACATGCAACAAGCAGCATGCAACATGAGGCATGCAACATAAAATCAGGGGAGGTATTATGGAGACAAAAAATAGGAAAAAAGGGTTTCTAAAGAAGTTGTTTAAGTACAGGGTATATCTTTTGATGCTTGCGCCTGCTGTGATCTATACCCTGATCTTTGCATACTACCCGATGACCGGAATTGTGATGGCTTTTAAAAAGTACAATTACGCAGGCGGTATATGGGGAAGTCCATGGAACGGGCTGGATAACTTCGCATTTTTCTTTAAATCGGGACAGGCTGGAACCGTGACCAGGAATACGGTCCTGTATAATCTGGCATTTATCGTGATCGGTACTTTCGTTCAGGTTGCAGTCGCTGTTTTCCTGACGGAAATCCATGGGAAAAGATTCAGAAAGATCAGCCAGTCCATGATGTTCCTGCCTTATTTCATTTCATGGGTTATCGTAGGCGTTATGGCATTCAACCTTTTCAGTTCGGATTATGGATTTATCAACCGGCTGATCACAATGCTGGGGGGTCAGAAAATCTCCTTTTATACAGAGCCTAAATACTGGCCGTTCATTCTGATCTTCTTTAATGTGTGGAAGGGCGTTGGATATGGCTCCGTGATGTATCTGGCTGCGATCATGGGAATTGATACCTCTGTTTACGAGGCAGCTGCAATTGATGGAGCAAATGTGTTCCAAAGAATTTTTAAGGTGACGATCCCCATGATCATGCCGACCATGATCATTCTGCTCCTGATGAGCGTGGGCGGAATTTTCAAAGGAAATTTCGATCTGTTCTACAACCTGGTTGGCAACAACGGTCTTTTGTACAACTATACGGATGTTATTGATACTCTTGCAATGAGAGCGCTGATTTCCAGCAATGATTTCGGAATGTCTGCGGCGATCGGCCTGTTCCAGTCCGTTCTCTGCTTTGTTACTGTAACGATCGTGAATAAACTGGTCAGCCTGTATGATAGAGATTACGCGCTGTTCTGAGGAAGGGAGAAGAAATGGCAAAGAGAAATCATTTGGGAAAGGTAAGAAGAGGAAGAGACGTTATCGCTTTGGATGTGATCGCGTATTGTTTTACTGGTCTGCTCGCATTGCTGTGCCTGATTCCGTTTATCATGGTCCTTTCAGGTTCTTTTTCTTCGGAAGAGGCCATTACGGCAAATGGATTTTCCATTCTGCCGCAGGATTTTTCTCTGGAAGCCTATAAAACGGTTTTCAGGGAGCCAATAGTAGTTTTAAGGGCTTATGCGACTACCATCGGCCTGACGGCTGTGGGAACGTTTTTGGGATTGATCTTGCAGACCATGACGGCTTACGTGCTGTCGAGAAAAGATTTTGAATGGAGAAACGGTTTTTCCTTTTTCTTCTACTTTACAACACTGTTCAGCGGCGGCCTGGTGCCCACCTACATTTTGTATACCCAGACGCTGGGGCTGCAGGACAATTATCTGGCTCTGCTGCTTCCGCTCCTGTTTTCAGTATACAACCTGCTTGTTATGAAGAGTTACATATCCGCTATACCGGATTCGCTGATCGATGCGGCGAAGATTGACGGATGCGGAGAGGTGCGCACGCTGTTTCAGGTTGTGCTTCCGCTGATAAAGCCTGCACTGGCTACCGTGGGACTTTTCATAGCTCTTGCATACTGGAATGACTGGTACAATGCCATGCTGTATATCAAGTCGGAAGAAAAGTATCCGCTGCAGTATTTCCTGTATCAGCAGGTGAACAATATTGAAGCCTATAAGAAACTGATTTCCAGCAATGCGGTGAGCAGTGCGGTTGTGAGTTCTCTGTCTCTGCCGACTCAGACGCTGAAAATGGCGTTGACCATTGTGGTGACAGGTCCGATCATCCTGGCTTTCCCCATTGTACAGAGATATTTTGTACAGGGTATTACGATCGGAGCCGTCAAGGGATAAGAGACATGTGATTTACGGATATTTCCGTGAAAGCGGTAAATATAACATATTTATATAAGGAGGGCTTTATGAAAAAAAGAATGAAAAAGCTTGCTGCACTCCTTCTTAGCGGAGTGTTGGCAATGGGAATCCTGTCGGGCTGTGGTTCCTCAGGAAGCAGCGAGACCACAGCGGAGTCTGCCGCCAGTTCCCAGGAGTCTGCCGGAACGGAGAGCAGCGCTTCCCAGGAAGCGGCGAGCACGGGAACAGTGGATACTTCTGAGCATGTGGATCTGAAGATGTATCTCATCGGTGACAGAACGCCGGATTTTGATGAGGTATATGCTGAGATCAACAAAATCCTGGAGGAAAAGCTGAATTGTTCCATCAGCGTGGATTTCCTTTCCTGGGGTGAGCATGATACCAAATATTCGCTCCTGTTTTCTTCCGGAGAGGATTTTGACCTGATCTTCACTGCGTCCAGCTGGTGCCATTATGAACAGACGGTAGCGCTGGGAGGTTTTTATCCCCTCTCTGAGGAATTCATCCAGACCTATGCACCGGGTATCTGGGATGTTGTGCCTGAAGTGGCATGGGATCAGGCGAAGATTGACGGACAGATCTATATGGTTCCGAATTATTCCAACGAATTCGGTCAGGACGTTCTTGCAGTCCGCGGCGATCTGATGGAACAGTACGGGATCGATGAGATCACCAACTGGGACGAGCTGAAGGCATTCTATATGGCATGCGCGGAGAATGGTATGTATGCAAGTCAGGGCGGCCCTTGGTATCAGTATTTCCAGGCACAGGGACTTTCCACAACGGGCGGCGCTCCCAATGCAGGTGAGCTGGTGCTTTACAATACGCAGGATCCGAGCGACCTGAATTTCTATTATCTGCTTGACTGGGATGGATTTACGGATTACTGCCATCAGGTAAAGGAGCTCGCTGACGCGGGATGCTGGTCTTCTGATGTGCTGAATTCCAACGATGAGAGGCAGACCGGCCTGCTGACCGGAAGAACTGCCGGAATGATCTGGAATCTGGGAAGCTGCCTGACCTATGGAAAACAGGCGAACTCCGAACATCCGGAGTGGAATGTAACGCTTGCGGATCCTGTTGCGGATATGCCGAAAAAAGTGAATCCGTATATCAATAACGGCATGGCCATCAATATCAACAGCCAGCATAAGGAACGTGCCATGATGGTCCTGAATGAATTCTATACCAATCCTGAGGTATATGATCTGGCAATGCTGGGCATTGAAGGAAAGCATTGGGAAGCGGTAGGAGACGATCAGTATAGGGTAATTGACGAAACAAACTACGGTGTGTCCAACAACTGTAACTGGGGCTGGAACAATGCGAATATCCAGAGAACAGAGTACATTGAAAACAGAACTGCGCTGGATGATACCTATGATGCTATGGAAGCAGAATGGAATGCCAATATCAAGGAAGCGCATCCGTATGACGGCTTCAACTTTGATTCCACCAAAGTGAGCACGCAGTTTGCTGCAGTGGAAGCGGCAATGGGTAATTATTACCAGCCTCTTATCAACGGTTTGGTGGATGACGTGGATGCATCGATCGAGGCGCTGCGTTCTGCGCTGGAGAGCGCTGGGATCCGCGACGTACTGGCAGAGATGGAAAGCCAGGCGGCGACCTATGTAGAAGAATAAAAAAGAGAACGGAAACGGATGGTTTCCGGCAAAAAATGGCGGGCCGTTACATGAGATGTAGCGGCCCGCGCTGTAATATGGCGGCTGCAGGCGGCGGAAGGGGACCCGGACGTCACAGAGGAGGGAAATCCCGAGAGTGCAGCGTCAAATCGGCACACACTAAAACGGAGAGATTGCGGATATGAAACAGATGTTCAGTTATAACAGCAGATATCTTGAAAAGGATGGGAAACCATGGTTCCCTGTGATGGGAGAATTTCATTACAGCAGATATAAAGAGGAACTGTGGGAAGAAGAGCTGTACAAAATAAAAGCTGGTGGAGTCAATATCCTTTCCACTTATGTGATCTGGATCCACCATGAAGAAGAGGAAGGAAAATTCGATTTTACGGGGTGCAGGGATATTGGAAGGTTTGTCAGCCTGTGCAAAAAGGTCGGATTATACGTTTTTCTGCGTCTGGGTCCCTGGGTTCACGGGGAGGTCAGAAACGGAGGCTTTCCGGACTGGCTGATGAAAAAGGGCGAGGAAGGCATCCGGCTGAGAAGCAATGATAAAACCTATTTGGAATATGTGGAACGTTTCTGGAAGGAAGTTTTCGCGCAGGTAAAAGGACAGATGCTTGAAGACGGCGGTCCGGTCATCGGCATACAGATTGAAAATGAATACGGTCATGTGGGAGGTCTCAGGGGCGAGGAAGGCGAAGCGCATATGCGCAGGCTGACGGCTATGGCACAGGAAATCGGTTTTCATGCGCCGCTGTATACTGCCACGGGCTGGGGCGGCGCGTGCATCGGCGATCTTCTTCCTGTTATGGGAGGCTACTGTGAAGCGCCCTGGGATCAGAGCCTGAAAGAGCTCCCTCCGAACGCGAATTTTGTTTTCAGCCACATCCGGAATGATGCGCTCATCGCATGCGATCATCATGTAGAGGATGCGATCACATTCAATGAAGCGGATTTTCCTTTCCTGACCGCAGAACTGGGCGGAGGGCTGCAGGTGACTTCACACAGGCGTCCTGTGGCGTCAGGCCGGGATATCGGCGCGATGTCGCTGGCAAAACTGGGCAGCGGGGTGGCGATGCTGGGTTATTACATGTATCATGGAGGCAGCAATCCGGAAGGAAAGCTTTCCACCCTGCAGGAAAGCAGAGCTACAGGTTATTTGAATGATCTTCCGGAAATCAGTTATGATTTTAACGCGCCGATCAGACAGTATGGAACCATATCGGACAGCTATCGGGAAGTCCGGCTGCTGGCATATTTTCTTCATGACTTCGGAGAGGACCTGGCGGCGTTGGATGCGGAGATTACGCCTGATAACGAAAGGCCTGACGATTTCCATACGTTGAGAACCTCCTGCCGCCACGATGAGACGCATGGATATCTTTTTTACAATAATTATCAGAGGCGTTATCCCATGGATTCCCATAAAAATGTGGAGCTGAAGGGGCTTTGCAAAGAGGAAGTAGCCTTTCCGCCGATCGATATCCCGGACGGAGAGTATGGGTTTTTCCCGTATCACATGAAGCTGCAGAACGCCCGGCTGCGCTATGCGCTTGCGACACCTCTGTGCAGGCTGGAAACGGCCCAGAAGGTAGTGTATGTCTTTTATGGAGACAGGGAACCTCAGTTTTGCTGGGAAACGGAAGAAACCGCGGAAATCCTGCAGCTTACCAGGGAAGAGGCGCTTCAGGCCTGCCGCATAAGTCTGGATCAGGATTATCTGATCCTGTCAAAGGATTTCGTCTGGGAAGAAAACGGAAAAGTCAGGGCCGTCGGAGGTCCTTGCACGATCCTTCGCAGTTATCCGGAGCTTCCGGAGGAGTCGCTTCCGGGCTTTTGCAAACGCGGCCAGGAAGGTGCGTTTACCGTCTATGAAAGGAAGGTGGATCAGGAACCTGCCCGGATAGAGTGGAAGCTGACGAAACAGAAGCAGGACAGCTGTGTTTATGAGGTGCAGATGGATTATCCTGAAAAAGAGCTGGAAAAATGCGCCGGCAGAAGGGATACGATCCTTTCCTTCCGGTATGCCGGCGACCGCATGAATATCTATTGTGGCGGGAAGAAGATCAACGATCACTTTTATACCGGACAGGAAGTGATCCTGAGCCTGGGCTATTTTGATTTTCCCAAGAAGCTTGAAGTGGAGATTTTTGCCCTGCATCAGGATACGCCCGTATTTCTGGAGAACTGGCCGGAAATGGAAGACGGCGCCGCCTGCCGTTTGGAAAATGTTTCGGTGAAGGAAACATTTTCCTAAGATCCTTTCGGATGATCATCCGAGCCGGTCAGGCTCCAGGTGAATGTCCAGAAAAAGACGCTCCATTCTCTGCTTTGCCGTTTTTAACAAGAGGCGGATCAGCTCTGCCTTTTCCTCTGTATACCGGAAAACGGGCACGGCGACGCTGACAGCAGCGACGATCTGCCCGCCTTTCCGCAGAGGAACGGCGATACAACAGATATACGGCGTGGATTCCTCCGACTCATAAGAGAATCCGCTTTTCCGCGCTTTCACAAGCTGTTCCTCCAGCGCCTGAAGATCCGTGATGGTATGAGAAGTCAGGGGCTTCAGCCCATCGGGATACAGGCGCTTCAGATCGGGAAGGGAGCAGTCTGTCAGAAGCGCCTTCCCGATGCCGGTGCTGTAGGCCGGAAGGCTGTGTCCTATGGCAGCCACCATCCGGATGGGCTCTGGGGAATCCGCCTTTGCCAGATAAAAGACATTCCCGCCCTTCAGCGTGGCAAAATAGGAGGTTTCCGAGCATGCGGCAGTGATGATCTGAAGCTCCTTCGTGATCTCGTCCAGCGCATCGATGTTTTCCAGATAGGCATTTCCCAGCCGGAGGGCCGACGGGCCTGTCGTATACCGGCCGCTGTCCGCCTGCAGGGTCAGATAGCCCCGTCCGCAGAGCGTGTGCAGGATGGGAAACATGCTGCTTTTGGGCGCATCGAGGCGCTGGCAGATCTCAGTCAGAGTATAACCGTTCCTTCCGCCCCCGGCAATCAGCTCGAGGGCGTCAAGAACGCGGGTGGTGGAACGATGTTCACTGGAATTTGTCATGGCAGAGTCCTCCATTGCAGCCCTGCGTTACCGCTGGACCCGTCCGGAGCCGTCTCCGCCGGCAAGCTTTTCTGCTTCGGAAACGGAAACCATGTTGTAGTCTCCCTCAATGGACTGCTTCAGCGCGGAAGCTGCTGCGGCGAATTCAATCGCGTCCTGCGCGTCTTTCCCGGACAAGAGGGCATAGATCAGGCCGCTGCCAAAGCTGTCTCCGCCTCCCACGCGGTCCACCAGATGCAGATGATATCTCCTGGAGAAAAAAGCTTCTCCGGATGCAGTCACATAAAGCATGCCGCTCCAGTCATTGTCGGAGGCGGAGATGCTTTCTCTCAGTGTGATCGCTACTTTTTCAAAGCCGAAACGCTCTGCAAGCTGCCTGGCAACGGAACGATAGCCTTCCCGGTCAAGCTTTCCCGCATAGATGTCGGTATTTTCCGCTTCGATGTCAAATACATCTTTGGCATCCTCCTCATTGGCGATACATACATCCACGTACTGACAGAGCTCCGTCATGGCCTCGCACGCTTCTCTTCTCGTCCACAGCTTGCTGCGATAGTTCAGATCGCAGCTGATCTTCAGACCATGTCTTTTTGCCGCCTGACATGCCTCGATGCAGAGGGCCTTCACATTTTCTCCAAGAGCAGGAGTGATTCCGGTGAAATGGAACCAGTCAGCTCCGTCAAAGATTTCATCCCAGTCAAAATCACCGTCCGCCGCCTCCGCGATGGAAGAGTGCGCCCGGTCGTAGATACAGACGCTGCCGCGCACGGACGCGCCCTTCTCCATATAGAAAACGCCGATCCTGTCGCCGCCCCTTTTCACATACCTGGTATCCACGCCATAGCGGCGCAGGCTGTTTACCGCCATCTGCCCGATGGCATGTTCGGGAAGCTTCGTCACAAAGCGGGAATCCAGTCCGTAGTTTGCCAGAGAAACGGAAACGTTTGCCTCTGCTCCGCCGAAGGTGGCTTCAAAAGAATCTGTCTGTATGAAACGCAGATAATGATAGGGCTGCAGGCGCAGCATCAGTTCTCCAAAGGTAATTACTCTCGCCATTTTTTTCCTCCATGCCTAAGCGTTACGCCGAGACCGCGAGGAGAGATCGCGCAGGTGATCTCTTCTCTGCGATTACAGCAGTTTGACAACAAATTAAAAGCAAGAACTCAATTCATATATAAGAATAAATAAAGAATACCATACAGAATTTGGACTGTCAATCTGCATCTTCCAGGCAAGTACAAACGCGAAGTCCTGCATACATTTTATTTTTGGGAGAAAAAAGAATTTAAGGATCCGTCTTGCCGTTCCCTTACGGGTATGTTAAGATGAAATCGCAAAATAAAGAATTCGATTCGTATATAAGAACAAAAAAGAAAAGAAAGGGACGGTATCATGAAAGAGGACAGTCGTGAATTTGTGGAGTGGGTCAGAGAATACCGGATCGTGGCAATCGTTCGCGGACTGGAGAGTGCTTTGTGCGACAGGCTGGCAGGGGCGCTGTTCGATGGGGGGATCCGCATGATGGAGGTCACCTTTGACCAGACGGGGAAGCTCAGTCAGGAGGAAACGGCGGATGCGATCAGAGGATTATGCGGCGCATGGCAGGGAAAAATGCTGATCGGGGCCGGAACGGTGCTTACCCTTCAGCAGCTTGAGCTGGCAAAAAGGGCGGGAGCGTCCTATATCGTTACGCCGAACACCAACCCCGCGCTCATCCGAAAGGCGAAGGAGCAGGGAATGGGCGTGCTGGCAGGGGCGATGACGCCCTCCGAGATCTGTGAGGCCTATGAAGCGGGAGCGGATTTTGTGAAGATATTCCCGGCTTCGGTCCTGGGGCCGGCATATATCAAGGCGGTTCAGGCGCCGCTGGGACATATTCCCATGCTGGCGGTCGGGGGGATCAATGAAAAGAATATCGCGGATTACCTGAAGGCCGGAGCTGCAGGTGCGGGCGTTGGAGGCGGCCTTGTCAGCCGGAAGAATGTGGAGAACGGGAATCTGGAGGCAGTCAGGGAACTGGCCCGGGAATATGCGAAAAATATACGGGATAGCGTCAGAAACTAAACGCGACAAAGGAGGGATGCCGGTCAGAGGGCTGTTCCGTCCGGAAACAGGGGGATGCAGTTTTGAAACAGTTCTGCCAGCTCTGCCCTGCCGGAACAGCCTGTCGCGGCAAACAGCTTATTCAGCCTGTATTTAAAGGCAGTATCGGAAAGGAAGAGCTTTTCAGCAAGAGCTCCATAGGGAAGGTCGCGGATCAGCCCGGAGATGATCTTTAGGTCAATGTCATCCATGCTGGCGATCGTGTTTTCCAACGCATATATTTTCTTTAAATGACGTTCAAAGGTCGGTTCAAACGCCGATGAGACGTCTTCGTCAAAAATCGCTTTCGGAGGAAGCGGTTTTTTTATGGGTTTCGTGCTCTGCCTCAGAAGGATTTCTGATTTTAAAGTGGCGGTACAGGAAAGCAGATCAGGATTTTTGATCAGAGAACGGTAGAGCTGGATCACCTGTGCTCCGACGGAGGCAAGATTCAGCGCAACGGTGGAAAGCGGAGGATCCGTATATTGGCTGAGCCTGGTATTTCCAAAGCCGGTGACCATCAGCTCATCCGGAATGCGGACGCCCCTTTCTGCGGCTTCGTGGCAGAGGCGGACGGCATAATAATCATTGGCACAGGCCACGGCGTCATATTCCCGGTAATGCTGCCAGAAATGTTCCATACATGCCGGAAGCCCGGCATCGGAATAATAGACGTCCTGTTTCGGATCTGCGGCCTGATAAGCCCTGACGATGGAGGCCCAGCCCTCAAAACGGAGCATGTCTGTCTGGATGGAAGAATTCACCCCCAGCAGGGCGATCCTTCCGGCCCCGCAGGAAATGAGGGTTTTCACCATTTCGCTCATGGCCTGGCGGCGGTTAATGGTAATGTAGCTGACCTGCAGGCTGCTCTGGAAAATCTCAAATCCGGCGACAATGGGACGCAGCTCCAGACGGGAGCACAGCTTCAGATACTCCGTGACGAAAGGAAGAGAAGAACCGAGCAGGACCAGGATCGTTCCGGGGGCAAGACTTTCCAGCTCCTTCTCCGTGCAGAGAACGACCTTCAAAAGCCTTTTTGAAGCTTCCTTATACAAACCGTCCATGACCTGCGTATACCATGTAGTGTTGGAATATTGCTTTTCGGCGATCAGATATAATTTTTGCTTTTCGGTGTTCATTCTTTCCCTCAAAACCAGAAAAAGTATACAAGCATAATTAATTATTATATAAAATCGTAGTCAAAATCACAAGACCTAAAATCATTTTTTTAATCCCGTGTTTTTTGAAAATTGTTCCTCCTGCCTTTTGCTCATATACTGAAAGGGAACAAAGGCCTGGCCAGAAAAAAGGAGGGAATGGATTTGGAGGGAATACAGGTGGCAGACATCAGGGAGGAAGGATTTCATCCGGCAGTCTGCTTTGAAAAATGGAAGGTCGCTGTCTTCAACAGCGCAAGCGTCTGGGAGGAAGAAAATCTTTCCTATCTGCAGAAGCATGATCTCAGTGATGAAGTCTTTGTTCTGCTGGAAGGGGAATGTACGCTGATCTTATCCGGGGAGGAGGTCCCGAGGAAGCTTTATGCGGTAAGGCTGGAGAAAGGCAAGGTTTATAACGTGCCTAAGGGAATGTGGCATTCCCATGTGCTTGGGAAGAAGACCAAGGTGATCGTTGTGGAAAACAGCGATACCGTTCCTGAAAATTCGCCTAAGGTTCCGCTGCCCTGTCCGGTCCGCCTGGCTGAGATGGAGTACAGGGAGAAATAGGGAAAGACAAGAGAAAGCGGAAAGGGAGTGAAGAAGTGAACCGATTATTTCGGAAAATGACGGACGATATCTATCTGCTGGAAACACCGGCGGGCGGCGTGTGGTCGGGGATTGTCTTTGTGGACGGGAAGGAGAAGGTCCTGATCGACAGCGGAGAAAACGCGGCCCATATTGACGAGCTGCTGATCCCGGCTCTGAGGGAGCTGGGATACGGTCTGGAGGAAGTGGACTGGCTGTGCAATACGCACTGCCATGGAGATCATGTGGGAGGGCACAGGCGTATCGTGGAGCTTGCCGGAACAAAGGTGGCGGCATATCGGAAATCCGTGCCTAAGCTCAGGGATCCGTTAAAATATTCCAGGCTGATCAGGGCGGCCTATCCGGCTGATTCGCCTCCTGCGCCGGCTGTCCTGGACGGGGTGAAGGAGGATACGATCCTGGAGGATGGAAGCGTGGTCGCCGGAAGGCTGCAGGTAGTGGCGGCACCTGGACATGACGATGACTGCATCTGTTTTCTGGATCTTGCGTCCAAGACCCTGATCAGCGGAGATTCCCTGCAGGGAAACGGGACGCGCACGCAGGGAACGGCGCTGTATATGGACTTGGGAGCCTACCGGAGCACGCTGAACAGACTGATGGGGATGGAGATCAAAAACATCATCAGCGCGCATCCATATCTGTTTTCCGGGGAGTCGGCAAAAGGGGAAAAGGAATGCGGCATCTACCTGGAAAAATGTATGGAAATCACCAGGCTGTATGAGGAATATATCCGGCTGAGCCTGCAGGCAGGGGAACGGGATACGGTAGAAATCGCAAAAGGCTTGATCGATCATATGGGAAATGAGAGACCAGCCTGGCTGTTTCAACCGCTGTATACGGTGGATGCTCACAGAAGGGAGCTGCAGAAGGGACTTGCAGGAGGAAACACAAAAGGAGGGAATGTAAAGTGAACAGAAATATTCTGGTTACCGGAGCCTCACGGGGGATCGGAGCGGCCATTGCGCTGGCCTTTGCCGCCGAGGGCGACAATGTCGGGATCAATTACCGCTTTGATGAAAGCGGAGCAAAAGAAACCTGCCGGAAAGCAGCTGATCTTGGAGTAAAGGCCCGGGTTTATCAGGCGGATGTGGGGAATTCTTCCGATGTGGAAAAAATGTTTGAAGCCTATCTGGAGGATTTTGGTTCTATCGACGTCCTGGTAAATAATGCGGGGGGAGGACTGAAGATCCCGGAGGGGCGGTTTGAAGATATGCCACTGTCCTATTGGGATGAAATGGTGGCTCTGAATCTGAACGCCGCCGCCTACTGTTCCAGCCATGCGGTCAGGGATATGGTGAAGAACAAAAAAGGGGGAGCCATCATCAATATCAGTTCTGTCCACAGCGTGATCACATATGTGAAGAGGAAAACGTTCCCCTACTGCGCGGCGAAGGCCGGGCTGAACATGCTCACAAAGACGATGGGCGTGGATGTGATCCGGCACAATATCCGGGTCAATGCCGTCGCGCCGGGCTTTATTTCCACTACGGCAACAACACGGTACAACGAAGAAGAGCTGGATGCTTTCCTGAGAAAGATCCCGGCGGGACGGCTGGGAAAGACGGGGGATATCACACCGCTGGTCCTGTTCCTTGCGGATCCGGAAAAATCGGGATTCATCGTGGGCCAGACTTTTGTGGTGGACGGCGGACAGTCCATAGACGGAACGATCGATTATATGCTGCAGGAAGAAAGCAACGGATAAAAGCGGGAGGTAAAAATGGAAGGGAAAAGAAAACTCAGAAGTCAGTGGGAATTTGGAGAAGCCAGTGAGTGCCGAAGGGGCCTGATGCTGGGAATGGGATATTCGGAGGAAGAGCTGAAGCGGCCTCTGATCGGGATCGTAAATTCCTGGAATGAATACAATCCCGGACATGTGCATCTAAAGCAGGTGGCGGAACGCGTGAAGGCAGGCGTGCGCGAGGCGGGAGGCCTGCCGGTTGAAGTGATGACCACAGGGATCTGCGACGGAATGGTATTGAAGGATCCCAGATATATTGAAGTCCCCAGCAGGAATTCGATCGCCGATCAGGTGGAAATGACGGTGGAAGGGAATTTTTTTGACGGCATGGTGATGCTGTCTACCTGCGACTCCATCGTACCAGGACATCTGATGGGAGCGGCGAGGATCAATATCCCCACCATTCTGGTGACGGGGGGCTATATGCCTCTGGGCCAGTGCAGGGGAAAGGAAGTAGTTCATATTCATGCGCAGGACAAGGTGGGGACGGCAAAAGCCGGCAAAATGGACATGGACGAATACAATGAGCTGATCGCAAAGTCATGGGGAATCTGCGGCGCCTGCACATCCATGACAACGGCGAACTCCATGTGTATGATCGCGGAAGCCCTTGGGATGACCATGCCTGGAAATTCCAGCGTTTCGGCAGTCAGCTCTCAGCTTTATCTGATGGCTTATCAGGCCGGAAAGCAGATCGTGAAGCTGGTGGAACAGGATATACGGGCGCGGGATATCATTACGGTGGAATCTTTGAAGAACGCCATCAAGCTGGACATGGCGGTGGCGGCGAGTTCCAACCTCATTTTACATATTCCTGCGATCGCCAATGAGGCAGGATATGACCTGCCCTGGTGGAAATATTTTGACGAGGCCTCCGCCGAAGTGCCTCTTCTGTCCCATCTGGCGCCCAGCGGCCCTTATTCCCTCAAGGATTTCGACCTGGCGGGAGGGATGCCTGCCATGCTGAAGGAACTGATGCCGATGCTGAACGGAGACTGCCTGACCGTTACGGGAAATACGCTTGCGGAAAACGTGGCAGACGCGAGAAATTATAACACGCAGGTGATCCATACCCTGAAGGCTCCGGTAATGAAGGAGCCCGGGATCGGCGTTTTATATGGAAATCTGGCGCCGGAGGGGTCCATTATCAAAATCGCGGCCGTGCCGGAGCAGTTAATGCGCTTCCGGGGAAAGGCGAGGGTATTCGATGGACTGCATGAAGGCTTGGAGGCGCTCCGTGCGGGGGAAATACATGAAGGGGACGCGATCGTGATCCGCTTCCTGGGACTGCGCGGAAGATTCGGGACAACAGCTTTTACCTTCCAGGAGGAGTTGAAAGGGATACCGGAGCTGTATAATAGCTGCGCGATCATCACGGACGGACGTTTTTCCGGAGGAACGAGCGGGCTGAGCGTGGGATACGTATCTCCGGAAGCTGCTCTGGCAGGTCCCCTTGGGCTGGTGAAGGAAGGGGATGTGATCGAGATCGATGTGAAAGAGCGCAGGATTCACATGGAGGTCACGGAAGAGGAAATGGAAAAGAGGGCAAAGGAATTTTCCTGGAAATTCCCGGAGGGAGAATATCCTAGATTCCTGAATCTGTTTGTGAAGAATGTTGGTTCCATGGCGAAGGGCGGTATATGGGAATGAATGTGCTGATCATCGGGACCGGTCTGACCGGCATGATGGCCGCCGCGCAGATGAAGGGCCTGCTCGCTTCAAGGAACAGAAATGCCGGGAGGATGGAGGATGAAATACAGATAGAACTGGTCGGCGACGGCGCGGGCGCTTCCCCCTTCGTGCACGGCTTTAATATCCCGCTGGATGAAAGGGACAGCGTGGAAACCTTCCTGGAGGACACCATGCGGGGCGGATACGGCCTGTCGGAGCCGGAGCTTGCCCAAAAGCTGTGCCGGGGAAGCCTGGAGCTCCTTCCGGATCTGGAAAAGCTGGGAATTTCGCTGGAGAAAAAGGATGGAAAATATGTCCTGCTGCAGCCGCTGGGTTCCTCTTGGCCCAGGGTGGCCGGAAGCGGCAACCATACCGGCGCAGAGATCTTAAACCGCCTTACGGGGCTTTTGAAAAGCAGGGAGGATGTGCGCTTTACGACGCAGGCGCGGGTGCTGAGGCTGGATGTGAGGGACGGCTGCCTGAAAGGGGCTGTCCTCTGGGACAGACGAAACAGGCGGCTGGAATACCGGAGCGCCTCCTGCGCCCTGATCGCCTGCGGCGGCTTCTGCGGCATTTATCCCTTTTCCACCAACCCTGCGGACAGCGGCGGGGATGGGATTGGTATGGCGTATGATGCGGGCGTTCCGCTGATCGATATGGAATTCGTCCAGTTTGAACCGAGCGTGGCCCTGTATCCGGAGACGCTGCGGGGAAAAAGCGTTATTACAACCATGTTTTATGAGGGTGCTCTCCTGCAAAACGGCAAAGGCGAGCGTTTTATGCAGCGGCTCCATCCGGGAGAGCATCCGGAATGCGTGAGCAAGGACGTGCTTTCCAGGGCTATCTATGAAGAGATCCGAAAGGGAAATACGACCCCTCACGGCGGCGTATGGTTTGACGCGACAGGTGTGGGAAAAGAGAAGCTGGGAAAAAGCTATGGCTCCTATGTGGAACGATACCGGAGGGCGGGAATGGACATTTCCCAAGAGCCCTTTGAAATCGCTCCGGGACCTCACACTTCCTTGGGAGGAATCGCGGTCGAAACGGATATGAGCACGGCTGTGCCGGGGATCTATGCGGCCGGAGAAGCGGCCGGAGGGATCCACGGAGCGAACCGGATCGGCGGAAATGCGGGGCTGGAAACGCTGGTATTTGGAAAGCTGGCGGGAGAGGGCATGCTGCGTTTCCTGAACGGGAAAAGCGTATCGGCCATGGCAGATACGAAAAGCGGAGAAAAGGCGTTTATGGAAATGCTGGAGGAACCCTGCGGAGGAAAAAGAAAAACGGCGGGGGAAGATACGCTTTCCGGAATCAGGAAGGAAATGCAGGAAATCCTGCAAAAAGATCTTTACCTGGAACGGGACGCGGAGGGACTGGAAGCGGCATGCCGCCGCCTGGAGATGCTTTCGGAAGCGTTGAAGGAAACGGCAGAGCCGCAGTCCTATGAACGGCTGCGCCTGGAAAATGACCTGACGTGTGCTCTTGTGCTGGCGGCGTCAGCCAGGGCGAGAACGGGGAGCGTGGGCTGCCATGTGAGGTCGGACGACAGCGGGGAGGACTGGCATTACCATGTGTTCCTGCAGAAAAAGGACGGGAGTATGACGGTGAGAAAGGAAAAAATATGAAGCGGATTGTGATAAAGAAAAACCGATATGTGGACTCGGTCACGCTGATGTCCGTCGGGGACAAGATCATGAAAATGGACGGGATCGAAAACGCGGAGGCGCAGATGGGGACCTGGGCGAACCAGGAGCTTTTGACGGAGCTGGGGTATGAGATCCCTGCAGATACCGGGGCGGACGACCTGGTGCTGGCGGCGTCGGGAGATGCAGAAGAGC
The DNA here is from genome assembly GCA_019118445.1 of Candidatus Eisenbergiella merdipullorum. Taxonomy (GTDB): domain Bacteria; phylum Bacillota; class Clostridia; order Lachnospirales; family Lachnospiraceae; genus Eisenbergiella; species Eisenbergiella merdipullorum. The sequence continues at coordinate 21,546 of DWYY01000002.1, read as the reverse complement.
ATCTGGATGCAGCGTTCCGACGTATGGAGGAAATCCTGGACCACAAGGATGAGGAGGAAGAGCAGTACCGGGATCTTTCGGAGATCGACCTGGAAAAGACGCCTTACGATCTGGTCCAGATTTCCCTGCCGGGGCGCTACGCCTTTGCGGAAGCAAAAAAAGCACTGGAGAAGGGACTCCATGTTTTCATTTTCAGCGACAACGTGAGCCTGGAGGAAGAAAAAAAGCTCAAGGAAATAGGGGAGCGGAAGCATCTTATGGTGATGGGGCCGGACTGCGGCGTGGCGATGGTCGGCGGCGTTTGCCTGGGTGCAGGCTCCATTTTTCGGGAAGGCCCTGTGGGCATCGTCGCGGCATCCGGAAGCGGCGCGCAGGAAGTGGCGTGCCTACTGGAAGAATGCGGCCTGGGAATTTCTGAACTGATCGGCACGGGGGGAAGGGATCTCTACCCCCAGATCGGCGGTATGCAGATGCTCCAAGGAATGCGGCGGCTGGATGAAGATGAGAAAACCCAGGTGATCGTCTTGGTTTCCAAGCTGGCGGACACCAGGGTGATGGAGAAGGTGCTGCAGGAAGCGGATCGTCTGAAGAAGCCCGTGGCTGCGGTATTCTTAGGCGGCGATAAAGAATTATTTGAAGGACATAAAGCGGCTGCTGCCTTTTCTCTGGAAGAAGCGGCGGTTCGTGCGGCGGAGCTCGCAAAGCCGGGACAGACGTTTTCCTTCCGGTATCCGGAGGAAGAGATCGAAAGGATCGTCCGCCGGGAAATGGAGCAATACGACGCGGAACAGAAATATTTCCGCGGATTATACTGTGGAGGAACTTTTACGGAGGAAGGGCTTCTTTATTACAGCCGCATTCCGGGAATCACCCTGTATTCCAATCTGGAAACCCGTTATGCGAAAAAACTTCCTGACAGCCACAGGAGCATAGGAAATAGCATCCTGGATATGGGGGCGGAGGATTTTACCAGCGAGGCGCCCCATCCGGTATTCGATCCCAAACTCCGCATCCGGAGGCTTCTTCAGGAAGTAGAAGATCAGGAGACGGCTGTCATCCTGCTGGATTTCATCACCGGACCGGGAGTGGCGCCGGATCCGGTCACGCCTGTGGCGGAGGTGATCAAAAATACGGACAGGAAACGGCATATCACATACATTGCGAATATCTGCGGCTCCTCGCAGGATCCACAGAACGTGAAAGAGGCGAAGAGGCTGCTGGAGGAAGCGGGGGTTATCGTGACGCCGTGCAGCTATGAAAGCGCGCGCCTGGCGGGAGCCTTAATGAAAGCGCTGGAAGGGAGGATGGTGCAGTGATGTGGAAGGTGATCAATATTGGGCTTCCGTTTTTTTACGAAGCTTTAAAACAGCAGGGGTGTGAAGCCGTTCAGATCGACTGGCAGGCGCCGATATCAAGAAGCGCTGCCGCGGAGAGGCTGATGTGTGCGGTAAACCGACCGGAGCTGAAGGAAAAGGCTGACCGGGCGAATGAAGAGGCGGTCAGATGTATCATTGATTCGGATCCCGCCTGGGTGGATATCCTGCCGGCAGGAGAGGTGATCGAAGGGATGGAGGATCACACCATTATCCATTCAGGGCCTCCCATCGATTATGATAATATGGTGATGCTTCACAGGCGCGGGCTGGTGAGTGCATGCCTGTTTGAAGGATGGGCAAAAAACGAGGAGGAAGCGGTCAGCCTGATCCGGGGAGGGCATCTGAAGATCATGTCGGCTCTGGACACCAACACGGTCGGAGCCGGCACCGGCATCATCACCAAATCGGTGGCGATGATCGTGATCGAAGACAGGAAAACCGGAAAACGGGCGGCAACCTTCCCGGCGGAAGGACCTTTTCAGGGCGGCTTCTGTGGGTGGGGCCTGTATTCGGTGCCCATTGCGGAAAACCTGCGCCACATGAGGGAGGATCTGTTCCCTGTATTGCGGCAGATGCTCCGCGAGTTCGGCCCCATTCCCATCAAACCGATCCTGGCGGAGAGCATGCAGATGGGGGATGAAAATCACACCAGACAGACGGCGGCCGATCTCCTTTTTGAGCATCAGGTGCTTCCCAGGCTGTTTAAAATGGACGTGCCAAAAGAGAAAATGATTCCTGTCATGGAGTATATCGTGGATACGCCCAGATTCTTCCACTGCTATGGACAGGGGGCTTCCAGGAGCGCCATGCTGTCTGCAGTCGGGACGCCGTATTCCACCATGGTGACCGCGGTGTGCGGGAATGGAGTTCAGTTCGGAATCAAGGTAGCGGGCCTGGGAAATGAGTGGTTCTGTGCCCCTGCTCCCATGATGAAGGGACGCTACACCTCCAGCAAATATACGATCAAGGATCAGCTGCCCTGGCTCGGCGACAGCTGTGTAGTGGAATGTGCGGGAATGGGCGGAATGGCTGCGGCAGCCAGCCCGATCGTGTGTTCCCTGCGGGGCATGAAACTGAGGGATGCCATAAACCTGACGAAAGAGATGGGAAAGATCTGTATCGCAAAGAACCCTAACTTCCCGATCCCCAACCTGGATTTTGACTTTCTTCCGGTCGGGATCGATATCAGGAAGGTGGTGGAAACCGGGATCACGCCGGAAATCCACGGGGGCATGTTCAACCGGGAGGGCGGCCTGATCGGAGCGGGAAGCGCCAGAGTCCCGATGGAATGCTTTGAAAAGGCGCTGCAGGCCTACGAAAAGAAATATGGAGGAAATGTGTGAAAGACAGGATCATGGTTCTGAATCTGGGTTCCACCAGCTTTAAGTTCAAGCTGTTTCAGGAAGAAAGCCTGATCGCGGAGGGTGGATTCGAAAATCTGGGAAAGGGAGCCGGAACATGCAGCATCCGGACAAAAGAAGTGCGATGGACGGAGAAAAGGGAAGTTTTCGACCATATGGAAGCCTTTTTCCTCTCCTTGACCTGGCTGAAGGACCAGGGGGTACTGCTGTCCATGGAGGAGCTGGAGGCGGTCGGATACAAAGCAGTGCATGCCGGCGCCCTTTCCGGCGCCAGGGTGGTGGACGACGGCCTTCTTCAGGTCATGAAGCGGTATGCGGGCTTTGCGCCCGCGCACAACCCGGTATATATCCGTTTGATGGAACGGGTGCGGGAAGAATGGCCGGAGCTGATCCAGATCGGCTGCTTTGAAACTTCCTTTCACGCGGATATCCCGGAAAAGCGGACAGTTTACGGCGTGCCGGACTGGTGGAGAAGGGAGCTTGGGATCCGTAAGTATGGCTTTCACGGTTCTTCCCACAGCTATATCGCGTGGAAAATGAAGCAGACCGACGAAAAGGCCGTGCGGCTTCTTTCCTTCCATCTGGGAGGTTCCTCTTCCGTATGCGCCATCCTTGATGGAAAGAGTATCGCCTGCAGCATGGGGGCGACTCCGCAGTCCGGGGTTTTCCAGAACAATCGGGTGGGAGAGTTTGATATTTTCTGCCTTCCGGAATTGATGAAGCATTATCAGGGAGACTGGGAAGAGATCCTTACGGTCCTGTCCTCTGAGGGCGGCCTGTACGGAGTCAGCGGTATCAGCAACGACATGCGCCTGCTCCAGGAGGCGGCGGACGGAGGAAACGCTTCCGCCGCCCTTGCGATCGACGCCTATGTGGATCAGCTCGCGGGCTATGCGGGAATGTTTTCCGTATATCTGAAAGGGGTGGACGCTCTTGTTTTTACCGGAGGAATCGGGCTGGGAAGCAGCAGGATCCGCCGGAAGGTGTGCGAAGAGCTTTCTTTTCTGGGAGTACATCTGGACGAGGACGAGAATGAGAAGGGAGAGGAGGGAAAAATCAGCAGTAAGGACAGTCCCGTTGCGGTATATGTGTGGAAAACGGACGAGGAACGGATGGTGATGCGGCAATGCCGGGAAGTGCTGAGGTCAGGTGTCTGAATATCGGCGGAGAGCTGGATACGAAAGAGCGGCTGGAGGGAGAACTGCATTCTTGCTTTGAAAACGCGATGAATTATCTGCTGCGCACGCCTAAGGGACCGCGTATGCTCACTTTCCTGAAGGAAGGGATGCCTTTGCTCCCGGACAGTGTTGTGGTATCCAGGGAATTTTTTTCCAGAATCAAAGTCCAGGAAAATTATGATATAATAAAAAAAGACTGCATGGTCCGGATCGGAAGACTGGAGGCAGTTCTTGACGGAGAGGCAGCCTGTTGTCTGCGTATAGGAAAAAAGCAGAAGGAAACCGGATATGCCAGCAGGATAAAACTGCAGGAAAAAAAGCGGAAGCTGGAGGAATGGCTGGAACAGAAAGAAGGATCGATAAAAAGCGATCTATTCAGGCTCCCTGTCCGATACCGTCAGGCGATGACGGAACTGGCTGAGGCTTTTTGTTTCGGCGGAACAGAAGAAACTCTGTATTGGTTTCTGAAGGTGGCCGGGGCGGGAAAAGGACTGACTCCCGCCTGCGACGATGCCGTGATCGGAATGCTGGCGGTGATGAACGTTTTTTCGGGAGAATTCGGAGAAGAGAGGGAGAAGGGCAGCCGGGATATCGCCGGGGAGCTGGAAGCGCTCCTTGACCGAAAAGAGCTGACCACGCAGGTGAGCAGGAAATATCTGCAGTGCGCGTGTCAGGGAAGATTCGCGCAGCCATTGTGCGTTTTGGCAGAGTGGCTGATAGAGGACGAGGAGGAGATTCCGGAGAAGGCGCTGGGACAGATCCTGCAAACCGGCCATACATCGGGGCGGGATATGTTATACGGGGTGTTGACAGCCATGGAGCGGATTTCGGAATGAGTAGCGGAAGGATTGACGCAGCAGGAGAGGAGCGGATCAGATGTACCGTTTGATTATTATTGACGATGACGCAGGGACGTCGAATAACCTGGGAAACTATTTTCCATGGGAAGAGCATGGGTTTCAGGTGATGGAAAAATTTTACGACGGATATACGGCCTGCGAATATTTAAAAAAGCATACGGTGGATCTGATCATCAGTGATATCAAGATGCCTGTGATGGACGGGATTGAACTGGCAAAATGGCTGTACGAACAGGGAAGTAAGCCGCTTCATGGCGGAGATCCGGTCTGTCTTCCTGGACGTTGTGCTGCTTGGCAGCATTTTTGTGAGCGCATTTCTGTTGCTTTACTATCGGCAGCATAGGAAATATCTGTCCGGCCTGGCCCAGATTGTAAAGGCTACGGAAGAAGAAACGCCGCTGGAAGAAAAAATGATGGAAAAGCTTGCGGACAGCTTCCGCGGGCGTGGAGAGGATCTGGAGGTCATTGCCAGAAAGATCCTGGAGGATAATCTGGATATCAGTGAGCTTAAACGGATCTTGGGTTCAGAACGCCAGCTTCGCACAGAGGTGGAAATGCTGTACGGGCATGCGCAGATCAATTCCCATTTCCTGCTGAATACGTTGGATTCCATTTACTGGGAAAGCGTGAAATCCCAGGGAGGGGACAGCGAGGGAACGCAGATGATCGAGCGGCTGTGTGGAATCCTCAAGTATGCTCTGGATTCTTCCACGCCCTATATCTCGTTGGAGGAGGAAGTGGAATGCGCGAAGGATTATCTGGAAATCCAGAAAATGCGGAAAGAAATGGAGATCCGGGTTGAATGGAGGATCCCGGAGACGTTGAAAAACGCGAAAGTGGGTAAGCTGATGCTCCAGCCGATCCTGGAAAACAGCATCCAGTATGGAGAGGAATATGGGATTGTGCTCCAGCCTTCCGATGAAAACGGTGGGCTGACGGTGATGATGAGGCTGAAATACCTGACCGTCTGACAGAGAAGAGAACAGGCGGCAGGAAAAGCGGAAAACGCTTGGAAAGGGAGGAAATATGACAGCAATCGTCCATATGAAAAATGGAGAAAGAAGGACCGTGGAGGTGACGTTAACGGAAATGGGAGGAATGTCTCTGGCGCGGCTTCCGGAAAGTGCAGAGGGCTTCCTGGCAGCAGAAATCCCCTGGCAGGAGGTGGAAGCCGTTGATCTTTGCGTGGATTTTGCGACGGCAAAGGCCGGGGAAGAAGGATATCTGGTGCTGCCCCGCGGCAGGAGCGGCGTGGGGGACGACTGCCTGTGTTACTTCCGGCCGAGACAGGACTGCGAGGTGGTGACGGAGGGGCCGGAGATGACCATGTACGGCATGATCGCGGAGGGGCGTTCCTTCCTCGCCATTGTAACGGGAATGACCTACGATTATGCCCTCGTGGCGAAGGTGGAAAACCAGGTGTACTCGGTCTTTCCCCGTTTTCTGATCCATGGCAGGAAGCCTTATGAAGCCATAGAGGTCTGTTTTCAGCGGCTGCAGAAGGACGCCGATTATAACGATGTGGCTCACGCATACCGGGACTGGCGGGTGAAGAAGGGGGAAATCCGCCCGATCCGGGAGCGGGAAAAGGAACAGGAAGTCCTGAAGGAAGCGGTACGGTCTCCTTTTATACGGATCCGTATGGGCTGGAAGCCTGTTCCCACGCCTGTCCTGGAGCAGACGCCGGAAACGGAGCCGGAAATGAAAGTGGCGTGTACGTTCGATGATGTCATCGCATTGATGGAGGAATGCCATCGGCAGGGGATCGAGCATGCCGAATTCTGTCTGGTGGGCTGGAACCGGAAGGGGCACGACGGCAGATGGCCGCAGATTTTCCCTGTGGAGCCGGCTCTGGGCGGAGAAGAGAAACTGAAAGAACTGATCCGGAGGGCAAAGGAGCTGGGATATCTGATCGTCTGCCATACCAATTCCACGGATGCGTATTCCATCGCGGATAACTGGAATGAAGAGGATCTGGTCCACCTGGAGGACGGACGTGTTTCTCAGAATGCAACCTCCTGGAGCGGCGGCGCCATGTATGACCTGTGCCCGGCGGTGGCGCTGAAGCAGGCGGAGAAAGAGCTTCCCAGGGTGGCGGCTCTAGGATTCCGCGGGCTTCATTATGTCGATGTGATCAGCACGGTTCCGCCGCGCAGTTGTTATTCTCCCAAGCATCCCGTAACGGCAAGGCAGTGTGTGGAATACTGGAGAAGGATCATGAGGCTGTCCAGGAAGCTGTTCGGCGGCTTCAGTTCCGAGGGGGGATATGATTTCGCGGCTCCTGATATGGATTTCGGGCTTTACATTTCCTTTGGGGATAAAGGATGTCCGCTGTCGGACCGGTTTGTCCCTTTGTGGTATCTGGTCTATCATGGATATGTGATGGGAAATCCCTATACGACGACTGTCAATCCGGATGCGGACGACTGGCTGAAGGTGGTTGAGTATGGAGGGCGTCCGGCCATCTATTTCTACTCTCAGTTCGTAACGCCGACGAAGGACAGGGGCAACTGGATGGGGACGCTGGACTACGCCTGCCATACCCCCAAAGAACGAAAAGAAAGCGTGGAAAGGATTGCCGCCACCTGCAGGGCTTATGGGGAACTGTCCTGGCTTCAGGAAGAGTTTATGGAAAGACACCGGGAAATCGCACCCGGCGTATTTGAAATTTTATATTCTGACGGAAGCAGGATCGAGGTGGATTATAATAAGAAATCCTATCGGGTTCAAAAGGGGGAAAAGTAAGCTCTCAAAGCCGGTGATCACCGCAATGGGGATCATGGTGCTGCTGTTTGCCTGGAATGACCTGCTCTGGCCCACAATTGCGCTGACAAGCGAAAAAAACAGAGTGCTTTCCATGTTTATCGCACTTTGCAAGGGACAGTACGTAACGGATTACGGATATCTGATGGCGGCGAGCACCTGCGCAGTATTACCCATGATCATTGTTTATGCCATATTCCAGAGAGCCTTTGTATCTTCTATTACAATGACGGGGATTAAGGGATAAGAGGCCGGATGCCATTCACCTATCAATGCGGAGGAGACAGATGAAAGAATACATGACAGAAAATGCAAGAGAGCTTCCAGTGAAATACCGCCCGGATGTCCTTGTGGCCGGCGGGGGGATCGCCGGGATCGCGGCTGCCCTGGCGGCGGCCAGAAATGGGGCGGATGTGCTCCTGGTTGAAAAACAGTGCATGGTGGGAGGGCTTGCCACTTCGGGGCTGATCGCCGGATATCTTCCGCTTTGTGACGGAAATGGCAGGCAGGTTTCTTTCGGGATCGCGGAGGAACTGCTCCGCCTTTCCATCCGGATGGGAGCCCAGTCGGAGCTTCCTGTCGCCTGGCTTAGGGAGGGGACGCTGGAGGAACGGAAAAAGAAGCGGTATGAGGTGTCGTTTAATCCGCAATACCTGGCGCTGCTGGCAGAAGAACAACTGGTAAAAGAGAAAGTCCATCTTTTATACGATGCCAGAATCTGCGCGGTGCAGTACGGTGAGGACAGGATTACCGGGGTGATAGCGGAGAACGAGAGCGGGAGGTTTGCCATAACGGCGAAGAGCTATGTGGACGCCACAGGCAATGCCCTGCTGTATGAGCTGGCAGGGCTTCCCACCCGGATGTTCTCCAGAGGAAATATCCTTGCGGGCTGGTATTATTACTCCGATGGGAAAAAGGTCCGGCTGAGGCCGCTGGGGTATGCGGAAGTCTTTGACGAAGACAAAAAGGATACGGTCAAACCTCTGATCAACAGGCGATTCTATGGAGTTGACGGCCAGGAGGTCACAGATTTCCTTCTCCTGTCCCATGAGGAGATCCTGAAGGATATCCGGAAGCTGAAAGAGACATCGAAGGAGCTGGAACCCACAGCCATTGCCGGTATGCCGCAGCTCAGGATGATCCGGTGCATGGAAGGAGAGTATTGCCTGAAGGAGACGGAGAACGGAGCGAGTTTTCCGGACAGCATCGGGATGATCGCGGACTGGAGAAAGCGCGGGATGGTCTATGAGATCCCATACAGGACGCTTTATAACAGAAAGCTCCATAATGTGATCAGCGCCGGGAGATGCATCAGCGTGGATGATGGCATGTGGGATATTTCCCGCGTGATCCCTCCCTGTGCCGTCACAGGCGAGGCGGCGGGGACGGCGGCCGCTCTCACGACTGATTTTACTGAGCTGTCCTATGGGCGGCTGGCAGAGAGACTGAAAAAGCAAGGGCAGAAGCTGAATCTGTCAGAAATTTATTCCAATTAATTTGCAAAAAGGGAAATAACAATCAGACATTAGGGAGGATTAGAAAAATGAGCAGTAAGCTGACGGTAGCGGTAATCGGATGCGGGGATTTTGCCAGAAATTTTGTGGGATTGTTCAAGGCGCATCCCTATGTGGAGAAGGTTTATGTGTGCGACAGGATCAGAAGCCGCGCGGAGGAATACAGCAAAAAATTTCAGGTAGAGATCGCAGACAGCTTTGAGGAAGTCCTGAAGAGGAAGGATATCCAGGCGGTGGCCATTTTCGCGCAGCGGCATCTGCATGGCCCTCTGGTCATTTCGGCTTTGAAGGCCGGAAAGCATGTCTACTCTGCCGTGCCGATGGCAAGTGAGGTAGAAGAATGCGGGGAGATCGTGGATCTGGTAAAGCAGACTGGGCTGACCTATATGATGGGGGAAACCTGCTATTATTACCCCAGCTCCATGTTCTGCAGGCAGCAGCATCAGAACGGGGCCTTCGGAAAGTTCGTGTATGGGGAATCCCAGTACCATCATGACATCAGCCATTTCCCGGAGAATTTCCTGGCAGACAAAAGGAGCGCCGGAGTTCCGCCCTTTTTCTACCCTACCCATTCTACGGCAATGATCCTCGCTGCTGCGGAAAGCTATGTGAAAAAGGTTGTGGCGTTCGGGTATGAGGACCAGGAGCATGACGGTATTTACGAAAAAGGAATCAACCAGTGGGATAATGTATTTTCCAACGGCTATTCCCTGATGATGCTGGCAAACGGCGGGACCGCCCGGGTGAACGAATGCAGGCGGATTGGTTATAAAGCGCCCAGCTCCTATGTTTCAGCCTTCTACGGGACCGAGGGCTCCTACCAGTTCCACAATGCCCAGCATCTGGTGACGAGGAAGACAGAAAAAGGTGTGCTGCTGAAGGATGTCAGCGCGGAAGTGAATCCTTTAGAAATGACAAAGCATCAAAATGAGCCTGACTTCCTGGAACGGGTGGCAAATCATGAATGGCAGTGGGATTGTTTTGCGCCGATCCAGGAAGCGGAGAGAAAACGCCTTCCGGAGAGCTACCTCGGCATGGAAAACGGCCACATGGCGTCCCACCAGTTTTTGATCGATGATTTCTGCACAGCGGCTTTCCTTGGCAGGCAGCCGGTGGTGAACGCGTGGAAAGCGGCGAGATATACGGTTCCGGGGCTCATGGCCCATCAGTCCGTGACGAAGGGCGGCATCACGCTGGACGTTCCGGATTTTGGGGATTATGAGGGAGATTGATAGGCAGGGCTTATTGACAAAGTACCAGGGCATGCATAAATATCTTTGACAAGACGTTGGTCAGCGTACACCTGACCGTCGGCAATGAAGTGTTACAAAAAGTAGCGCCTTACCTTACCAGACAAGGCGCTATTTTTTGTGTATTATGGCATTTCCCGATCCACAGCAAATTTTCTAAACAAAAGAGCAAGCCACAGCAATGGCATGACAGCTCCTTCTATGATATACTGAACAATCAGAACAATGCTTTTTTAGTCTTTTAGTTAAATCATATGGAGGAAATTCAGATGTACGTTGATCTGTCCGGCCTCTGGCAGGCCGATATCGGAGACGGGAAGGTTTATTCCATGCAGCTTCCCGGAACGCTTGATGAAAACCGGATCGGGCATAAGGATCTGGGACAGAACCAGTGGCACCCGGACGCGGCGCTTGGAAACGCGGAGGAAGGCTTTGATGAGAACGCGCCCATCGCCACCCGGTTTACCAGAAAATATACCTTTGAGGGAGAAGCGCGGCTGACCCGGCGCATATCCTTTACGCCGGAAAAAGGAAAGCGTGTCTTTCTGGAAGCGGAGCGGGCCAGGTGTCTGCGGCTTCTGGTGGATGGAAAGGAGGTGCCGCATTTTACGGAGGGCACCCTTTCCACCCCGCATGTGTTCGAGGTGACCGGGCTTCTGACCGGGGACAATGAGATCACGCTTTTGTCCGACAACAGCTATCCTGGCCTGCCTCACGACGCTATCGTGTATTCCTCGGCGGCAACGGATGAAACGCAGACCAACTGGAACGGCGTGCTGGGCTATCTGCGGCTCCGCGTGGAGGAGCCGGTATTTCTCTCCTCTCTGCGGATCTACCCGGACAGAGAGGGCAATACCCTGACCGTGCAGGCGGAGGTTTCCTCCGACCGGCGCTGGAGCGGCACCCTCTGGGTGGAAAGCGACGCGCTGAAAAAGGAAAAATTCGGAGAGCATGAATATGCCGGATATAAAGAAAAGATCAGCGTACAGCCCGGCCGGACCCGGTTTGTGCTGGAAAAGCTGCCTCTGGCCGACTGTATTTTCCGATGGGATATGGAGGAAGGAAATCTGTATGAGCTGACTGCCTATCTTTCTTCTGAAGAAAAGAGCGAGGTGGAGCTGATCAGCAGGACGGAGGCCTTCGGCGTGCGCACCTTCGGGGACAATGGAAGGGGAAGGCTCGCTTTAAACGGCCGGGTGATCTTTCTGCGCAGTGAAGCCAACTGCTGTGAATTTCCGGAGACCGGCCATCCGCCCATGACGGTAGAAGAATGGATGGACGTGCTTGCCCGATACCGCTCCTATGGAATCAACTGCATGCGTTTCCATTCCCACTGCCCGCCGGAGGCGGCATTTATCGCGGCGGACCGGATGGGCATGCTGATGCAGCCGGAGCTGTCCCACTGGGATCCGGTGCATGCCTTTGAAGCGCCGGAAAGCTACGCCTATTATCTGACGGAACTGAAGCAGGTGATCCTGGCTCTGGCAAATCACCCCTCCTTTGTGATGCTGACCTTCGGAAATGAGCTGGCGGCCGGGCCGGCAGGACATTCCCGGATGGACAGCATGCTGGCGCTTGCCCGCAAGCTGGATCCGACAAGGCTGTACGCTGACAGCTCCAACGCCCATTACGGCGATAAGGGCGTGGATCCGGAGAGCGACTTTTTCGCCTCTCAGAAATATTATGACCATGATCTGCGCGGAACCCATGCGGGCGGCGGAGAGGACGGCGCGCTTCAGGGTTATATCAACAACCGTTACCCGGATGCAGCTCAGAATTACGACGAATCCATGGCTGAAATCAGAAAGGTCTATGCCAGACCCGTATTCAGCTTTGAGGTGGGACAGTTCGAGGTGCTTCCTGACTTCCAGGAACTGGAGGCTTTTCAGGGGATTTCCGATCCGGCCAACCTGCGGCTGGTGCAGGAGCGGGTGAAAAAAGCCGGAATCTCCGATGAGGAGTGGAAAAAACAGGTGGAGGCGACGGGAGAGATTTCCCGCCTGGCCTATCGGGAGGAGATTGAAGCGGCGATGCGCACAAAGGAGCTGTCCGGTATCTCTCTGCTTGGCCTGCAGGATTTCCCCGGACAGGGAACCGCGCTGGTGGGCATGATGAACTCCCACCTGGAGCCGAAGCCGTATCCCTTTGCCGAACCCGCGAAGTTTCAGGCTTTTTTCCGGGATCAGCTTCCGCTGGCGCTCCTTCCCCGTTACACCTGGGAAAACACGGAAGAGCTGACGGTGCCCGTGAAGATTGCCAATTATGGAAAAACGGCGCTTTCCGGAAGAGTGCAGTGTACGCTGTGGGCGGATGCGAAGGACTCCGGCACAGAAGAAACAGGAGAGCTGATCGCCGGAGCGGAAACGGAAGAGGGAAGCTTTCCGCCCGGAGCGCTGACGGAAGCGGGCTGTGTGAAACTTTCTCTGGAATCGGTGAAAAAACCCTCCCGTCTGACACTGAAGGTATCTGTGGACGGCGCGGTGAACTATTATCCTGTCTGGGTTTATCCGCCGGTTTCTCCGGAAAATCTGGTGTGCCCGGAAAACGTGTACGAAACACAGCGATTTGATGAAAAGGCCAGAAGCGTTCTCGCTGCAGGCGGCTGTGTCTACCTGACCCCGCCTTCCACGAAGGAGGCGCTGCCAAAATCCATCCGGGCCCAGTTTACCACCGATTTCTGGTCGGTCGGCACCTTTGCCCAGCAGGCGGGCGGCATGGGACAGCTCATCGACAGCGCCCATCCTCTGTTCGAGGATTTCCCCACGGACAGCCACACCGACTGGCAGTGGTGGCCGATGGCATCTCAGCGCGCGGTGATCCTTCCTAAGAGGATACAGGCCATCATTACGGAGATGGACAGCTACGCGTATCTGCGGCCCATGGCCCAGTTATTTGAATGCCGCTGCGGCGGAGGAAGGCTGCTGTTTTCCTCCATGGGACTGCAGGATCTGCAGCAGTATCCCGAGGCGAGAGCGCTGCTTTCCTCCATTTACCGGTATCTGGCGGGCGGAGAATTCGCTCCGGAGCAGGAGCTGGATGTGGAATTGATCGCATCCCTGGCAGCGGGCGAAGTTCAGCCTCCTGAGCGGACTTCATCGAACTCCCACTGAATTTCCTGAGAAGGCGGAGCTGTCAACAGGGAGGCGACAACGATACACAGGCAGGAGAACAGGAACGCAGGCAGGAGCTCATAGATATCCCACGCCCCGCCTAACGGCCGGATCAGGAGCTTCCAGATGAACACCATTCCGCCGCCGCTTACCATGCCTGTGATAGCGCCCGTCCGATTGATCCGTTTCCAGAACAGGCACAGGATCATCAGCGGGCCGAAGGTGGCTCCGAAGCCCGCCCAGGCGAAGCTCACGATGGAGAAGATCACGCTGTTTTCATCCAGTGCGATGAGGATTGCGACGCAAGTGATCATTAACAGCGTCAGGCGGGAAATCGTCAGTACCTGTTTATCCGTTGCTTTTCGGTGCAGCAGCCCCTGGTAAATGTTCTTGGCAAAGGCAGAGGCCGCGATCAGCAGATAAGAGTCCGAGGAACTGATGGTGGCGGCCAGGATGCCGGCCATGACCAGACCCGCCAGCACCGGCGGAAGCAGGCTGGTGGAAAGCAGGATAAACACATTTTCCGCCTCAGACGCGGTGGTAAGCGACGTAGGAAAGAGGGCACGCCCCATCAGGCCGATGAATACCGCGACGGACAGGGAGATCACCACCCATACCGTGGCGATGCGGCGGGACTGTTTCAGCTCATTCTCGCTGCGGATCGCCATGAACCGGAGAAGCACCTGGGGGATTCCGAAATATCCAAGTCCCCATGCCAGTGTAGAGACGATGTTGAGGGGGCCGTATGTCCCGGCGGCGCCGAACTGCGGCACGCCGTCCACTGCCTGCTGAACTCCGTCAATGGTGGCCGGTGTGGCAATCCCAAAGAAATCCAGAAATCCAGGGATGGACGCCGCGTTGTCCAACACGGCTCCTAGTCCTCCTGCAGCAGCCGTGCCGGTTGCGACTACGACCAGCAGCGCAACGATCATCACAATGGCCTGCATGAAATCCGAGGCGCTCTCCGCCAGAAATCCGCCGATGATGGTATAGATCAGCACAAAGGCGGCGCCCACGATCATCATGGGTACATACCCAAAGCCGAACAGAGTGGAAAACAGTTTGCCGCATGTCACCAGGCAGCTTGCCGCATACACGGTAAAGAAGATCAGAATGAACAGTGCAGCGATGGTCATGATGACCTTGCTTTTTTCATGAAAACGGTTTGAAAAAAACTCCGGCAGCGTGATAGCGTCTCCCGCCTTCTCGCTGTAGCGGCGGAGCCGTTTTGACGTGATCAGCCAGTTGACATAGGTCCCTACGGCAAGGCCGATGGCTGTCCAGGCTGCATCGGAAATACCGCTCCAGTAGGCGACGCCGGGCAGTCCCATCAGCAGCCATCCAGACATATCCGACGCTTCCGCGCTCATGGCGGTGACCCACGGCCCCAGCGTCCTGCCGCCGAGGAAATAGTCCTCAGAGCTTTGATTGGATCTTTTTGCGAATGCAAGGCCGATACCGATCACCACCAGCATGTAGAGGATCATGACGATCATGATCTGAAGTGAATCTCCCATTTTTCCCTTTTCTCCTTTAATTTACCCCTTTAACTCTTTACATCTTTACTGTGATACATCATTTATTATACGGAAGCTGCCCCAGTAAATCAAGGACGGGGTTTCGGTATTTTTTTTCGGAAAAATAAGATATCCTGTAATACAAAGGGGGAAAAACGTAGTATACAGATGAGGGAGGTGGAGGCACTTGGAAGACCATCTGATCATTCAGCTCTTTTTCGAGCGGTCAGAAAACGCTGTTGTGGAGCTGTCCCGGAAATATGGCGGGCTGTGCAGAAGCATTGCCTGTAAAATTTTGAATAACCGGGAGGATGCGGAAGAATGCCTGAACGACGCGCTTCTGGCGGCCTGGAACGCGATTCCGCCCGAACGGCCGGACATGCTTCAGCCATATATTTGCAGGATCGTAAGGAATCTGTCCCTGAAAAGATACCATTCCAACACCGCACAGAAAAGAAACCGTCAGTATGACGTGATCCTGGAAGAGATCGCGGACTGCCTGGACAGCGGCAGAAGCGTGGAGGAGGAAATTCTGGCGAGAGAGCTGGCGGGAGAACTGAACGCATTCCTGAAAACGCTGCCCGGCCGGGACCGGGTGATGTTCGTGCAGAGATACTGGTACTGCCTTTCTATTTTGGAGATCGCGGAGAATCTGCATATGACCCGGAATGCGGTCAGGGTGTGTCTGCACCGGACCAGAGAAAAGCTGAAGCAATATCTGAAACAGGCAGAAAGGGGGAGCTTATGAATATCCGGGATATCGAAGCGGCGGTCAGCGCTATTGAGGACCGTTATATTTTGGAAGCGGGAAAGACGATCAAGCGACAGGAGAGATCGGCGCGAGGGTTGCCGCGCAGGTTTCCCTGCAGACTGCTAGGCGGGTTTCTATGCAGGTTTCTCAAGCAGCCGCTTGGGTTGCCGCGCAGTGTCCTGAGGCGGCTGCGCATTGCGGCGGCATGCTTGGCGGGGGCGGTGTTTCTTTCCGCTTCTTCCCTGCTTGCGGCCGTGGCGGCGGGAAGCATGCCGGCCTACGAAATCCTGTTTTCTCTCTATCCGGAAACTGCGAAACGCCTTACGCCGGTTCAGGTTTCCTGTGAGGACAACGGAATCCGGATGGAGGTGGAAGCAGTGTATGTGCATGCGGATACGGCGGAAATCTGCCTTTCCATGCAGGACCTTGCAGGGGAACGAATCGATGAAACCGTGGATCTGTTTGACAGCTATTCCATCTGTTCCTCCGGGGACAGTTCCGGCACCTGTTCCCTGATCGATTTTGATCCGGAGAGCGGGAAAGCGTTTTTTCTGGTTCAGATGAAGCAGAGAAATGGGGAAAAAATCGATGGACAGAAGGTTGATTTCCGCGTTTCCGGATTTCTCACTGGAAAACAGAGGGTGGAGAAGGAACTGCCGGAGATGGACCTGAGCCAGATAGAGGAAAAAGCGGAGCTTCAGTTAGACGTGTCCGTCCGTGGAAGCGGCGGGATGGATATGGAAAAAGTCGAAGAGGAGGAGCGGAAAGGCTTTCTGAAACCGGATGAGGGCCAGACCTTTTCTCCGGTGGATGGCGTGACGGTCACTGCATACGGATGGGTGGACGGCAGGCTTCACATCCAGGTACATTATGCGGATATCCTGAAGACGGACAATCATGGCTATGTTTACCTGAAGGACGGGCAGGGAAATGTCGTTTCCAGCTTTGGAAGCGTGAGCTTCTGGGATGAGGAACAGACCGGAAGCTATCAGGAATATTTTTTTGAGGTGGAAACGGAAATGATCACAGAGGGATGGTCTGTCTGGGGGTATTTCAGCACCTGTTCAGAATTGGTTAAGGGAGACTGGAGGGTGACGTTTCCCATGGAGTGAGGAAGCGGAAGAAACAGATCGTCAAAGCTTATGGGCTGCGGCTGCTGGACTCTATCTGGGCGTTGGTCCTTCCTGGAACGGACGCAGAAAATGGAAATGCTGCTTGCAAATGGAAGCGAAGTTGATACAATGAAAGCATCAATATTGGCTTGCGAAGGCCTTGCTGAGATCGTGGAGCGATTAGAATACGGAGAAAGGGGGAGGATTGACAGGCAGATCTCAGAATACATGGAGGCCCACATCGCCGAAAGGCTTCATGTGGATACCGTCGCCAGACATTTCAGCATTTCGCCTTCCCAGTTACAAAGATTGTGCCATCAGTATTTTAATATGAGCGCGATGGAGCTTTATACGCAAAAGAGGATCAATAAGTCGAAGGTATTGCTTAGGAGTACAGAGAACAGCATCAATGAAATAGCCGGGGCGGTGGGATTTGACGAACTGGCTAACTTTAGTGCGTTTTTCACGAAGAGCACAGGGATGACGCCGAGCGGATACAGAAGAAAAAGAAGAAGGAGCGCAGAAGGAAATTAGCTGCATGGAGGAAAAAACAGCATGAATATCAGTGGATTGATCGCAAAAGCAGACAGCATTGTGGAGAAGCATCGGATAGGGGAAGGGAGGTATGCGCGGTATTTATGGCAGGATGCGGAAAAAAGCCGCAAGATGGGGGTAAACGAATACGGCTGCGCGGACGCTGCCAATATCCTGTATACCATCGGCCATTTTCCAGGGGACCCGCAAAAAAGGGAAGAATGGATAAAAACCCTGCAGGAAATGCAGAACCCTCAGACCGGACTGTATTTTGAGGGAACGCATCACACGATACATACGACGGCGCACTGTATCGCCGCCCTCGAACTGTTTGACGCTTCCCCTCTGTATCCTCTTACGGATTTGCTGAAATATCTGGATTATGAAGAAATGGCTTCTTTTTTGAACGGGCTGGATTGGGGCGATAATCCATGGAATAATTCGCATCAGGGGGCCGGCCTGGCCGCCGCATTCACAATTACCAGAACTGCGGATATGCAATGGAGAAAAAAATATTTTGGATGGCTGGATCAGAATAATGATAAGCGGACAGGACTTGGGGTATCGGGACATCCCGGTACTGCGCCGTTGTCGCATCAGCTGTTTGGCTGGTTCCATTATCTGTTTAATTATGAAAATGCAAGAGAGGCATTTCCGAATCCGGAACGGCTGATCGATTCCTGCATCGATATGTATCAAAACGGAGAATTGCCGGATACGTTTGGACGAAGCGTCGGCTTTATGGAAATAGACTGGGTGTTCGCAATGAACCGCGCTTCCCGGCAGACAGGATATCGTTTTGATGAGATCAAAATGCTTTTATGGGATTTCGCTCAGAAATATATTCCCTGGCTGGATTCGCTGGATCCGGAAACGGATGAGGGGCTCAATGATCTTCACATGCTGTTTGGGGCTGTCTGCGCCTTATCAGAGCTTCAGATCGCCCTGCCCGGAAAAATTGACTGCGAGACGCCGCTGAAAAATGTTTTGGACCGCAGGCCATTTATTTAACAGCCGCCGTGGCTGGAAAATGCTCTGACTTTTCGCTGTGTGTACAGAAGGCCCCAGGCCGGGAATCCGATCCCGGCCTGAAGTCATTTTAATAAAGAACCAAAGCTTTGGGCCTGGTCATATTCCTCAAGCGCTGTCGGCCCGTTCAGCGTTTCCCGCCGGATGACCAGATGAAGGCTGTCGTCGGAAGACGCGGCCCAGCGTACCAGACTGATGCGGCCTGACCGGATCTCAAGTCCGGTGATGCACTGCGGATGGACACAGCTTCCGTCGTTGAAATAGGGGCAGGCGCCGGGCTCCGGGAAAACAGGCCGGTGGGTATGCCCGGCGATGAGGATCCTTCCGGTGGAAGAAGCGTAAGAGCAAAGCTGTTTTTCTATTTTTTCCATGAGCCTGCGGGAACGGCCCGCACCCGTGGGGGCGGTAAAGCCAATGATTTCCAATGGCCGCCAGAGGTAACGGACCAGAAAACGGCCGAGCGGCCACAGTTCATCGTTTAAAAGGCTTCCCTGATGGCCGTGTATCAGGAACAGACGCTGCCCGGTGCCGCGGTTTTCCAGGATCAGGCTTTCGGAAGCTTTTGTCTGTTCAAAAATGTTATCCGGTTCTTCCGGCGCGTCGCAGGCATAGGCATCGCAGGCTGCCTGCGCGAAAGTTTTCCGGCGTTTTACGATGTCGTGGTTGCCATAGAGCAGAAAGAGACGGTTTTCCTTCTGGAACTCTCCCAACAGCCGGAAGATGCGGCCATAGGTCCGCAGGATCACGCCGATGCAGCGGTTTTCCCAGAGTTCGTCGCCGTCGCCCAGCTCGATATAGGAATAACCGTTCCGATAGTAATATTCCATAGCGCCCTGGTAGATCACGCTGTTTGGAAGAAAATTGTCGCCTCCGTTGCCCTGCCCTCTGTGGCAGTCGCTCATGATGATGATGCGCGAGCTGTTATCAAAGGGCAGAACGGGCGATGTGGCATAGAGCTTATCGAGCTTTGCGGTAAGAGAGGGCATCTGCCTGCCTCCTTTCCCGGCCTGTGCGGCAATCCTCAGACGCAGGCGGGTCTGGACAGTGATAGCTCAGGCTCATGTGCTGTCTGGAACCGTAGGATTGGCAGGAGGAACGGCTTCCGCAGGAAACCCGGCGGTACGGGCATTCCTCGCAGCATCCGCAGCAGAGCCGGTTGGGCCTGCAGGAGAGACAGCAGGAATCCGGACGCGGCCTGCAGGGGGAGGGGCTGCCACAGGAATCCGGCGTACAGGAATCCGGCGCACAGGGTTCCGAAGGGCAGGTGCCCGGCGGATAAGGGGCAGGCGGGACCGGCTTAGGTGCGGGCCTCTGTGCATGGATCAGGTCCAGCAGCCAGCGGAAGCTGTCATAAAAGGCTTTCCCGTACAGGGAATGCAGGAAAAATTCATAGAGTTCCGGAACAAGAGCCTTGATGTATTCCAGCTTATCCAGGGTATCCGTATATTTTCCTGTCACCTGCCGGTACAGCGCGCAATTAGCCTCGTTGATCTCCTGGACAGCCGCCTCCTGAAGAGAACCGTGGGAGAGTGGCTGGGGATTGTGCGGCGTGGTATAGTGAACGGTCACGGTATTTCCATATACGGCGTATTCCCGGCCGCCGTAGCCAAGCTCCTGAAGACCGCCGAGGAAGGCGTCCCGCATTGCGCGGTTTGGAAAACGGATGCGTACATCCAGGGTGAGTTCGTCAGGCGAAGAAAACTCTCCCAGACGGAATCCGGTCAGCCACCAGTGCAGGCCGTTTCTTTTGAAAAGGACACGTCCGTTTTTGCGGAGCACGAAGCTCATGGGAAGGCGTTCCGAATCCCGGGCGCAGTCGTAGAAAGGGCCGGTGAAGCGCTCGGAGCGGATATCCTCCCGGTCTGTATTGTAGATTCCCACTTCCGCTCCTGTGGTGATCCCGTACTGGCCCTTCCACAGCTCGATCATCCAGCGTTTTCCCGCATAGGAAAAACGGACGGGTTCGCAGTGCATCACCATGTTGAACAAGGAGGAACCTTCATCATAAAGCTGACAGTAGCCCATTTCCCGCTGCCAGCAGTCCATCAGTGAATAAAATACGTCTCCTTTTCTGTTGTAAGCAAAGCCCGCCGCCTTTATGTCCCGGTTCAGCGCTTCCTGCTGTGCGGCCTTATCCTCTGTGGGGGTAAAAAAGCGCGTGCGCAGTTTCAGGATGGACAGGATCAGAAGAACGGCAAACACAACGGCGGCAGCGATACACAGGAGTATGATTCCGATCGTTGACATGTATCTGCTCCTTTCTGCCGTTTTGGCAGAATGCTTTTAGTATAATCTATGCGGAATCCGACAAAATGCGACAGGATTCGGAGTCCTTCTGATAAATTTTTCTTTTTTAATGTTTCTTTAATCTTTCTTCCCTATGATACAGACATACCAAACAAAACTTAAAACGTCATACAAGAAAGGAAAAATGAGAAAATGAATAAAAGAAAAATGATGAGCACCGCAGCCTCCTTCGCACTTGGATTCGCCCTTCTTGCCGGAGCCACCGCGATTGCAGCCCCTGCCTCCAATTACATCAGCAGTGAAAAAGCCCGCCAGATCGCTCTGGAAAACGCAGGTCTTGCCGCGGAAGACGTCACCTTCATCCGGACGCATCTGGATTACGATGACGGACGCGCGGAATATGAAGTGGAATTTTACCAGGGAAATATGGAATACGATTATGACATCGATGCTGTGAGCGGAAGTATCCTCTCCTACGACTATGACGCGGAATATTACGCCCCCTCCACAACAGCGGCGCCTGCCTCCTCATCGGCATCTTCCGCCGCTCCCGGAACCGGATACATTACCGCTGAAGCCGCAAAACAGGCGGCTCTGTCCCACGCCGGGGTTGCTGAAAGCGACACCCGCCGTATGGAGATCGGATTTGACTATGAACACGGCATCGCTGTATATGAACTGGAATGGAAAGCAGGCTGGAGGGAATATTCCTATGAAGTCAATGCCTCCACCGGCGACATCGTAAGCTATGAAATAGAATATGATGACTGACCGGAACAAAAAAAGCCGCCGCGCCATTTATTGGCGCAGCGGTTTCTTGTATCAAGAAAACCACGCGATAGTCGCGTGGTTCCATAGGAGCTTTAGCGATGTATTCAGATATAAAAACTCCTAATGTGTATAATAAAAACGTGACCTGCCAGTTACGTAAATAAAAACACATT
>DWYY01000038.1 GCA_019118445.1 Candidatus Eisenbergiella merdipullorum | reverse complement strand
ATCTGGATGAAATCTACCGCAGATACTTTGAGAAAGGAGAGAAAGAACATGCTCAGTTCGATCAGAAAAAGAGCGGACGTTTTCTTTCGTTCCGTAAAAATCAGGGATGACGCGAAGCCGCACAGAAGCGGGCTGTATGCCCTGTACAGAAAGGAACTGGCGGATCATTTAAGAAGCAAGCGCTTCCTGATCATCCTCGCGCTGATCCTGCTGACGAGCTGCGCCAGTATTTACGGCGCGCTGTCCGGGCTTTCCGAGGCGGTGGAATCGGACCCCAACAACATCTTTCTGAAGCTGTTTACCCTGAGCGGAGAGTCGATCCCTTCGTTCCTTTCTTTCATCGCGCTGCTCGGGCCCTTTGTGGGACTGACGCTGGGTTTTGACGCCATCAACAGCGAGCGGTCGGAAGGAACGCTGAACCGGCTGGTCTCGCAGCCGATCTACCGGGACGCCGTCATCAATGGAAAATTCCTGGCAGGAGCCACGATCATTTTCATCATGGTGTTCGCGATGGGGCTCGTGATCAGCGCCATCGGCCTGATCACGGTGGGGATCCCGCCCACAGGGGATGAGGTGGGGCGTATCTTTTCCATGCTCTTCTTCACCTCCGTATATATCTGCTTCTGGCTGGCGCTGTCGATCTTTTTCTCCGTGGTCTGCCGCCATGCGGCGACCTCGGCCATGATCGTCATTGCCCTGTGGATCTTCTTCGCGCTGTTCATGTCTCTGGTGGTCAATATCATCATGGGCGCGCTGTATCCCACGGAGGATGTGACGACCTGGGGACAGGTGCTGGATTATTATGACCTCATGTACGGCCTGAACAGGCTGTCGCCTTATTATCTGTACAGCGAGGCGATTTCCACTATCATGGATCCCACGGTGCGCACCACCAACGTGATCCTGCCGCAGCAGCTTTCAGGAGCCATCAGCGGCTATCTGTCACTGGGACAGAGCCTGCTTCTGGTATGGCCTCATCTGGTGGGACTGCTGGCGCTGACGATCATCATGTTTGCTCTCTCCTATATCTGCTTCATGCGCAAGGAGATCCGGGCGAGGTAAAATACGGATTCAGCCATAACGGCACAGACTTTTCTGACAGCCGCCGGGACCGGGAACACACGGGTCCGGCGGCTGAATTTTTTTGTTATCTGCCCGTCCGCCGGGAACGGACAAAGTCAAGCCTGCAGGAGCAGATGCCCTGTCCTGCGCGGACGGGGGATTGTAAAATGTGCCTTTGGCATATATAATCATTTTCAGAGAAAACTGTGAGAGCGGGGAACGACCATGCGCATTTTGATCATAGAAGACAACAGAAGGCTGGCAGAGTCCATCCGGGACATCCTGAAACACTGGTACGACTGCGATATCTGCGAGGACGGAAACCAGGGAGCCGCGCTGTTGCCTGCGGGCGGCTATGACGCGGCCATCCTGGATCTCATGTTGCCCGGCAAGGACGGGATTGCTTTGTTAAAAGAGGTGCGTCAGAAGGGATGCAATGTGCCGGTCCTGATCCTGACGGCAAAAAGCGAGCTGGAGGACCGGGTGCTGGGGCTGGAAAGCGGGGCGGATTATTATCTGACCAAACCCTTTGACATGCAGGAGCTGACCGCCGTGGTAAAGACCTTGGTCCGGCGCAGGGGCGAGATGATCCCGGAAAATCCTTCTTTTGGAAATATCACTTTAAGCCAGGCCGATTACACCCTTAGAGGGCCGGAAAAGCAGATCCCTCTCGGCAAAAAGGAATATGACATCATGCGGATCCTCATGGTCAACAGGGAGCAGGTGGTTTCCAAGGAAACCCTGCTTCTGAAGGTCTGGGGAAACGATGCGGACGCGGTGGAAAACAATGTGGAGGTATACATCTCCTTCCTCAGGAAAAAACTGGAATTTTTAAAGGCAGACATCTGTATCGTGACAAGCCGCAAGCTGGGTTACCGGATCATGAAGAAATAAAGAAAAGACAGGGAAAACATGCAGGCCCGTTGTGGAAACCGGAGGACGCCATGAAAGAGATCAGCCGCTTGAGGCGGAAATTCATCATCTATAACATGCTCATTGTGACGGCGGTGATCGGGATCACCTTCACCGCCCTGGTATCTGTGCTGCAGAACCGGAGAAATGAGGAAAGCAGACTGATCCTGGAACGGGCGGTGGAGCAGCCGGGGGAACGGCTGATCTTTGACGCGGCACCCCAGGTGAGGATCCCCTATTTTTCTGTGCTGGTGACGGAAAGCGGGGAAGTCGTCATGCGGGAAGGCGCTTACAATTCCTTCCCGGGCGCAGGGTATCTGGAGCATCTGGCGCTTCTCGGCATGGCGGCGGAGGCGGATGACGGCATACTGGACGGTTATCAGCTCAGATATCTCAGGGTGGAGCAGCCGGCAGGACATCTGCTGATCTTTGCGGATACTTCCTATGGGGACACGTTTCGGGACGCCCTGATCCGATATGGCGGCCTGGCGTGCGCGGCCATCTGGCTGGTATTCCTGGGGCTTTCTTTCCTTTTTTCCCGCTGGGCGGTCAGGCCCATTGCCCGGTCTCTGCGCCTGCAGAAACAGTTTGTGGCGGATGCCTCCCACGAGCTGAAGACGCCGTTGACAGTCATCACCGCCAACGCGGAGCTTCTGCGGGAACGCTGTGCGGGACTTCCTGAGGAAGCGGAGCGCTGGCTTGCGAATATTCATCAGGAATGCAGAGATATGCGCGCCCTGGTGGAGAACCTGCTGCTCCTTGCCAAAGGGGATATCGGGACAAAACAAAAGGAAAGCCGGGAGATATTCTCCTTCAGCGATCTTTTGACGGAAAAGCTCCTGGTTTTCGAACCCCTGTTCTTTCAGGCTGGAAAGGAGCTGCGTTATGAGGTGGCGGATGACGTGTTCGTGAAGGGAGATGCCTCCCAATTGGCCCAGCTCGTCAAAGTCCTTCTGGACAATGCGGTCAAGTACGCGTCCGGTACAGGCCGTGTGGAAGTCCGTTTGGCGCCCTCCGGACATGGCAGAGCGAGGCTCTGGGTCAACAGTGAGGGAGAAGCCATCCCCAAGGAGAAGCGGCCGATGATCTTTCAGCGCTTTTACCGGGACGAGAGGGTGCGGGCCTCCTGCGCCGGTTACGGGCTCGGTCTCGCCATTGCAAACGAGATCGCGGCAAATCATCATGCCTCGATCGGCGTGGAATATCGGGAGGGAATGAACTGTTTTTATGTGAACCTGCGCACCTGCTGCGCGGAGAAGAGAGCGGTAATTGCTGGAAATGCTCCTTAGCCCTTTACAACGAACATCTGTTCTGATATGATGGACAAAAGAACGAATGTTCGAAAGAAGGTGAACGCATGAAACAGGCTGCTTTAAAACATGGTGTACAGGAAAAAAGCCGGGAAAAGACGGAGACGGCAGCGGCGGGCCGGGGCCGCAGCCCCAGGCTGCCGGAGACCGTTGAAGTGGACCGGAACCTTCCGATCCAGGTGGCGGCCCTGTGCGATACCACGGGTCAGATCCATCCGCTCTGGTTCCGGTACGCGGATGAGGATAACCGGGTACGGAAGGTGGAGATCGGCGCCGTACTTTCCAGAAAGACCGTTTATTATGTAGGGCTTCAGATCGAGCAGTTCATCTGCGCGTCGATGGTCGAAGGACGTAGACGGACCTATGAGATCCGCTACAGCGTGGAAAGCCACCGGTGGCACTTTTTCCGGATGATAGATTGAGAAGTACCGGCTTCTTGGAAGCAGGAGCAGGCTCAGAGTGCCTCAGTCAGGATTTTCACATCCCACGGCTTCAGCACATCTTCCTCCGTGCTGACGCGGCCGGTGATAAGGTCCTTCTTTCCGGTCAGGCTTTCCGGTACCGGCTGATCCTTACCGCTGAAGTTGATCAGATAATAGAAGCGAGTGTCTTCGCTTTCCCGGCAGGAGATTTCCAGGTCGGAGTCTTCTGGGATCAGGCGGCGGACCCGGCCTTCTGCGGCGGCCTGTTCCAGGATATGAGAGAGTCCGGCTTTATCCAGCTGTGTGCCGATATAATAGACGGCTCCGTTTCCGAAACGGTTCCGGGTAACGGCAGGCGTTCCGGCGTAGAAATCCTCCATATATTCGCCCAGAGCTTCCGCACCTTCCAGATGAATCTGGTCATAGACGAGATTACATCTGGAGCTTCCCCCATCGGAAAATCTTACTTCATTGTAGAGCTCGGGAGGCAGGGAATCGATTTCCTCCACCCAGATGCCGGCCATTTCACGTAAGGGGCCTGGATAGCCTCCCAGATATACGTTGTCGGATGCTCCCACGATACCGCTCATATAGGTCAGGACCAGAATGCCTCCATTTCGGACGAAGGCTTCCAGTGCTTCCTTCATGTTCCCGCGGATCATGTAAAGAACAGGAGCGCATAGGAGCTGATATCGGGAAAAATCGGCGTCCACCGGGAGCATGTCCACGGAAATATTGTGTTCGTAAAAATATTCGTAATACTGCTGGATCTGCGGAACATATTTCAGATCGGCGCAGGGCCCGCTGGTATATTCCAGCGCCCAGTAATTTTCCCAGTCAAACAGGATGCCGGCCTCGGAATGCTTTTCGCTTCCCAGCGTGAACGTGCCTAAGCTTTCCAGCTCCTTCCCGAGCTGCGCTACCTCCCGGAAGACCCTCGTGTTTTCCGTGCCCGAGTGCGCGATGACGGCGCCGTGGAATTTCTCACAGCCGCCGACACTGCGGCGCAGTTGGAAATACTGAACGGAATCCGCTCCATGTGCGATTCCTTGATAGCTCAACGCGCGCATCTGCCCTGGACGCTTCAGGGTATTGTATTTCTGCCAGTTCTGCTGACTGGGCGTCTGCTCCATGATCAGAAAAGGCTGGTCTTTCAACCCCCGCATCAGGTCATGCGTCATTGCGGTATGGGCAGGAAGCGTGTTATACGCGGGATAATTGTCCCAGGAGATGATGTCCATTTCCTTTGCCCATTTAAAGTAGTCCAGCCCCTTGTAGGTGCCCATCAGATTCGTGGTCACCACTGTTTCAGGATTATGTTGGCGGATGATGTCCCGTTCCAGTTTATAGCAGTCCAGATAGCTGTCTGAAATGAAACGCCGGTAATCCAGAGAAATTCCGGCAAAATTGGTCTTGTCCGGGGAAAAACCATCTCCCAGCGCGTTGGGTAACACGATCTCGTCCCAGTCATATAGGGTGTGTCCCCAGAACTCCATGTTCCAGGCTTCATTTACCGCCGCAATGGTTTTGTACTTATCCTTCAGCCAGACGCGGAAGGCGTTCTGGCAGATGTCGCAGTAGCATACGTTTCCGAATTCGTTATTGACATGCCAGCAGGTAACGTGGGGACTCTGTGCATATCTTTCCGCCAGCTTTTCCACCAGAGCCGCTGCAAAATGCCGGTATACCAGGGAATTGGGGCAGGCGTTATGCCGGCCGCCGAATTTATGGTGTCTCCCTTCATGATCAGTATGCATGACCTCCGGATATCTTTTGACCATCCAGGCAGGAAGCGCTGCAGTGGAGGTGGCCATGACGATGTCGTAGTTTTCTTCCGAAAGCATGTCCACGATCCGGTCCAGCTCATCAAAATGGTACTCATGTTCGGAAGGCTGGAGTTTCGCCCAGGAAAAAACGTTAATGGTGGCGCTGTTGATCCGGGCGTTCCGGAAAATGCGCATATCCTCTTTCCAAATTTCCTCCGGCCACTGATTCGGATTATAATCTCCTCCGTAGAGGATCCGTTTGAATTTTGGTTTCAAAGTATTTCTCCTTTAAAGTAAAATAAAAGAAAACAAAAGTGCCATCACCCGGAAACAAGGTGAAATGTATTTTTATAGGGTAATTATAAATGAATTTCGAGGAAAAAGTATAAGAATACTGCCCATAAAATATAAGATTATGAACAGGTTTCAGAATGGAATATAGATAAAAAATATGCCATTGTAAGATTGGAACAAAATATATAAAATGATAAAAGAATAAATAAAGTTCCTTTATTTTTAAAGAAACTTATGCTGCTTGCAGGGACAAAAGGAGAGGAAATCATGGAACTATATGCGGAAATGAAGCTCACAGGAGACGGCTATGCAGGAGGCTTTTCCTGCGGCCTGACCATGTATCAGAGCCGGACCATGGAGGGCTTTGCAAAAAAATCAGAAAGCCCGGAAGCGGTCCGGTATGAAAACGAGGACGGCGTCGTCCTGACGGTACATAAAAGGCAGGACGGGGAAGCCCTCCGGACCTGGACGGAGGTAGAAAACAACAGTCCTAAGGAGATCGCCATGGAGATGCTTGCCTCCTTTGCCCTGAAGGATGTGCAGGCGGACAGGATCCACCGTCTCCAATCCTTCTGGAGCGCGGAAGGAAAGCTGCGGACGGAGACGATAGAAGACCTGCATCTGGAAAAATCCTGGAGCGGAGCGGGCGTGCGCGTGGAAAAATTTGGAAACGTGGGCTCCATGCCCGTCCGGAAGTATTTTCCCTTTCTGGCTCTGGAGGATGGCGCTTCAGGGAAAATCGTGGGAATCCAGTTATACTGTGCTTCCTCCTGGCAGATGGAGATCCTGTGCAGGGAAAGCGAGCTGCTTACCGTAACGGGCGGGATCGCCGACCGGGATTTCGGGCAGTGGCTGAAAAGGCTAGCACCGGGGGAACGTTTTGTCTCGCCGGAGGCGGTGATCGCGGAGGGGACTTCTTTGTATCAGGTTTGTGACAGGCTGGTACGGGCGCAGCATCCTAAGATTTCTCCGGCGGATACGGATATGGGGATCGCCTTCAATGAGTTCTGCACCACCTGGGGCAATCCTTCCTTTGAAAATATCAAAAAAATCTGTGATAAGCTGGAAGGAAAGGGAATCCGCTATCTGGTGATCGACTGCGGCTGGTACGGCGGCGCAAAAGACTGGTACCGGAATATCGGGGACTGGGAGGTGAATGAGGAAAGCTTTCCCTGCGGCCTGAAGCAGGCTGCGGATCACATCCGGTCGAAGGGGATGATCCCGGGGCTGTGGTTCGAAATGGAAAACGTCGCGGATCAGAGCCGGAGCTTTCAGAATACGGAACATCTGGTGAAAAAGGACGGCGTGCCGCTGACGGTGGGAAACCGGAGGTTCTGGGACATGGAAGATGCCTGGGTGACAGACTATCTGGAGAAAAAAGTGATCCGCACCCTGAAGGAGGGCGGCTTTGGCTATGTGAAGATCGATTATAACGAGACCATGGGAATGGGGTGCGACGGCGGGGACAGTCCGGGTGACGCGCTTTACCGGAAGATTGCGGCAAGCCGCCGCTTCTTTGAGCGAATCCGGCAGGAGATCCCAGAAATCGTGATCGAAAACTGTTCCAGCGGCGGCCACCGCCTGGAGCCCTCCATGATGGAGCTGGTCAGTCAGGCGAGCTTTTCCGACGCCCATGAGACCACGGCAATCCCCCTGATCGCCGCCAACCTGCACGCCGTGATAAAACCGGAGCAGAGCCAGATCTGGGCGGTGCTGCGCGCGGGGGACAGCAGGGAGCGGATCTTTTATTCCATCATATCCACGTTCCTGGGAAGGATGTGCCTGAGCGGGGACATCTACGATCTGTCGGATGAGCAGTGGAAGCTGGTGGAGGAAGGGATCGCCTTCTACAAAAAGGCGGCGGATATCATAAAATACGGGATCACCACCCACAGAAGCTGCAGCACAAAAAGCTACAACCATCCACAGGGGGAGCAGGTGCTCGTCCGGGAATGGGAAAACAGGGGGCTCATCATCCTGCACCGGTTTGAAAATTCGAAGGACATTCATCCTAAGTTCCCTGAGGGAAGCAGGATCCTTTCCGAATATGGAAGGGCGGACCGGGATTTCAGCGCGAAGGCGTGGATCTATGAAAAATAATAGAGGAGGCAGAACGATATGTTGCAGGCATCCGGAAGAAAAAGCAGAGTGATAACCGGAATATCACGGGAGGGGAACGCCCTGTTCCTTACCTCAGAAGCGGGGATCATCCGTCTGATCCCGCAGACGGAGCGGGCGGTCCGTGTTTCCTGGACGGAAAACGGGAGCTTCGCAGGGGAGCAGGGCGCAGAATATGCGGATCTGTCTGAATCTTTTGCATGTACAGAACCTTATGCATGGAAAGATACTTTTGCCTGCGCGGATATCCGTGGCTGGAACTTGCAGGAAAACGACCGGGAGATCCGGCTGGAAACGGCACAGCTTCATCTGATCGTGGCACGTTTTACCGGCTCCATCCGGTATGAGCGCCCTGACGGGACGCCGCTTCTGGCGGAGCGGGCGTGGGAGAGTAAAAATACAGAAAGCTATGATTCCTTCCGTCCGGTGATCAACGAGAACACCCGTGTAGAGGAAGCGGTCACGCCGGACGGGATCAAGAAAAGGATCAAAGAGGCGGACCGGGTATTTGACAGAAAGCTGTGCCGTACCAGGCTGTATCTGGAGTTTGCGCCGGAAGAGCGGCTGTACGGGCTGGGACAGGCGGAGGAAGGGGTATGGGACCTCAGACATACCACTCAGTACCTGCATCAGGCAAACCTGAAGATCGCCATCCCCCTGCTTCTTTCCGAAAACGGCTACGGCATCCTGCTGTCCACCCAGGGAACGGCGGTGTTTGACGATACACAGTACGGCTCGTATCTCTATACGGAGGCGGATGAGTATCTGGATTATTATTTCCTGGCAGGAAGCCCGGATGAGGTGGTGGGACAGTTCCGCGCCCTGACGGGGCGTGCCGCCATGCTCCCGAAATGGGCGTTCGGTTATATCCAGTCTCAGGAGCGGTATGAGTCTGCACGGGAGCTTGCGGAGACGGCGGAGGAATTCCGCAGACGGGGCATCGGGCTGGATGCGCTGGTGCTGGACTGGATGTCATGGAAGGGAGATCTCTGGGGGCAGAAAACCTTCGATGAGGAGCGTTTTCCCGACCCTGCGGCCATGACGGAGGGGCTGCATGAGAAAAATGTGCATTTCATGATCTCCATCTGGCCGAACATGAATGAGGAGTGCGACAATTACCGGGAGTTTCAGGAAGCGGGGCTGCTGCTTCCGGGAAGCGAGATTTATGACGCCTTCCGGGAAGAAGGGCGGAAGCTGTACTGGAAGCAGGCGGAAGAAGGGCTGTACCGGTACGGGATCGACGCTTGGTGGTGCGATTCCTGCGAGCCGGTGACGCCGGAGTGGAGCCGGAAGCTGAAGCCGGAGCCGGGAGAGATGTATCATGAATATCTGGAGGCGGCGTCGGAGATCATGCCCCGCCAGAAGGCGAACGTCTATGGGATGTATCATGCCCGCGCGATCTACGAAGGCCAGAGAGACTGGGACGCGAAACGTCAGGCAGCTTCCGGCGGCGTGCAGAAGCGCGTGGTCAACCTCACCCGGAGCGGCTGGGCGGGGAGCCAGAGATACGGGACCATCCTATGGTCGGGGGATATCTGTGCAAGCTGGGAGACGCTGCGCCGCCAGGTCGCGGCAGGTCTTCATTTCTGCGCCAGCGGGATGCCCTACTGGACGCTGGACATCGGCGCTTTTTTCGTGAAGAAGGGAAATGACTGGTTCTGGAACGGGGAATATGAAGATGGCTGCCAGGATCCGGCGTACCGTGAGCTGTACGTGAGATGGCTCCAGTATGGGGCATTCCTTCCCGTATTCCGCAGCCACGGGACGGACTGCAGAAGGGAGCCGTGGCAGTTCGGAAATCCGGGAGAGCCTTTCTATGAGGCGATCCTTTCCGCCATCCGTGGAAGATACCGCCTGCTCCTCTATATCTATTCTCTGGCGGGGGCGGTATGGAGAGAAAACGGCACCATGATGCGGCCTCTGGTCTTTGATTTCCCAGAGGATAAAAAGGCGGCGGGGATCATGGATGAGTATATGTTCGGCCCGTCCCTCCTGGTCTGCCCCGTGACGGAGCCTATGGAAGGCGAGGTGTCTGTCCGCAGAATTTATCTTCCTGCGGGAACAGACTGGTATGACCTGTACACGGAAGAACGGTTTGCAGGCGGGCAGGAGATCGAAGCCCGCGCGGGTATCGAACACATTCCGGTCTATGTAAAGGCGGGTTCCATCCTCCCCGTCATGGAGCCGGGAGAGAGCGCGGGAGAAATGGAAGGACGGGATATCTGCCTGCAGGCATATGCCGGAGCGGACGGAAGCTTTACCCTGTATGAGGACGCAGGGGACGGTTACGGCTATGAGAACGGGGAATACTGTCTGACGCAGATCCGTTTTTGCGACAGGGAGAAAACGGTGAAATGGGAATCAGAAGGCGGGGAGGAATTCCTGAAAAAGTTCCGGAAAGGAAGCCTTGAGGTCCGCATCGTCGGGTGAGCCGCGTCCGCCGGCGGAAAGGCGATCGTCTCTCCTGTCTGAGAAAATCCGGAAGCGTTTGACAAAAACGCGGTCTCCTGATTATAATGGGACGGAAGTTAATCGGGAGGTGAAAGAAAATGACATTTATATATCCTGCTGTTTTTACCCCGCAGGAGGATGGAAGCGGATACCGCGCCACATTTCCTGATCTGGCATGCTGCGAAGCCTTCGGCGCGGACCTGGAGGACGCGGTGGAAAACGCCATGGATGCCGCATATAACTGGATCATGTCCGAACTGGAGGAGGAAGACTGCTTCCTGCCAAACCAGACGGCTGTGGAAGATATCCCTCTGAACGAAGGGGAAGTGGCCCGCAGGATCATGGTGCATGTAAAACTCCTGCCGGACAGCGAATGAGGGTCATAAACGACTGTATATTTTACACGAAATTTACAAAAATCTGAAATATTTCGTGACAAGTAAAAATAATTGGTGCATAATGGGGTGGGAAATAGCGTTCGGGTATATCGGTATATCTGGACAGCGTAAAGATGCAATGGTGCGGAAGGGGGAACTCCCCCTTCTGCATTGTTGTGTTTTGAAAGAACTACGCCGGAGAAGAGGGAAAGGAACGGATTATGGAGCACAGATATTATGAAATGAACATCGTCGGATGTATCAGAAAACTGCCTGTTATCAGGATATCCGATAATCTTGATATCGCAAGCTTCGTGCTTCTGGGAGACGCGGAGCTGGTGGTGAAGGCGGCCGCGGCGCTGAAGGAGCGCGTACCGGAGGTGGATTATCTGATCACGGCGGAAGCCAAGGGAATCCCGCTGGTACAGGAGATGGCGCGCATCATGGGCATGAAGCGCTATTTTGTAGCCAGAAAGAGCGTCAAGCCTTATATGCTGGAGCCCTTTGTGACGGAGGTTTATTCCATCACCACGCAGAAGAAGCAGATCCTCTGCTTGGACAGAGAGGAGAGCGAGCTGATCCGGGGAAAGAGGATCCTCATCGTGGACGACGTGATCAGCACGGGAGAATCTCTGAAGGCCATGGAGACCCTGGTGGAAAAGGCCGGCGGGAAGATCGCCGGCAAGGCGTCTATCCTGGCGGAGGGAGATGCCGCGAAGAGAAAGGATATCATCTATCTGGAAGCGCTGCCCACCTTCCCGGTCGGAAAATCCCGCTGAGCGCAGAAGGCAAATGAGGAGAACGTCAAGTGGATTACAGAGTAAACAACATCAGTTACAAATATTCGGCGGATGGAAAAGAGGTCCTCAAAAACGTGGACTTTTCCATTGAAAAGGGGAAAGTCACGGCGATCGTGGGGCCCAGCGGATGCGGAAAATCCACGCTGGTGGAGATCATGTCCGGGGTTATCCCGAAACTGATCTCAAACGGGGTGCTGGAAGGAAGCTTCGATATACCGGAAAAGACCTTCGTCAGCGTGGTCAGCCAGACGCCGGAGAACCAGTTGTTCGGCTACGGGGTGGAGGACGCTATCGCTTTTGGCATGGAGAACCTGGGACTTCCCCAGGCGGAGATCGCGGAGCGGATGGAGTATGTACTCGACCTCTTAAATCTTCAGTATCTGAGGAACCGCAGCGTGGCAAACCTTTCCGGGGGACAGAGACAGTCCGTCTGCATCGCGTCCGTCCTCGCCATTGATCCGGAGATCCTGATCATGGACGAGCCGGTCAGCTCCCTCGATCCGGGCGGAAAAGCCATGGTGCAGGGGATCCTGAAGCAGCTTTCCGTCAACGGCAATACCACTGTCCTGGTGGACAACAACCTGGTATGGTCGGCGGGGATCGTGGATCATGTGGTCGGCCTTCTGGACGGAGAAGTGGTGTTTGACGGGACGAGAGATGATTTCTTCCGGGATTTTGCGCTGCAGGAAAGACTGGGCGTCATCATCCCGCAGGAAGTGGAGATCTACCGGGAACTGTCAAAGCATTTCGACGGCCTGGAGCTGTTCTATACGGTGGAAGACGGGCAGGAGCAGATACGGAAGCTGATCGGGGAGAAAAAGGCGGAGCACGTCCGGCCCGCACAGGAACAGGCAAACCCGGTGGTCACAGTGCATAATCTGTCCAAAACCTTTAACGACGGCTTCCATGCGCTGATCGATGTGAACGCTAACCTGCCGGAGGGAAAGGTGATCGCCATCCTTGGACAGAACGGTTCCGGAAAGACCACCTTCGTCAAGCATCTGAACGGACTTTACAAGCCCACGGAGGGCGATGTGAGATACCGTGGCGCATCCATCCTTTCCAAAACCGTGGCGCAGATTTCCAGAAATATCATTCTGGTGTTCCAGCACCCCGAACACATGCTGTTTGAAGAAACGGTGGAGCGGGAACTGACCTTCTGCGCGAGGATGCAGCAGGTGGAATTCACTCCTGAACAGGTCACGGAGGTGCTGACCCTTTATCATCTGGAAAAAGAGAGAGAAACCTTCCCGCTGAACCTGTCCATGGGACAGAAGCACATGCTCACGATCCTTTCTGTCCTGTTTTCCAGCGCGGATGTGATCATCCTGGATGAGCCTACCCTCGGCATGGACGGCTTCCTGATCAGACAGTTGGAGGAGCTGATCGCCTCCCTGAAGAAGGACGGAAAGACGGTCATCATGATCAGCCATGAGATCCCTCTTGTTTTCCGCACGGTGGACGCGGCGGTGATCTTGAATGCCGGTGAAAAGATCTTTGAGGGAAGCCGGGATGAGCTTGCGGAAAGAAGTGACATTTTTGACCGGATCGGCATTGCGATGCCGCCTGTTGTGCGCCTGTCCCACAGTCTGGGACTGGATCGGATCTGTTACACGGTGGAGGCGTTTACGGAACAGATCGTGAAGCGCCATGCCGAAAAGGAGGGAGGAAGATAATGGATTACCTGAAATA
Organism: Candidatus Eisenbergiella merdipullorum; assembly: GCA_019118445.1. GTDB lineage: Bacteria > Bacillota > Clostridia > Lachnospirales > Lachnospiraceae > Eisenbergiella > Eisenbergiella merdipullorum. Next base: position 33,409 of record DWYY01000038.1, on the reverse strand, counting down.
CGTGGATGGGGATTCCCTCCTGCATAAGCTGGACCCCAGGACCAAGTTCGCTTTTTTCGTGGTCATGGCCATCCTGACCAGCCTGATCAAGTCGGGAGTGGCGCTTTTGTTCCTGTTCGCCTTTTTTATCGCGCTGTGGTGTACCTGCCGCATCCAGAAATATATGCTGGTCCTCCTTTCCAAGCTGAAGGTGCTGCTTCTGTTCATCTTTCTTCTGTGGCTGGTGCTGGGTCTGTTTGAGAGGCCCGTGGTGGACGGAGGCCCCATATTTCTTGAAACCGTATTTTCCTTTGCCGGACGGAACGTGGATTTCTGCTTTGACTGGTACGATTTTTACAAGGGAGCGGTCTACGCGCTCAGGATCTTCCTGATGATCTCCTCCTTCTATACGGTGCTGCTCACCACCAATTTCAGCGAGATCATCCTCGGCCTGCAGAAATGGCATATTTCCTACGCGATCGCTTTCGGCATCGGCCTGGTCTTCCAGATCATCCCCATGATCATCACGGAGCTGAACGCGATCATGGAGGCGCAGAGCTCCAGAGGCCTGGAGATCGAGGACTGCGGCTGGGCGACGAAGATCAAAAACTATGTGACCTTTTCCCTGCCCCTGTTGTTCCGTGTCATCAGCAAGGGTCAGTCGATCTCCCTCGCCATGCACTATTATCAGCTTGATTTTTCCGTGAAAAGAGGAACCTATAAAGCAATAAAAGCAAGCCGCTACGACGCCTGGTTCGTGCTCGTCAATGCAGCGGCCATCGCGGTGACGGTCGTCCTGCGGATGCTTTTCTATATTCCGGTGTGAGCTTTGGAGAACAGTTGTAGTAAATGCCGCCTGCGCGGATGAGCCTGTGCGGCTGCCGCCGTCATGCGGCAGAAAGGAGTATCAAATGATCAAAAGATGGGAGAACCTGACAAGAGATGAGATTGCAGCGCTGGACAAGGACAGGACGATCGTCATGCTGCCAACGTCCGCAACGGAGCAGCACGGACCGCATCTTCCGGTGGGAACGGACGCGATCATCCTTTCTGCGCTGATCGACAGGATCATCGCGCAGGGGGATGACGCCTTTGAAAAGGGAAATCTGATCTTTGCCCCGCAGCTTCCGATCGGCAAGAGCAATGAGCATATGGGTTTTGCGGGAACGATCACTTTCCATGCGCAGACCTATTATGCCCTGCTTCATGATATCGCGGAATCCATTGCGGCCAGCGGGTTCAAAAAGCTGGTGCTGTTCAACAGCCACGGCGGCAATACCGATATGCTGAATCTGATCAGCCGCGATCTCAGGATCGATCTGGGGCTGGACGTTTTTGTGATAGACTGGTGGTTTACCGATTTCTGGGCGGACGGCCTGAAGGGCCTGCAGCAGTCCGGAAAATACGGCGTGTTCCATGCCTGCGAGCTGGAAACCTCCCTGATGCTGGAGGCGAGGCCGGAGACGGTACATATGGAACTGGCCGTAGATGAGGAGCCTGCGGAATATTTCCGTGGGGACAAGTATGTGACGGTTTTCGGTCCCGTGAACGCGGGCTGGAAAACTGCGGATGTGACGAAGAGCGGCGTGATCGGTGCGCCCACTTACGCCACGGTGGAAAAAGGTCAAAAGCTTTTTGATTACGCGTGCAGAAAGCTTCTTGATATATTTGCAGAGATTGCAGATATCAGTTACTGATGAACAGCTTCTTTTGAGGAGGAAGAAAACGTGAAGAAAAAATTTTCCTTTGTAAACATCATCTTTTTTGTTGTGTTCGGTGTTCTTACCGGCGTTCTCTGGGCTTATCTGTGCCCGATCCCGCTGATCCCCGGCGCTGTCCATTTCAGGACGTTCGCATTCATCATCGTGGTGATCGGCTATCTGTTCGGGCCTGTGACAGGCTTCTTCTCCGGTTACATCGGAACCATCGTATGGGCGCTGCTTTCCGGAAACTTCATCCCGCTGCATTCTCCCCTTACGGACGGCATCACGGTGGGTCTGTCCGCCGCGCTTCCGGCATTATGCCATCTGAGAGGAAGGGATCTGATGGACGTCATCAATGCGGGAAAGGGCAGGTTCATCGCTCAGAGCCTGTTCTGGAGCCTTCTGTTCGGCGTGCTGATGATCCTCACCACCAGCCTTTCCCTGTCCTACTTCGCAGGCCTGGCGTATTCCTACTGCGTGATCTGGATCGGTATCGCGGACGTGGTGCCGATCGCGCTTACGCCTTTCGTGGTGCTCCTGCTCGCCAAGAGGATGAAGAACATCAGGAATATCGTTCCCTACATCTGATGATGCTCAGGATCAAAAAGCAAATACGCGTATGAAAAAAAGAGGATGCCCGCAGGACCGTTTTACCGGTCCGCGGGCATCCTCTTTTGGGCGGCCGTCCCGATGTGCTTTTTGATGGCTTCAAAGCTTTCCGCGCTGATCACATGCTCGATGCGGCATGCGTCTTCGGTCGCCACCTTAGGGTCCACGCCCAGCCGGGTGAGCCAGTCTGAGAGAAGCTCATGGCGCTCATAGATCATTTCCGCGATGGCGCGTCCTGACTCCGTGAGCGTGATGAAACCTTCCTTCGATACGGTGATATGATGTTTTTCCCTGAGATTTTTCATGGCGACGCTCACGCTGGACTTCTTAAAGCCAAGCTCCTCCGCGATATCCACGGAACGGACGACCGGATGAGATCTGCTCAGGATCAGGATTGTCTCCAGATAATTTTCTGCCGATTCATTTACGTGTATCATGATTTCCTCCGTTAAGAAAAATTCCTGCCGGGATTATTTCCTGCGTTCTATGATTTCAGTATATCATACCCTGCAACATGACGGCAAACAGATTTTCAGCCCGTTATCCATGCCTTGCCTTCGTGCTGTTTATGAGTCTTTCGTATGGGTGACTCTGAATTTGCTGGGAGAAATTCCAATATGCTTCTTAAAACAATGACTAAAACTGAAAACATCTGAAAAACCACATTGCAAAGCAATATCTGATATGGTTTTAGAAGTATTTAATAATAAGATTTCTGCCTTGTTTATACGGAATTCCTGCAAAAAAGTATAAGGCGTTTTTCTGTATATGTCAAAAAAAATACGTCTGAAATTTTTTTCACTCATATTTACGATATCAGCTAAATTACTTATCCTGAAATCTGTGTTGTCATAATGATTTCTTAAATATTCGATGGCATTATCTAATTTTTGGATTTTTTTAAATCCGGTATCATCAATCTTAAATTCGTTATATAAGAATCCGATTATTTGTAACACAATACCGTTGCATATTGCCAGATAGCCGGGTGTTTTTGAAAGAAAGTGATTTAAGGCTTCACTGAACAGCTTTTGATACCCGTATGCATCACCTTGTGAGCATAAAGTATCAAAGGGTAATGTTTTTTGTGGCGCAGCGCTTTTTTTGTCAAAACAGAAATTGACAGCAATATATGAGACCTCATCACATAGATAGGCGGAACTTTTATCTATTGCACCCCTTTCAATATATCCTGTTTGCCCTTCCCTGATAACCTCTTTTTTGTCCTTCTTTTTATATAGCAATGTTCCATTTGTAACAAAGAAAAGACTTTCATGATTCCTTGGGAAAACAGAATGATAGGGGGAATCTTTTTTTAAGGTATCTGTAAATATCACCGTATCATCTGCCAGTTGATAGTTCAAAAAATCATGATCCATGAGATATCGCCTCCCTTATGAAGAAAATCGTATAACAGAGGAAAGATATTTTCAATAGAAATGTCTTTTTAGAACAAAAAAATTTTTTTAAATCATTTTATTTTGGCACTCTGTCTGATATAGTCACATCACCAGAACAAAAAGGAGGGTTTCCAAATGCTAAGGGGAAATAAAGCGATAGTCACAGGAGCAAGCCGTGGAATAGGCTTTGCAATAGCAAAAGAGTTGGCAAATGATCACTGTAAAGTTGTGATCACAGGAAGAGATCAAAAAACCTTGGAAGAAGCAGCTGATAAAATGGAGGGCGATGTTATTCCGATGGTTTGGGATGTTTCACAGATTGAATCAGCTGACGCAAAGATCAAAGAGGCTGCCGAAATAATGAACGGATTAAATATTGTAGTAAACAATGCCGGAATATTTGCCCGGCGCCGCGAATGGGACAAAAATTCTCTTCTTAACACCACAGTGGATGAATGGGAAGCTGTAATGAAAACAAATACGAGTTCCGTATTTTTTACAATGCAGGCTGCTGTAAAATATATGCTCATACACAATATAAAAGGGAATATATTAAACATAACTTCTGTTGCAGGAAAGGAACCTGTTTACGGCGCTTACGGTGCATCAAAAATTGCAGCCATGGGCCTTACAAGAGGATGGGGAAAAATGTTTGCGGACAGTCAGATCACGATAAATGGAATTGCGCCTGGTCCTGCTGCAACAGAAATGAATCATTGGCATGACGGTGATTCCCTGCAAAATAGTAAGATACCGTTTGGAAGATTTGCAACGATTGATGAGATCGCAAAACTTGCTCTGTATCTGTTAAGCGAAGAGGCAGAGATGATCTGCGGTGAAACCGTAATTTTAGACGGCGCATACGCGATCAGGTAAGGGGATATTTATGAATGAAAGAATAGAAAGATTGGTTAAAAAAGCGGTTGCAGGAGAAATGTGGGTAGAACCTGTAAAGACAGAATATGACAGAACAGATTTATTTCTGTCGCCTGTGAAAATGGCATCCAAAAGGATTTGTGAATATATTGTAAACCAGCCGCTGATGATTTTGGAAGAATCCTGTTTTACCGGACTGATGAGATTTGATGGAAGCGTTGAAGGCGATATATTTAACAGAAGCGGCCACAGGAATTTTCAAACGGCAATGCAGAAGTTTTATAATAAACCGGTTGAAAATTTGCTGACGTTTGAATGGCAGCATTCGGTTGGAAATTTCGAGAAGATCATCACGAACGGACTTGACGGGATAAAAAACGATATAGAAAGATCAAAAGCATTACATAAAGAAGACGATGAGGCATTAGAGTTCCTGGAAACGCAGACGGATTTTTGCAATGCCGTATTAATACGGGCCCAAAAGGGGTCCCAAAGCGCGCTGAAAAAAGCAAATGAAACCAACACGCCGGAGTATAGAGAGAATTTATTAAAATTATCCGAGGGATTGAACAAAGTTCCTCTGCATCCTGCAGGGAGTTTTTATGAAGCTGTGCTTTCTCTTTATTTTTGTTATCCGTTTATTCCAGACAGCATCGGTCTGATTGACAGATATTTATACCCATATTACAAAAAGGATGTAGAAAGCGGAGTATTATCACGGGAAAAGGCAAAGGAATATTTACAGGAATTGTTTTTGATGCTTCAGGCAAGGATACCAATCTCTTCTGATCGTTTTTACAGAGGCGGCGAGTCGCATTTTTGCGTTGGCGGGTATCTGGAAAATGGCGAAGACGGTTTTAATGAGCTTTCCAGGCTGATCGTGGACTCCCTTATGGAACTGCCTACCTGGATCCCGCAGATTTCACTGCGCTGGACAAAGAAAACCCCAACGGACGTGCTGCGGTATATGTTGGACTGCGAAAGGAAGGACTGTAATAAAAGAATCGCCTTTGTCAATGACGAGCCCCGGTTAAAAGGATTGATGGATCATACCGGTCTTTCTTATAAAGAAGCGGTCAGCTATACAATGATAGGATGTAATGAGCTTGCGCTTCCCGGCGGAATGGTGTTTGGATTTGATCCGCTTAATCTTGTACGTTCTGTAGAGAATACTTTTTACAAAAGATATGAAGATGTTCTGAAAACGGATAATTTTGAACAGTTTTTTTCAATATACAGAGAAGAACTATTTAAAGATTTGTGGAGGGCAGAAAAAATAAGCAAGGGTTTTCAGGATATCAGGAGCAGAGATTGCAATCTTGTAAGTAATATTTTCCTGGAAGGATGTATTGAGAATGCAAAAAGCTGCACTCAGGGCGGTCTTACAAGATACATTGCTGTGGGGATACTGATAGGTCTCCCTAATGTGATAGATTCTCTTTCTGTTACGAAACAATTCGTTTATGACGAAAAAATAATCTCTATGTCTGAACTTATCTGCGCCTTAAAGAATAATTGGAATGGTTATGAGGACTTGAGAAGACTGATCTTGAAAAAGGGAAATTTTTTCGGCAATGATGACGCATGCTCCAATGAAATAGCAAGAAAACTAATATCCAGCATAGGGGAATGGAATAATGACAAAAACTATCTGGGGAAAAAATGGTTGTTTGGAAATCTTGTCGGATATAATGAACATCACAAATTTTTTGGGAGCGCTACGAAAGCAACGCCTGACGGAAGAGCTGATGGAGACATGATCAATTTCGGTATTGGTCAGTCCGAGGGAAAAGACAGAAATGGGATTACTGCACTTTTAAATTCGATCGCAAAATGTGATCCAGACGCGATCCTGACAGGTCCCAGTGTGACCAATGTCCTGATAGATGAAAAGCTTATAAGGAAAGAGGAATATTTCAATAAGCTGGTTCCCTTATTTGAAGCATATTTCCACAATGGGGGTACCCATTTTCAGCTCACATATGTTTCAAAGCAGGACTTGATCGAAGCGCGAAAGGATCCTGAAAAATACAAGAGCTTACGAGTCAGGGTTTCTGGATTTTCGGACTATTTTGTTTTTTTGAATGATGGGCTGCAGGATGAGATGATCCAGAGAACCGGGCATGATCATCTAAATTAGGGCTGGTAAAAAAATGAAAAATAATCTGATGGAAAGATATGCTGGATTTGTCAGTAAAAACAAAATGCTGTCACCGGATTTTGAAACCATACCGTTAATAGAAAGACAAAATAGCTTTCAGTATGTCGGAGGGCAGATGATCGGCAGAAATCTTTATTCCATTGTAAACAGTGCGGAAAAGATGCTGAAATACAGTATTCCCGTGGGAACTATGGAATTTATGGGACAATTTGATGATACGGATTTTAAATGGACCGGCGGATGCGCTTATCAAAATATTTTATACGCTTTTCCGCGTTTCGCAGACTCTCTATTGGCGTATGATCCGCGATCAGATACTTTTGAAGAAATTTCCTGTGGGTTTGATTACAAAAAAGAGCATCATTACGGCGGAGTATGTACTTCCGACGGCATGATCTATCAGCCCCCGAGAAATACCGACCATATTTTGAAATGGGATATAAAAAACAAAACCTGCAAGAAGATACAGATTAATAACGGATCAGAGTGCCGTTATTGCGGAAGCGTTATCCATCCGGACGGTTTTATCTACTTTATACCGGAAAAAGATTTCTGCGTTATAAAAATGGATATTTATACCGAACAGATCAGCTATATCGGTGAGCCGGTTTCAGGAATGACTTTTAATCCTGTAGTAGCTGCCGACGGCAATATATATGGTTTTCGTGTTCAAAATGGTATTTTGAAAATTGATCCGTCATGCGATAAAGTGTCCATAATGTATGGGAACTGCAATACGGGAGCTTATGGTACAAAAAATGGCATTAACGGCAGACTGTACAGTTTACCCGGATATACAAACGACATATGGGAGTTTGACCCATTGGGGGATGGCTTAAAAAAATGCGGCTCTGTATATGGGAAATATGCTGTAAATTATGCAGGCGGGGCAGTGGATCTTAATGGAGATATATATGCGCTGCCTGTCCATGCTGATAACATTTTAAAAATAAATTTTGGTAAATACGGGGTGCGTATTCCTCCTGATATCTATGATGCTTTTTTTAAAGATTTCTATTGATCCCGGCGGGCAACGGCCGGGGTAAAAGTGGTGGACTGATATGAATATTGCAACGATTTTTGATATACAAAGAGGCTCATTCGTGGATGGTCCGGGAATAAGAACAACAGTATTCTTTAAAGGATGCAATTTAGAATGCGCCTGGTGTCACAATCCTGAAAGCCAATCCTCGAAAATTCAAATGATGATTTATAAAAACAAGTGTACAGGATGCGGCAAATGCAAAGAGCATTGTCCATACGATTTGAATAAATGCGACTTATGCGGAAAATGTACTTATTTCTGTCCGCAGGATGCACGGCAGATCTGCGGGCAAAAATACTCTGTGGATCAGCTTTTGGAAGAAGTAATAAAGGACAGGAGCATTTATGTAACATCAAACGGCGGGGTCACATTTTCCGGCGGAGAATGTATGCTGCAGATCGATTTTCTAAAAGAAATTTTAAAAAAGTGTAAAGAAAATGAAGTGCATACAGCTGTTGATACAGCAGGCAATGTGCCATGGGATGATTTTGAAAAAATAATTCCGTATACAGATTTATTTCTTTATGATCTGAAGTGTATGAAAGAGAGCCTGCACAGGGAAGGAACAGGCGTTTCTAATGGGCTCATCCTGAAAAACTTAAAAAATCTTTCTGAAAGTTTTAAAGGTGATATTATGATAAGAGTGCCTGTCATTCCGGGATTTAACGATAGTTTTGATGAGATGGAACAAATAGCTGATTTCCTGAAAGGTATAAATTATAAAACCGTAGAGCTTCTGCCATACCATAAAATGGGCGAGCATAAGTATGAGGCGCTTGGCAGAAATCATATTCCCTACATGATACCGGAAAAAGAAAGTATGGAAAAATTTGGGAAATTATTTACACCACCTTTATAAGGGCCTGTCAAGCGGAAAATAATAAACCATCGCGGCAAAAATAATAAACCATCGCGGCAAAAAGGATCAGCCGCCCGGCAGCCATACCGCTTGTGCGAATGCACCGGAAAGGATATAATAGCAAATGACAACCGGCGGTCCGCCAGACGGCGGGCCGTTCTTGCGGCGATGAAAAGATGCTGTACATACAGCGGAAAGGCGGAAGAAGATGGAACGGGAAATCGACCTGGCTGAGGTGTCGGACGGAAAGCTTTACAGCGCAAACGATCTGGTAAAAGTGGGCTGCGGAGACTGCGCAGGCTGTTCCTCCTGCTGCAGGGAAACGGGAAATACCATCATACTGGACCCCTATGATATCTGGCAGCTTGAGCGTGGGACAGGGATGACATTTACTACGCTGATGGAACAAGGAAAGATTGAACTGAACATGGCGGACGGCGTGATCCTTCCTAACCTGAAGCTTGCTGAGGACGGAAGCGGCTGCGGTTTTCTGAATGCGCAGGGCAGATGTTCCATTCATCCGTTCCGTCCGGGACTGTGCCGGCTTTTTCCGCTGGGACGTCTGTATGAAGAAAACGGATTCCGCTATTTTATCCAGATCCATGAATGCAGCAAGGAGAACCGTTCCAAAGTGAAGGTGAAAAAGTGGCTTGAGATCCCGGACATCAGACGTTACGAAACGTTTGTCCTGGACTGGCATGACTATCTGAAAAAAGTGGGCAGCGAGGTGAAACGGACAGAAGAGGAGGCACGCATGAAGGAACTGACGATGTCGGTGCTGAGGCTTTTCTTCCTGAAGCCGTATGCGGCGGAGGACTTCTACGGCCAGTTTTATGAGAGGCTGGAAACGGTGCGCTGATGGAGCGCGGGGGGACGCCATGCCAGCTCGATTACGCTGCGCTTCATCTCGCTGCGGCTTGCGCCGAATGCCCTGCCAGCCGTTCTCCCCTCTGCAAGCAAGCTTGCGCCGGGGAGGACGGCTGGCAGGGCGCATGGCTTTAGAAAAAAATTAAGAAATTTTATGCTTGACGAGGGGTGGGGATGGGGGTAAGCTTTAAGGTAGGTGTTAAGGAAGTATTAAAATTCTGAAATCCCTTCTGAAATTCAACCAAAGAAAAATAAGGAGCAGATTCCCCATGAAATATAGATGCGGGTTTACGATAACGGCTGTCTGCCTGGCAGTGTCTTTGTTGGCGGCTTCTATGCCGATGCGGACGTTTGCGGCATCCCTTGCGGCTGTCGAAACTGCAGAGAATGAGATGGAAACGGAGGAAACCGGAACAGAGGAAGTTACGATAGCTTTTTCGGATGAAGAGACGGGAGCGGAGGCCTGGCCGGAGGGACCGTCCATTGCCGCACCGTCCGGTGTGTTGATGGAAGCTTCAACAGGGACTGTCCTGTATGATAAAAATATGCACGAGCAGCATTATCCGGCAAGCATTACCAAGATCCTGACGGCGCTTCTCGCCATTGAAAACTGCGACATGGATGAGATGGTGACCGTCCCCCACGAGGCAGTGTATATGGAAGACAAGGGATCCCATATTGCCCTGGATGAGGGAGAGCAGCTGACTGTGGAAGACTGTCTGTATGCGATCCTGCTGGCTTCGGCCAATGACGCGGCGTATGCGCTGGCAGTCCATATCGGCGGTTCCATTGAAGGTTTTGCAGACATGATGAACGAAAGGGCGCAGGAGCTTGGCTGTCAGGACAGTCACTTCACGAATCCGCACGGACTTCCGGATGAAGATCATGTGACCAGCGCCTATGATATGGCTCTGATCACCCGGGAAGCGCTGAAGTATGATATTTTCCGAACAATTTCCGGAACCACTTTCTACGAGATACAGCCGTCAGCGAATCAGCCAGATCTGATCCCTATGTCCCATCATCATGCGATGCTTTTAAGCGGCCGGTATCATTATGACGGCGTGTTTGCCGGAAAGAACGGCTACACGACAGTGGCGCAGAATACTCTGGTCACCTGTGCGGAGAGAAACGGGATGGATCTCATCTGCGTCACCATGGAAACGCAGGGAAAACAGGTTTATGCCGATGCGGCGGCGCTGTTCGATTACGGCTTTGACCATTTCAAGCTGGTGGATATTGGACAGGATGCGTCTGACAGCCTGACGGCTTCCATCCATGCGCGGACAGGCGGCGTGGAAAGCGGCTCCGTGGTAACAGAGGAGATCCCGGTCCAGGTGGAAGAGGATGGTTACGCAGTGCTTCCGGACACGGCAGTTCTGGGAGATATTCAGCCTGACCTATACTACGATACAGAGAATGCACGGGAAGGCGCACGGGCAACGCTGGAATACAGTTATGCTGGCCGCACCGTCGGACAGGCAGAAATTATTCTTCCGGCCTCTCTGGTAATCCCGGAGGAGACAGAAATCCCCGCGGAAACGGAACCTGTGCAGGAACCGGTCCGGCAGGAAAAATCTTCTTTTCCATGGCTGTATCTGATCCTCGGGATCGTGGGCGCGGCTGCGCTGGCAGGAGGAGGATATCTGCTCGTCAGGCGGCAGATATGGAAATCCAGATGGCGCAGAAGGAGGTATAGCGGGAAAGATCAGGTATACCGCCGTCATGTGAGGCAAAATAACGTATATCATGTCCAGGCGAGAAGACGCAGAGGGTGGAAAAGGTGATTTCCTCATACAGAAGGCCGGAGAGCATGCGGTATTATAAAAAGGAGGAGAAGTATATGAAGTTTTTTGGATGGCTGAAAGCGGCTGCAGCAGCGGCGGCAGTGTTTTTCTGTTTCATTCCGCTGAAGGCGGATGCGGCAGAACTGCTCCAGTCGCCTGTTTACGGACAGGTGTATGTGATGGATGAGGCGGGTGCGAGCGGCCTGCTGTTTACCCAGGAAGGAGACGCCGTCACACAGTTTATGAAAGAAACCGCTTCCGATCCGTATTTTGTCAGATACAACAGCTTTGAAAATGTGCTCGCAAAGCTGAAAGCGTCTGCCGCCTCCAGCATCGTGCTGGATGAAAATGGAAATGCAGTTGCCGTAAAAGACGCGGCAACGCTGGCGCAGGAAGCGGCTGCGCATCTGAGCAATGTGGCGGCTATGGATGCCATGAGCGAGACTGAAAAACAGGCGCTGGAAGATCAACAGCTTGTCCTTTTGAACCAGCAGGCACTCATGGTGACGGAAATGGCGCAGCAGGCAGTCTTGCTGCAGCAGCTTGCTGAAGCGTCCGGCTCCGAAACGGATGCGGCCATAGCGAAAACTTATGTGGATATGTATACACAGCTCCAAGCTCTGATCGCGGCCAAGCAGCAGGCAGTGCTCCTTTTCCTGCAGCAGGCTGATCCAGCCGTATGCCAGCAGGCGCTTCTGAACATACAGGATCTGGCGGCTGTTGTGCACCAGTCTACTGCACAGATTGCGAGTTATGCATGATCCGTCATAAGATTGATCCGGAATAGGACTGCTATGGGATCAGGCGGTGTAAAATTTAGGTGCGGAGCCGGTTACGGCTCCGCTTTTTGTGTGTTTTTTATCACAATCAGTTGAAATGAAACGGACATTTAAGGTATAATTGACGAAAAAGGTGCTTTCAGTGTCGCAAAAAGGAAAGGGAACAGCACTCGGGAAGGAGACATAACGGCATGATCTTCAAGTGCAGAAACTGCGGCGGAAATGTGGTATATGACCCGGAACTGGGGAAAATGCACTGCCCCTACTGCGACGGACAGGATACGCAGGAACAGGAGGCGGGAAAGGGCTCTTACGTCTGCGCAAACTGCGGTGCGCCACTGGAGACGGGAGAATTTGGCTCGGCTGTCAGGTGCGGCTACTGCGGTAGCTATACGATCGTTGAAGAACGGATCGAAGGCGCATATCTGCCGCGTTTTATCCTTCCGTTCCGGATTGGGAAAAAAAGAGCTTCCGCATGTCTTGATGAGCAGTTTAAAAGACGGATCTTTGCGCCGGATTCTTTCCTTTCGGAAGCGACGCTTTCCCGGATGGAGGGCAGCTATGTTCCTTTCTGGCTCTACGACATGGCTGCGGACTGCCATTACGAAGGGACGGGGACCAGAGTCCGGGTATGGAGAAGCGGCGATACGGAGTATACCGAGACGTCCTGGTTTCATGTGCTCAGGGATATGAATGTGCAGTTTGACAGGATCCCTGCGGATGCTTCCGGGCAGTTCCCGGATGAGGTCATGGACCTGATGGAGCCTTACGAGTATGAAGGACTTTCAGATTTTGCGCCGGAGTATATGTCGGGCTTCCTTGGGGAGGTGTACAATGGCCCCAGCGCGGAGTATGAGAAAAGGGCGCAGGAAAAGGCCAGGGCGGACGCGAAGAGCCTGCTGATGCAGACGGTATCCGGTTATTCCACCATCATCCCGGAGAGGGAATCGATCGATCTGAAGCCGCAGGATGCCCAGTATGCCCTGCTTCCGGTCTGGCGCTACCAGTACCGTTACCGTGATCGGGATTACGACTGCTTTGTGAACGGGCAGACAGGAAAGCTGGCAGGGGAGCTCCCGCTGTCGGTTCCCTGCGTCTTTGCCTATGGAGGAACTTTTTTTATATGCCTGACGGCAGTGCTGATGCTGGTCTGGGCGATTTTTTCAATCCTGTAGTTTTTCCTTTGGGAGAGAAAAGCTCAGGAATGAGAGGTGACCATGGAAAACCGGGATATCAACTGGAAGAAATATATTTCCTATTTTAAATACTGGTTTCTTGCCATCCTTGTTCTTGCCGTGATCTTAGGCGCGCTGCTCGTGATACACGGACGGAGAAGCGGGAAGGAGAGGACCAATGAGGAATGTGATACCACCGAGCGCGTATTCGATTACGCGGATGTGATGAGCGAAGAACAGGAGGATGCGCTCAGGGCGCTGATCGCGGAAAAGGAAATGCAGACCGGCTGCGATATTGTCCTGGTCACGCTGGATGAATCTCTGGCGGATTATGCGAAAGCCTATGAGAACGGAACGGGAAGACTGCAGCCTTATCAGTATACGATGATATATGCGGACAATTTTTATGATGAACATAAATTTGGTTATGACAGGCCGTATGGGGACGGCGTCCTGCTTCTGGACAACTGGTACAGGGAGGCGGACGGAGGAGTTTATTCCTGGCTCAGTACCTGTGGGAGGGCAGAGAAACGTTTTTCTTCTGAAATGATCGATTCCCTCCTTACGGAGGCGCTTGCGGATGTGGACAGCGATCCATACGGCGCTTATGTGAAATATGTAGAACTGTTTGCCAGAGCCATGACGGATACGGGAAGGAGTCCATGGATCCCGGTCTATGTTCCGATCTTCGCAGCACTGCTGGGGACAGGCGTGTTCGTGGGAAGTAACCTGAAGAGACATAAGGGAGATAAAACCGTCAGCCTGATTACTTATGTGGAAGGCGGAAAACCGGAGCTTAGGCGCCGGGAGGATATTTTCCTCAGGAAAACGGTGACGAAAAGGCGGATCGAACATAACAGCGGAGACGGCGGAGGGAGAAGCGGCGGAGGCGGCAGCCACAGATCCGGCGGCGGAGTTTCTCATGGCGGAGGCGGACACAGGAGGTAGGAGCTTTCGCGGAAGCTGTTTTCAGATCGAAACGGAGAAAAAGGGAAAGAGGGGAAAAGAAAATGAAACTGCAGTATTTGGGACATTCCTGCTTTAAGCTGGAAGCAGACGGATACGAGATCGTACTGGACCCATATGAGAAGGATTCGGTGCCGGGATTGAAGGAACTGGATGTGGAAGCGGATCAGTGCCTGTGCAGCCACGGGCATGGGGATCACTGCGGCTTGGAGTGGGTCCGGCTGAAGAACAGAGGAGCGGAGAGCCCGTTTCAGATCGAACGGCTGCAAAGCTGGCATGATGATCAGAAGGGCGCACTACGCGGGAGCAATACCATTCATATCCTGCAGGCGGACGGATTGAAGATCATCCATCTGGGGGACCTTGGCTGCATACCGGAAAAATGGCAGTTGGAAAGGATGAAGGATGCGGATGTGATCATGGCTCCTGTCGGCGGCCACTTCACGGCAGAACCGGAGGAAATCAGAAAGCTCATTGACATGCTTTCCCCGTCGGTCATGATACCCATGCATTACCGGACGGAAACGAGCGGGTTCCCTGTCCTGAAAACCTGCGAGGATTATCTGAAAGGCTGTGAAAATGTGACGGTATACGATACAGATACCATCCTGATCGAAGCGGCCGGACAGGATTTGGAGGAAGCGGCGGACGCTTCGCCCGCCGTTCGGACAGAGCATCTCGCGCCGATTAGAGTGGCGGTGCTCAGGCAGTGGGCTGCGGGCTGACCGGAAGCGGGAAAATATGCTGCACTCAGGCCTGTTTTTCAAATCCATGCAGCCAGTCCACTTTCAGGAAGTAGATCAAAAACAGGATGGAGCTTAAACACCAGGTGATGGGATAAGCCCAGAACACCACGCGGATGGATGGAATGATGCGCACCGCAATGGTGATGTAAGTGATCCGGATCACACACCAGCAGCAGAGCATGACCAGCATGGGAACGGTGGCACGCCCTGCCCCTCTCAGAATGCCCGCCATGCAGTGGGAGAAGGAAAGCAGGAAATAGAACAGGGTGACCGTCCTGGCCTGAGCGACGCCGTAGGCGATCACTTCCGGGTCGCTGTTGAAGGCTGCGATGAGAAGGGGCGCTGCCAGATTGATCGCAAGCCCCACCAGTTCCGCCATGATCACGGAACACAGGATGCCGAACCGGGCTCCTTTTTTGGCGCGCTCATACTGCTTTGCCCCCAGGTTCTGGCTGATAAAGGTGGTCAGGGACATGGCGAAACAGGTGATGGGGAGAAAACCGAATCCCTCGATCTTGGAATAGGCTCCGCAGCCCGCCATGGCCATCATGCCGAAGCTGTTGATATTGGCCTGCACCACCACGTTGGCAACGGAGATGATGGAATTCTGGAAGCCGGAGGGCAGGCCGTTCTGGATGATCTGCTTGAGATAGAATCCATGGAAACGGATGTCCTTCAGATGGACCCTGTAATCCTCCGGGCTTTTCATGAGCTGGATCAGACAGAGGATGGCGCTGACGAACTGGGAAATTATGGTCGCCAGGGCCGCGCTTCCCACGCCCAGATGGAAACCGCCCACGAACAGCAGGTCCAGCACCACGTTTACAACGGAAGAAATGATCAGATAGATCAGCGGATGCGTGCTGTCCCCTACTGACTGCAGGATGCCCACAAAGACATTATACAGGACAAAAGCGATGGAACCGCAGAAATAGATGCGGAAATAGGTGATGGAATTGGGCAGCACGTTTTCCGGCGTACCCATCCATACCAGCAGGATCGGGGCCAGGATTAGGCCGATGACGGTGAGCAGCACTCCTGCCACCAGGCCGAAGGCAACCGTGGTATGTATGGCTTTTTGAACCCGGTCGATCTGCCTTGCTCCGTAATATCTGGCGATAACGACGCCTGCGCCGATGGAAATGCCGTTGAAAAATCCGACCATCAGAAAAATGAGGCTTCCGGAGGAGCTGACGGCGGCCAGGGCTTCGCTTCCCAGAAAATTTCCGACGATCAGGGAGTCGGCGGTATTGTAGAGCTGCTGGAATAAATTCCCGAGAAAAAGAGGGATCGCAAAGGCTGTGAGCTTCTTCGCAATGGACCCTTCGGTCATGAGTGTGGACTGGCTTTGGCTTTTCATATGTTCCTCCGTTTTAGTATTTATGGATCCCAGCTTTTAATTATAGCACGGAAATAGAAAAAACAAATCCCTAATTTCATGAGAAGGACCGAAATTGTCTTACGATAACTGTTTTGATGGAGAAGAGCCCATGTCCGCATATACAGAAGAAAGAAGGAAAACTGCTGAAACCATTCTGGAATACTGGCATACCATGGAATTTTTGTCTCAGGACAGAATACCTCAGCTTACGCCGGAGGAACGCAGGAAAAATCAGGATGCCCTGCAGAAGAAAGGAAAACAGAAGGCGCTGCGCCTTCTGATACGCCCGGGGAAGGGGGAGGATCTCCGGGACGCCGCTCTGAGGGAGGCGGAAAGGCATGGCATGAAGCGGATCGGAAATCTCACCATTTATGCAGGACGTATCCGCAGGGAATTGTGTATCAGGCACCTGGCGCTTTTGCTGTCGGAAAAGGACAGCCGTGTGGAAGATGCGGAGGACGAAATTGCCTGGTTTGCTTTCCAGCTGGACGGGCAGGGCACTTATATCGACCATACCTATTCTCTTTCTCCTGTTCTCTGGGCGGTCGGAAATGTCGGAACCGCAGCGGACACGACGCTTGGACGGACGCTGAATGAACGTGCTTACCGGGAAACTGTTGCAGATGTGGAAAATGGGCTGCGGAAATTAAAAGAGGACAGGAAAAAGGCCGGGGAACCGGAGCAGATGAGGATGCAGGATCTCCTCAGGCTCTATGAGGAAGTGGAGGAGGAGTACGTGCGCCCGGTTTCCGGCGGGACGGAGCAGGCGTTTTCCTGTATTGTCCTGTTTCAGGCATTTGTGGATGGAGAAGCACAGGAAAAATATGCGGATGACAATTATCTGGGACTGGGCATGGACTTTTATTCCGCCGATCTGAAGATGGTGCTGAATGCCCTGCGCACGGATGATTTCGGGAAGAATATCCTGATGAGAGATGCGATCACGGACTATATCACCGGGCCGTGGGCGGAGGCCGAAGGCAGCAATGTAAGCCGTACCAGATTCAATGTGGGAGATGGGGATAAAGCCGAAGGAAAGCAGGCAGAAGAAAGAAAAAAGGAAATGCGCGGCTTCCTTTCGGACGTGCTTGACGTGAGAAATGCGCCTTTGGGAAAATGGCCTTCCCGCTTCATGCCCGCACTGATGCAGCAGATCGCGGTGAATCTGGCCTGTGGAAACGGGGAAGAAACCACGATCTTTTCTGTAAACGGCCCTCCGGGAACCGGAAAGACTACTCTGTTAAAAGAGATCGTGGTTGATCATGTGGTAGAACGGGCAGCTCTGCTTGCCCAATACGAGAAGGCGGACGATGCGTTTGAAGCGTGCAGTTTCCGGCATGGAGAAAGCATCAACAATGGATACTGCCGCTTCTATTCCAAATATTACCGGCTGAAGGACGACCGTATCAACGATTACAGCATTCTTGTCACTTCAAACAATAATGCTGCGGTGCAGAATATCACGAAAGAGCTTCCCGTGCAGGGTGGAATTACGGGGGCGTTAGAAGAAACGGATGCGGACAGCGCGGAAATGAGAAGGCAGCTCCAGGAGGTGCGCGATCTTTTCACTGTGGAAAAAAGCGAAAGCATGGAAGAGCTATATCGGAAAAGTGAAAGGCATGGAAGATATCCGGATATTTATTTCAGCGCTTATGCAAAGGAGCTTCTGGACGGTGAAGAGGCTTGGGGGCTGATTTCGGCGGCTCTGGGGAAAAAGAGCAACATCCACAGGTTTTATCGGAGCGTGCTGCAGCCGCTGGATACGGACTTCTACAGAAAAGAGATCATAAAAGAGCGCCCTTATGAAGCGGCGCGTCAAAGCTTCCTTACGCAGAAGAAAAAAGTGGAACAGCTGCAAAAGGAGCTGGAGGCGTTGTGCACGGCTGAAAGAGAGATGAGGGAAACCTGCGCCAGCCTGCGGGACAGAGCGCAGAAGCTGGAGGAAAAGGCAAAGCAGGACCGAAAGCTTGTGGAGGACTGTGCGGGAAAGCTGGAAGAACAGAGAAAAATCTGCTCCATATTGAATGAAAGGGCTAAACAGCAAAAACAGGAGTTCTCCGAAAAGGAACAGGCTTGCAGAGAAGCGGAAGCGGCGGTCCGCGCGGCGGAACAGGAAGTGGAAGAATGCCTGAAAAACGCTGTGCAGGCTGGGACGGGGATGGGACTCCTTGCAGGACTTTTCAACAGAGAAGCGGTCAGAGCGAAGAAGGAGCTGGCAGCCAGATACCGACAACAGGCGGAAGAAAAGAAGCGGATAGTGAAAGGGCTCCATTCTGTAATGGAGGAATATCAGCAAGAATGCGAGGAAGCCGCGCGGCTTCTGGAGCAGACAGAAGAAGAGCAAAAGGAAGATGACAGAGTTCTCAAAAAGCTGGAGAACATGCGCAGAGACGCGCAGACGGCTGCCGTTAGCTGTGAAGCAAAACAAAAGAGCTGCTTTTCGGCCATTGTGGAAGCTCAGAATGCCTATAAAAAGAAGATAGAAGGGGTGAGGACGTTTTCCGATACCCGGGCCTTTACGCCGCTGGACGGAACTTTTATGGATGGGCTTCTTTCCGGAAAGGAAAAAGAAAGCACCCAGGCACAGGTGGCGAACCTGTGGTTTACCTCGGCCTACAACCGGGAAAGAGAGAAGCTTTTCTGCGATGCGCTCAGGCTGAACAAGGAATTTGTCCTATCCTCTTCCTGCTGCTTGAAAAATTTCCGAAACCTGGGACTGCTCTGGCAGGAGAGGCTGGAAGATGAAGAAAAGAAGAAGGTCACTTTTCATCCTCAGGACCGGGAAGCATGTTTTGGGGCGCTCCTACAGTCGTTATTTCTGTTGGTGCCTGTCATCTCTACTACCTTTGCGTCGGTCGCGTCTTTCTTGAAGGACATCCGGAATCCCGGTGTCCTGGGAACGCTGATCGTGGATGAAGCGGGTCAGGCTCCGCCGCAGATGGCGGTAGGCGCGCTGTTTCGCAGCAGGAGGGCGGTCATCGTGGGCGATCCAAGACAGGTTGAGCCTGTTGTAACGGATGATCTGGCTCTGCTGAGGAAGGCTTATAAGGAGCCGGTCTATCTGCCTTATAAGCCCAAGAAGCTTTCCGTCCAGCAGCTTGCGGATATCATCAATCCTTATGGCACCTGGCTGGAGGGAGAGGGAAATGAGGAGGAATGGGTGGGCTGTCCGTTGGTGGTGCATCGCAGATGTATATCTCCCATGTATGAAATATCCAACCTGATTTCTTATAACAACACCATGAAACAGCAGACCCGTCCGCCTAAGCCCAGCAAGGCTGCAGGATTCTGCTATGCTGGTTCCCGCTGGATCAATGTGAAAGGGAAGGAAAGAGGGCAGAAAAACCATTATGTGGAGGAACAGGGCAGACGTGTTCTTGAGATTTTGAAACTTGCATTTTCCAAAAGCGATGCGCCGAGCTTGTTTATCATTACGCCATTTACTACGGTGAAAAGCGGCATGACAGCGCAGATCGAGCGGCATTTCCGGGAAGAACCCGTTTCCGTGCTGGCTCAGAAAAAGGA
Organism: Candidatus Eisenbergiella merdipullorum; assembly: GCA_019118445.1. GTDB lineage: Bacteria > Bacillota > Clostridia > Lachnospirales > Lachnospiraceae > Eisenbergiella > Eisenbergiella merdipullorum. Next base: position 13,551 of record DWYY01000038.1, on the reverse strand, counting down.
GCTGGTGAGGGAATGGATGTATTCCTGCATCGGAACGGTCCATACCTTTCAGGGCATGGAGGCGGATGAGGTGATCTTCCTCCTGGGCTGTGATGCGGGCAAAGAGGCGGAAGGGGCAGTGCGGTGGGTGAACAGCAATCTGGTGAACGTGGCAGTCACCCGTGCAAAATACCGCCTGTATGTGGTCGGAGACGAGGCGGCGTGGATGGAGAACGAGTATGTCAGGCAGGCCAAGCGGCTGCTTGATACCTATGCGCTGCGGGAATTGGGGGATGCTGTTTATAACGCGCAGGAAAGCGAAGAAAAGAGGAAGGAAAAAGCCCGGCAGTATGCATCTCAGCTTCCTGCGGCTGAAGCATTTTCATTGGAGCTGGCAGAAAATGGGGAAGCCGGAACGGATATTTTTTTCAGGACGGATATCTATTTGGATGAGCTGAGTGAGGCCGGGCTGCTGTTGAAGGAGGTAACGGATGAGCAGCTTGCAGGGTATGGGTTTACCCGCGAAGCCTTCAACGCTCTGGATGGACAGGTAAAGCGGAATGTGGAGTGGGGGATCAGGCTCTATTCCCTCTTGAAAAGTCTGAAAAACCAGTTTGGTATAAGGGAAATGGATGCCTCCTGCTGCGGGATCCTGTTCTGCAAGGCGGTTGAGCTGCAGGTGAAGGAGTGCTTTTATGAGGGGCTGAAGAAGCAGGTCCCGGACGAGAAGGTGAAGGGAAGGATCGTTCTTAGCGAAGCAAAAAAGGAGAAGCTGGCGCTTGGTACTTTTGCCCAGATATTTGGACGCCAGGAAAACCGGAAAAAGCTTGCGGCCTGTATGAAGGCGCTGGGACGTGCAGAGTATGATATTGCCTGGTGGGGAAAATATGCGGCAAGGCTTCTGGAATGTACTCAGTTGAGAAATCAGTGCTGCCACAGCGAACCGTTTTCCTGGAAGGATATGGATCATCTGCTCAAAAATCTGTTCCTGAAGGATAAGCCTCCACAGAAGCCGATTCTGGACGGGACTCTGCGGGAGAGTGCGGTGGGAAAATATCTGGAAAAGGCGCCCGCGGAATGAACGTCAGCAGCTCCATACTATCGGCGGCCGGATATTGTGTGTCATTGCCGGACAAATGTCTTTCTGTCCAAGAAAAACAAAAAATGCAATATTTAAGACATGGAAAGACAATTTACGGGTAGATAAATTATCTATGGAAAAGTACACTGCATAGTGAACAAAGGGTTCCGGGCCGGGCCGTTTAAACGGTAGGTGAAAGGGACGGTTTCGGTTGGGACGCCGAAGAATCCGTGCCGGGGAAACGGCTCCTTCGATAATCGGAAGGCGATTCTCCGCAGAACTTGCGGAAGACCCGGTTGAACTGGGAAAAGCTGGTAAACCCGCAGTCGGCAGCAATTTCCGTGATCTTTTTTTTGCTGTTGATCAGAAGGAACTGGCAGTTGCGGATGCGAACCAGATGGACATAATGCGTGATGGTGTAGCCGGTGATGCGCTTGAACTGATGAGACAGATAATAAGGGCTCATCCAGGCCTGCTTGGCAAGGTCATCTAACGTCAGCTCTTCCATATAATGGGTGTGGATGTAGTTGCAGACCGCGTAGATGCGCTCGGAAACGGTATCGTCCACGTGTTCCTTCTTATAAATATTGTCGTTCCGGAAAAGGTTCAGGCAGAAAAGGAATTCTGTGAAGATGCTGTGCAGGACCAGTTCGTTGGTCCCGGTTATTTCCTGGGTCCCGGCATGGTTGGAAAGCTCCACGATGCGGTTGAGCAGCCCGGTCAGAACGGAAAGCTGCTCGTCCGGAAAACGGTAGATCGGCAGAGACTCATGGAAGGGAGTGAGGATTTCCTCATAGGAATCCTTGAATCCGTAGCCGTCCTTGCGGTACATGAAGGTGATGATGAGGCGCTTGGACGGTTCTCCTTCGGGATAGCTTGTTTTATGTAGAAGGGAAGGCGGCAGCAGGACGAAGTCGTTCGTTTGGATGTGATAGGGGATCCCTTCTATGAAATGCAGGGCGTTCGGGCTCAAGAGGATATGGATCTCATAGTAGGAATGGAAATGCTCAAATTCCATATTCTTGGCGTTGGAACGGCTGTCAAAATCAAAAAAATAAAACAGGCTATTGGAAATGTCGTTAACGATGATAAAATGTTTTTCTTCATAATGGATTGGATTTATCATAAGGTTACCTGCTTTCTGTAAAATGTCGGTTGTTGTTGCTGCGGTCTTTTAGCCGCAGTTTTTCGGACCCGGGAATTGGCTATATAATTTTAGTATACCGAAAAACGCAAAAAATGCAATATTTTGTGTAAGATTTTAATTGTAAAGCAAAAAATGCGCGAAAGCGCAGATGGGAGTGAACAGATGAATAAACAGAAATCGTTGATTATCTTTACGGACAGCGGTGATACGATCATCGATGAGGCGACACAGCAGTACCGGGATGACGGGATCATAACGCGGGCGGATTTCATTGAAGATGCGGGCAGTGTGCTGAAACAGCTCGACGATGATGGTTATACCATTGCCTTGGTGGCGGACGGAGAAGAGGAATCCTTTCAGAATGTCTATCGGGAAAACAGGCTGAGAAGCTGTTTTGACGCTTGGGTGGTGTCGGAGACGGTGGGACAGCAGAAGCCTGCGCAGATCATGTTTCAGACTGCCATGGACCAGCTGGGCCTGACGGATAAGGATAAAAAGAGGATCGTCATGATCGGCAACAATCTGAAAAAGGATGTGGCTGGCGCAAACCGTTTCGGGATCACTTCAATCTGGCTGGACTGGTCTCCCCGGTATTTCCACGAATTTGAGGAAAAGGACTGGAAGCCGGACTATACGGTGAAGCATCCTTCGGAGCTGATCCCTCTGCTGGACAGCTTGGAAAACGAACTTGAGGAGGATTTGAAGATGGAAGAGGAAGCAAAGAAAAAACTGGACCTTCTCGTGGACGCGTTCGTCCCGATCCTGTATGAGGACGATGCGCAGTTCATGAAGAATATGAAGGAAAAGAAGCATATTTCTGAGGAAGAGCTTCAAAAATACGCGCACTGGGAATGGACGCAGGGCGTTGGGCTGGTGGGCATCTGGAAGCTGTTTTCCGCAACGGGAAAGAAAGAGTATCTGGATATTCTCACCAGATATTATGACAACCAGAAGAAAGTGGGCTTCCCGCCGTCAAATGTGAATACGATCGCTCCCTATCTGGTGATGTCCTATCTGGCGGAGTATTTAAAAAGCGAGGAATACATGAAGCCGTGCCGTCAGGCTGCGGAGTGGATCATGAATGAAATGCCCAGGACGCAGGAAGGCGGCATCCAGCATCAGACCTCTGATGACTGGAACGAGCAGGAGCTTTGGGACGACACCCTGTTCATGACGGTGCTGTTCCTCGCCAACATGGGGAGGATCCTTGACCGCAAGGATTATCAGGATGAGGCGCAGTACCAGTTCCTGCTTCATATGAAATATCTGCAGGACAAAAAGACGGGTTTCTGGTATCACGGCTGGACCTTTCTGGAGCATAACAATTTTGCCGGGGCCTTCTGGGGCAGGGGCAACTGTTGGATCACGATAGCGATTCCTGAATTATTAAGTACATTAAAATGCCCGGAGCCCATTGAAAGGATCCTGAAGGGTGCTCTGGAGAACCAGGTCAGCGCTCTGGCAGACTGCCAGGCGGAAAGCGGCATGTGGCACACGCTGCTGGATGATCCGGATTCCTATGAGGAGGCGAGCGCTACCTGCGGCTTTGCCTACGGGATCCTGCGCGGCGTACATACGGGACTTCTGGACAAAAAGTGGGAGAAGGTCGCAAAGAAGGCGCTTCGTCCGATCCTTTCCTTGATCTCGGAGGACGGTGTGGTAGGCCAGGTATCCTATGGAACACCGATGGGAAGGACCTCAAAGGATTTTTATAAGACGATCCCTCTTCAGCCCATGCCTTACGGGCAGGCCCTTGCGATCCTGTTTTTGATCGAAAACGGTTTGGGAGGAAGTGATGAATAGACAGGACATATATCCCGGAAGACAGTGGAGGGACCGGTTCGCCATGTGGGCGCAGGAATTTCCTAAGCATTACTGGCTCCCGGAAGAGGAACTGAAGATCACCGGATTTTTCACAAAAGAAAGACTTACCCTGGAGCAGGCGACAAAGCGGGCGGAGCGTGAAGCAAAGCCCATTGTGCCCGGTATGGCCTGGGGGCATTATTGGGAATACGGCTGGTTCTTTGCGGAATGGACGGTCCCGCAAAGGCTGGAAGGAAAGCGGCTGGTCTTTTTACCGGGCTTTGGCGAAGAAATGCTGGTCTGGGTCAATGGAAAAGAGAGCGGGGCCGTGGACAAGAAGCATACGAACGTGACGCTTTCGAGAAATGCGAAAGCCGGGCAGACCTTCCGGATCGCGGCGGAATGCTATGCAGGCCATGGGCCGAGAATGGAAGCCGGCTGTTTCTGCCGGAAGGGAGAGAAGCCTTTTTCTGATGAGGACATCTGCCAAGTGGTGACCGGGCCCTCCTTTGCTGCGATATGGCAGGAAGAGATCTTCCAGACAGCGATGGATTATCTGACGCTGTACTCGCTGTTGTCCCGCCTGCCAGAACGTTCTCTGCGGGCCATGAAGGTGACGGAAGGGCTGAAGCAATTTACCCTGCTGGCAGATTTTGAACTTCCCGAAGAAGAACTGGCGGAATCCCTTGTGCGGGCGGATGAGGTCCTAAAACCCCTTCTTTCCTGCACAAATGGTTCCACAGCCCCGAAATTTACCGTGTTTGGCCAGTCCCATCTGGACCTGGCATGGCTGTGGACACTGGAGGAAACGAGACGGAAGGCTGCGCGCACCTACAGCAACCAGCTTTCGCTGATGGAGGAATATCCGGACTATCAGTTCCTGCTGTGTGAACCTCCGGTGCTGGAGTATCTGAAGGAATCCTATCCGGAGCTCTGGAAACGGGTAAAAGAAAAGGCGGCGGAAGAAAGGATGATCCCGGAAGGCGCTTTTTACGTGGAAAGCGATACCAATATGCCATGCGGGGAGAGCCTGGTGAGACAGGTCCTGTATGGCAAGGAGTGGTTCCGAAAGGAGTTCGGCGTTGACAGCCGCCTGGCGTGGCTGCCTGACTGCTTCGGCTTTACCCCCGCGCTTCCGCAGATACTGACGCAGTGCGGCGTGCCCTATTTTGCCACCCAGAAAATGATCCGCCAGGACCCGGAATGCGAGCCGTTCCCCTATAATGATTTCTGGTGGCAGGGTATCGACGGGAGCCGCGTGCTGGCGCATACCTATAAGGAAAACAATGCTCCCCTTTCACCCGGAGATATGATCCGCCGCTGGGAGGAGGACCGCATTCAGGACGAAGGGATCGAGGGCATGATCTATCCTTACGGTTACGGTGACGGCGGCGGCGGACCGACCAGGGAGCTGGTGGAAACGGCGCAGCGCTGTATCGACTTGGAGGGCGCTCCGAGGGTGAAGCTTGAAAGCCCGGTTTCCTATTTCAAAGCCCTTGAAAAAAGGGGAACGGAAAATGTGTTTACCGGCGAGCTGTATCTGGCCTGGCACCGCGGCACCTATACGGCGCAGGCGAAAACAAAGCTGGGCGTGCGCCGGGCGGAATGCCTGCTGAAGGAAGCGGAATACTGGAATACGGTCCTAGCGGGAAGACAGATACAGGTCGCAGAAAAAAAGGGAGAAACGCAGAAAACTTCCGACGTTGCTTCCGCTATGGAACGCTGCGGCAGACTGCGCGGCCTCTGGGACCGGCTGCTTATGCAGGAATTTCATGATGTACTTCCGGGAACCGGTATCGAGCGTGTGCATGAAGAAGCGGAAGCGGAGCTTGCCGCTGTCGCAGGGGAGAGCGAAGAACTGCTTAGGGAAATTCTCGCAGAGATAAAGGAGACCCTCCCCGAGGCGGCGGAAGAAGCTCTTCCTGATAAGGCCGCGCAGAAGCGCATGCCCGCACAGAAGCGCATGCGCGAGAAAGAGGAATATCTGCTCCTGAGCGAAAGTCTTACCGTGCGGCTGAACGGGGCGGGACAGGTGATGAGCCTGCGCGCGCTTCGTGACGGAGAGCCTTGGGAGGCCGTGGGAGAGCCCATGAATACCTTCCGCCTTTACCGGAACGTGAACTCCTATTATGATGCCTGGGAGATTGGCAGCATGTATGAAAAGGAGGAAGACGTGCTGGATACCAAGAGCTGGAGTATAACAGAGGATACCTTTGAGGGGCGTCCCGCCTGGAGGCTGGAAGGAAGCCTCAAGGATTCTTTGCTGACCCAGATCATCTGCCTGAGTGAAGACGGATGCATGGTGGAGTTTCACACCAGGATCGACTGGCATGAGAGACACCGCATGCTGAAAGTGGATTTCCCTTCCTCCGTCCGTTCGGACCATGTGACGGGAGAGGTTGCCTTCGGCGCGTATGCCCGGCCGACCACACGTTCCTATCAGTGGGAAAAGGACCGCTATGAGGTCTGCGGCCACCGCTACAGCGTGCTGGAGGACGGCAGGAGCGGGATTGCCCTGTTAAACGACTGCAAGTACGGCTACAGCGCAAAGGAAGACCGGATCAGCCTGACGCTGCTGCGTTCTCCCCTGATGCCGGATATGCACGCGGATCAGGGGCTCCAGGAATTCTCCTATGCCTGCTTCCCGTTTGCGGGTTCCTTCCAGGATGCAAAAGTGGCACAGAGAGCGGTGCGGTTTAACCGCAGATCCCATCTGGACGCCGGTCTGCGGTCTGAGGCTGACCGCCTTGCAGAAAAGATTTCTCCGTTTACCCTTACAGTGGAGGATGGGAAAGACCGTTCCTGTCATGTCCTTCTGGAGGCCGCAAAGCTTTCGGAGGACGGAAGCGGGAAAATGGTGTTCCGCCTTTATGAAGCCGCAGGATGCCCGCAGAAGGTCAGACTTGTCCTGTCTCCCGCATGGAAGACGGCCAAAGTGCGGCAGGCTGATCTCCTGGAGAAGGCCGATAGCAAACTGCCTGTAAAAGATGGCACATTTATGGTGGAATTTCATGCTTTTGAAATAAAAACTCTTTTGATTTCGTTAAAATGATTGTATAATATAGGCGAATGGAGCTTGAGTTTTATCCCCAAATGATAGGTAAGTTGCCTGACGGTGGCAGAAAGCGAGGCGGAAGACGGCCCAGGCCGTCTTCCTGGAAGAATCACTTCATGATTCTTCTCATGATTAAATGCCGCCTGACGGCGGCAGAAAGCGAGGAAGAAATGGCAAATGGATTTATCATGCCCGGTAAGATCATCAGCGGCAGCGGCGCGTTGGATCAGGCGGGAGAACAGTTTAAGAAAATGGGAAGCCGCGCGTTGATCGTGACGGATCAGATGATGAGAAAGCTCGGAACGCTGGATAAGGTGACTGCAGTCCTGGAAAAGCAGGAAGTTCCCTACAGCGTGTTTGACGGCGTGACCGGAGAACCGACGGACGTTATGGTAAATGAGGGGCTGAAAGTATATAAGAACGACGGCTGTGATTTCCTGATCGCTCTGGGCGGCGGCAGCCCGATCGACTCTATGAAGGCGATCGCGGCCCTGTCCGTGAACGACGCGAAGATCAGCGACTTCTTTGGCAAAGAGATTGAAGGAAACCTTCCTCCCATGGCGGCCATCCCTACAACGGCAGGGACCGGTTCGGAAGCCACCCGTTTCACCATTATCACGGATACGGAGAAGGACGTGAAGATGCTGTTAAGAGGCGACGTGCTGATGAGCGACCTGGCGATCGTGGATCCGCAGTTTACGCTCACCGCACCTCCTAAGACGACAGCGGCTACTGGGCTTGACGCCCTCACCCATGCGGTGGAGTCCTATACTTCGATCAAGGCGCAGCCCCTCACTGATGTGTTCGCCCTTTCCGCAGTGGAGAAGATCTTCAAAAATCTGCCTGTGGCTTTCCATGACGGTAGCAATGTGGCCGCGAGGGAAGAGATGTCCCTGGCTGCCCTGGAGGCGGGGATCGCTTTTAATAATGCATCCGTGACCATTGTACACGGCATGAGCCGCCCGATCGGAGCTCTGTTCCATGTAGCGCACGGCCTTTCCAATGCCATGCTCTTAAAGGAGTGCCTGACCTTCGCGCTGGACGGCGCCTACGACCGTTTCGCCCGTCTGGGAGAGGTGATCGGTGTGACGAAGGAAGGCCAGAGCGACAGACAAAAGGCGGAAGCGTTCCTGGATGCGGTGGTGAAGCTGTGCAAGGAGCTGGAGGTTCCCACACTTGCCGAGTATGGCATCGATCGGGAGAAATTCTTTGCCGTGACCGATAAGATGGCGGATGACGCGCTTGCCAGCGGAAGCCCGGCGAACACCAGGAAGCCGGTGACGAAGGAGGATATCCTCCAGATCTATGCAAATCTCTGGAATGAATAATAAGGGAGTGAGATTTTTTCGTTGGAAGAGCTGTTATGGAGCTCCCTTCGCGGAACAGACGCTTCTGATATCGCGCTGAAGCTGTTTCTCTGCATCGTATGCGGAGGGATCATCGGGCTGGAAAGAGGGGCGAAGGGACAGGCGGCAGGCTTCCGGACGCACATTCTTGTGTGCATGGGCGCCTGTGTTGCCATGATGACCGGCCAGTACATTTATGAATATTTTGAGACAAATTCGGACCCGGCAAGGCTTGGGGCGCAGGTGATCAGCGGGATCGGCTTTCTGGGAGCCGGCACGATCATCAGTACCCAGGGAAACCGGGTGAGAGGCCTGACGACAGCGGCAGGGTTGTGGGCGGCGGCCTGTATCGGCCTTGCCGTCGGGATCGGCTTTTTTGAAGCCGCGATCGGAGCGACTGCAGTCGTCATGCTGACGATCGTGGTTTTCCAGGGGGTGGATCATTTTTTCTATACCAGGTCCCCGATCCTGCGGGTTTACCTGGAGCTGGAAAGCATTGACAATGTGAAGAACCTGATCCGTACCATCCGCTCAAATGGAATGCGGGTTTCGGGAATGGAGATCCAGAAGCCCAAAAGCGGTATGAAGAATGCGGTAGGGATCGCTCTTGTGGTCAAGAAAAATACCAGAAGGAATCCCGTGGATATGCTGGATGTGATCAGCCGGACGGAAGGGCTGACATTTATAGAAGAAATGCTGTAAACCCCTGGAACAGAGAGACAGCAGAAGGCTGCCGGACGTCCGGCCCGTGCAAAAGGAGGAAATGAAAAGTGAAATATATCACATTTGATGAAAAAAGACCGATGGATCTGGTGCTGCTCGGAAGAATCGCGGTGGACTTCAATCCCGTGGATTATTTCCAGCCGCTGGAGGACTGCACTACCTTTAAAAAATATGTGGGCGGCTCCCCGGCAAATATCGCGGTCGGCGTATCCCGCCACGGCTTGAAGGCGGGATTCTTCGCGCGGGTATCAGATGACCAGTTCGGCGATTTTGTCACCCATTTTTTTGAAAAGGAAGGGATCGACGTTTCACGCGTGCGCCGCTGTGAGCACGGGGAAAAGATCGGGTTGACCTTCACGGAGATCCTTTCCCGCGATGAGTCCAGTATCCTCATGTACCGCAACTGCATCGCAGACCTGCAGCTGTGCCCTGCGGATATTGACGAGGAATATATCCGCAATGCGAAGGCGATACTGATCTCGGGGACCGCTCTTGCTGCGAGCCCGTCCAGGGAAGCCGCGCTCAAAGCGGTCATGATCGCAAAACGCGTCGGGACGAGGGTGATCTTCGATATCGATTACCGCCCCTACAACTGGACCTGTGACGATGAGATTTCCATTTACTACTCTATGGTGGCACGGGATGCGGATATCATCATGGGATCCCGTGAGGAATTCGACTTGACCGAACGCCTGATCCAGCCCGGCCGGGATGACTGGCAGACCGCGAAGGCATGGCACGCATGCGGCGCGAAGATCGTGATCATCAAGCACGGCAAGGAAGGCTCCACGGCTTACACGAATGACGGGGAGAGCTATTCCATCAAGCCGTTCCCGGTCAACGCCCTCAAGTCCTTCGGCGGCGGAGACGGATATGGTTCTGGTTTCCTCTACGGCCTGTTCCAGGGGTGGGATATGATCGACTGCCTGGAGTTCGGCAGCGCGGAAGCGGCCATGATGGTAGCTGCCCATTCCTGCTCTCAGGATCTTCCCGGAACCCAGCAGGTAAAGGATTTCATCAAGGAATGCAAGGATAAATACGGCGAAATGGTCGCAAGAGTATAGCACGAACCTGCGGTTCGTGCCGGAGAATGACCACAGGCCATTCTCCCCCGGAATAGAAGCCGCCTTTCAGGCGGCGGAAGAGGATGAGCACGAACCTGCAGTTCGTGCCGGAGAATGACCACAGGCCATTCTCCACGTTTGAAAGAGTGCCGCCACGATGCGGCAAAGAAAAATGGAGGTAGTATGAAAACAACAAGAATGACGGCTGCCCAGGCGCTTGTGAAGTTCCTGGACAACCAGTATGTGGAATTTGACGGAAAAGAGACCAAGTTCGTGGATGGGATCTTTACCATTTTCGGCCATGGCATTGTGGTGGGCCTGGGGCAGGCCCTGGATGAAAATCCCGGTGGCCTGAGAGTGTATCAGGGCCGCAACGAGCAGGGTATGGCGCATGCGGCTACAGGTTTTGCAAGACAGAGCAACCGCCGCAGAATCATCGCCTGCGCCTCCTCCATCGGGCCCGGCGCGGCGAACATGGTGACGGCTGCCGCCTGCGCGACGGTGAACCATATCCCGCTGCTTCTGTTCCCCGGCGATACCTTTGCCAGCAGACAGCCCGATCCGGTGCTGCAGCAGCTGGAACGTCCGGACGCCCTGTCCGTGACCACAAACGACGCGTTCCGTCCGGTCTGCCGTTTCTGGGAGAGGATCGTGCGTCCGGAGCAGCTCATGCCTGCCATGGTGCAGGCCATGCGCATTCTGACTGATCCGGAGCTGACCGGCGCGGTCTGCATCGCCCTGTCTCAGGATGTGGAAGGAGAATCCTATGATTTTCCGGACTACTTCCTGCAGAAGAGAGTGCATAGGATACGCAGGCCCCTTCCTGTAAAGGAGGATCTGGGGCAGCTTGTTTCAATGATCACCGAAAGCAGGCATCCTCTTGTGATCTGTGGCGGCGGTGTGCGTTATTCCGAAGCCGGAGAAGCGCTGGAAGCCTTCTGTGAGAAATTTGAGATCCCGTTTGCGGAGACCCAGGCAGGAAAGAGTGCCTGCCATTCCAGCCATCCCATGAATCTGGGAGGCATCGGCGTGACCGGAAACCTGGCGGCAAACTCCATCGCGCAGGAAGCGGATCTGATCATCGCCGTGGGAAGCAGGCTGACCGATTTCACCACCGGCTCCAAGCTGCTCTTTACCGGAGACGGCGTGAAAATGGTATCCATCAATCTTTCCGGCTTTGACGCCTGCAAGATGGATGCAGCTTCCGTCATCGGAGACGCCAGGGAAACCATAAAGATGGCCATGGAAGAGCTTGCGGAGATCGGCTATCACAGCGGATGGGGAACCGCCGTCGCGGAAGCGAAGAAGAGCTGGGATGAGGAATATGCCCGCCTTGCCTCTTACAGCTGCGATGAGAATTTCAAGCCTTTGATCGCGGCAGGCAATCCGGAGTCCATTCCGGAGTTCCGCGCGCTGACCGGTTCTGAGCTGACCCAGACGTCGGCGATCGCCCTGATCAGAAAGACTATTGACCCCGACGCCATCATCGTGGGCGCTTCCGGAAGCCTTCCAGGAGATTTGCAGAGGATGTGGACCACGGACTGCAAGGACAGCTACCAGATGGAATACGGTTATTCCTGCATGGGCTACGAAGTAGCTGCCGCCTTCGGCGCAAAGCTGGCTTTTCCGGAGAGAGAGGTTTACTCCATGGTCGGCGACGGAGCGTTCCTGATGCTGCACAGCGAGCTGGTGACCTCCCTGCAGGAAGGAAAGAAGATCAACGTGCTGCTCTTTGATAACTGCGGCTTTGGCTGCATCAACAACCTGGAGATGTCCAACGGCATCGGCAACCTCGCCACAGAGTTCCGTTACCGGGATGAAAAGGGCGGCCTGAACGGCGGCCTGATCCCCATCAGCTACGCGGCAGTCGCGGCAGGATATGGCGCGAAGACCTATACCGTCAGGACGCTGGAAGAGCTAAAGGAAGCGCTGGAGGATGCGAAGAAGCAGACCGTATCCACCCTGATCGACATCAAAGCGATCCCCAAGACCATGACGGACGGCTACAAGTCCTGGTGGAATGTGGGGCTGGCGAGCACCACGAGCGTGAAAGCGCAACAGGAAGCATATGAAAAACTCATGGATAATCGTTCCAAAGCGAGAAAATACTAGGAGGGAAAGAAAATGCTCGATAAAGAAAAAGTAAAGCTTGGCATCGCGCCCATCGCGTGGACCAATGATGATCTGCCGGATCTGGGCGGAGAGAACACATTTGAACAGTGCGTCAGCGAAATGGCGCTGGCCGGGTTCACCGGTTCCGAAGTGGGAAATAAATATCCCAAGGACCCTGAGGTGCTGAAGAAGGCGCTGTCCTTACGCGGCATTGAAATCTGCAACGCCTGGTTTTCCGCTTTCCTGATCAGCAAGCCTTATGAGGAAACGGAAAAAGCCTTTGAGAAGCATGTGGCGTTCCTTGCGGAAATGGGAGCCAAAGTGGTGGGCGTTTCCGAACAGAGCTACAGCACCCAGGGCATACAGGATCAGCCGATCTTTGAAGGCAAGCATGTGATGGATGACGAGGAGTGGAAGCTCCTTACGGAAGGTTTAAACCGCCTTGGAAAGCTTTCCCTGGAGAAGTATGGTGTGGCGCTGACCTTCCATCATCATATGGGAACCGTGGTGCAGACCGCGGCGGAGACGGACCGTCTGATGGCGGAGACTGATCCCGCTTATGTGAGCTTGCTGTATGACAGCGGCCATTTCGCTTACTGCGGAGAGGACCCGCTGGAGCTGGTAAAACGCTACGCGTCCCGCATCAAGCACGTACATCTGAAGGACATCCGCCCCGAGGTGGTGGAGCGTGTGAAAAAGGAACGCATGAGCTTCCTTGACGGCGTCCGCGCCGGGGCGTTCACCATCCCGGGAGATGGCTGCATCGATTTCGAGCCCATTTTCAAGGTGTTGGAGGATACCGGATACACCGGATATATGGTGGTGGAAGCGGAGCAGGATCCTGCAAAGGCAAATCCGCTGGAATACGCTATCCGCGCGAGAAAATACATCGCAGAGAAGACCGGGCTGTAAACGAAAAAAAGCGGGCAGGAGAAACCCGCATGAAGAAAGGAGCATAAAAAAATGGTAACAGTAGGAATTATCGGAGCCGGAAGGATCGGCAAGGTACACACGAGGAGCATCTGCAACTTCGTACATAATGCGAAACTGAAAACCGTTGCGGACCCCTTCATGAACGAGGAGACGGAAAAGTGGCTTAAAGATATGGGTGCGGAGAATACCACGAAGGATTATCACGATATCCTGAATGATCCTGAGATCCAGGCAGTGTTGATCTGCTCCTCCACGGATACCCATTCCCCGATCTCATTGGAAGCGATCGCGGCTGGAAAGCATGTATT
>DWYY01000037.1 GCA_019118445.1 Candidatus Eisenbergiella merdipullorum | reverse complement strand
GGTACTCATATACCTCCTCAGAGGCGTCAAACATTTCAGAACCGTCAGACGCTTTCCCGGGAATATCGTATGTACCGTGGATCAGGATGATATAATAATTTCCCGGACAGAAATAATTCTCGATCACTTTCTGGTAGAATCCATCCAGCAGGGCATCATCCCGAAGCCGACTATCTTTAAGTTCCAGCAGGAAGTCTTGTGTTCCACCTGTTTTCTCTTCCTCCATGGGGAATTCCAGATTCAGCAGGTTCTTCCCCAGATGTCCAGACAGCACTTTCCGGAAGATATTGAAATACTTGAATATTTCTTCTTCCGGAAGGGAAAGAAAGGCTTCCCTCATTGTTGTCCGGATGTTCTTTTCACCGTCCACATAACAGCTGCAGATCCGGTCGATTGCGCAGCGCTCTGCACAAAACTGCTTTTTGATTTCAGCGATCTCTTTTTTATTCATGATTTTTCCTCCTCAAACATTTTCGATGGACGTATATCTCGCTTCTCCGTTTCGTCCGGGTCCATTCATAGGCCTCTCCCGGCATGATCTCTTTCCCACATTCCACACAGTACCGCGGTATATCGGAATCTTTTTTCTCTTTCTTTTCATTTCTCACTCGTTCGGCCTTCTTTCTTCTCGGTCAACGCTTCGCAGGCTTTCTTCACTGCGGCATTCAGGCCTTCCAGATACTCATTGACCTTCAGGCATATGCTCTTAGTCTTTTCGGTCGCAGATACCTCTGCCGCTGCCCTGATCGCTTTTATCAGCGTCCCATAATGTCCAATCACTTTCTCGACTTCTCGCTCCGATCCATCGTCCGCCCTGCGGATCTGCTTTCGCTTTAGGGTATAATTCATCGCATCAGTGTTGATATAATATCCTTCATCCAGTTCTATTCTCGTCATCTGCTTCTCCTTTTCAGCCTTCTTTCTTCCGGATGTAGTATTCCTGCACTGCCCGGAACATATCCCGCATCAGCAGCTCGGCATTCCGGTTCACCTTCCGGTACTTCGCCTGCAGCGCATACCCGTCTTCCACGAACCTCTCCCATTGCTCATCCGTCAGCTTTTCATATCCATATTTTTCAGTCATCCTCCACATATCACGCTGGAGGTTGTAAATTACCGTCCTGTCGTCCATACGCGCTCCACAGTTACAATTTGTCAATGAGTTACATCACGGTTACATCTCCGGTTACACAAAAAATCCCGTATTTATGCGGCGGTTACAAGGTTACAATTTTTTTTCTGGGTTCCTTATAAGGGAAAAAATAAAATTCTGAAAATCTGTGATTTCATTTTTTTCTCTATATAGCATGATTTTCGGATGTAACCTTGTAACTTTGTAACCGATACCAATTTTCCCAGTAGTTATGCGGGTTTGCGCGGTTACATATCTGTTACCATTGATGCAACCCTGTTGGTTAAAATGGCAGCCTTTCATCTTCTGCAATCTCCTCAAATCCATCATCGTCCGGCATTTTTACCCAGATGCAGCGGACAGCTTTGCCAAAAAACTTTTTGTTTTTCGTTTTGCTGTCGCCCTGCATGGCTATCAGATTATTCTTTGATGCCCAGCTCAGGAAGGATTTTTTTGAAAAGTTACCTTTTTCACAAATACGGGAAAACGCATTTGGCTGAATAATCACATACCCGTTCTCGATACAGCCCCAGACCTCGCCTTTATAATCCCCGGTAAAGGAATCCGGTTTAAATTTATTGATGTTGATCTCAACTTCACTCAGAATATATTCATAGGCCCTTTCATTCTCGCTCAGCTCATCCCGGCTGATCAGGACGCGCTTCGCCTCCTCCAGCGGGATATACTGCCCGTCCTGGAACAGGTAATCCGTAGCGATCCGGTCCGCCGTCAGAACAATAGACAGGGAAATGCTCTGCTTCTCCATCTTTTCATCGTCCCGCAGCTGTGCCTGAAATTCCGCCTGCATCTCCCGGATGGCGTCCGGCCCCAGCTTCTTCACGGTCTCTACGAAGTCTTTTCCGGCAAAACCGTAATGCTTTTTCAGGATGTCCGCTGTCAGCTGGGGATTTTGATATACCTTTTCTCCGCATTCCAGCTCCAGGATCCGGTTCATGGCTCCTCCCTGGTTCACGTAAGAGGACAGCGGCCGCTCCCCGTTCGTCAGGATCACGTTCCGCCAGCGGTTCTCCCTGCGGATCCCCAGCTCTTTGTCGGACCGGCTCTTTCCCTTCCCGGAACACAGGTCATACACGATGCCTTCGAAGTTGTCCCGGATCCGTTCCGACGTCTTACTGGTATCATCCAGCATCATCGGAAGGTTGTTCAGGAAGTCTGCACGGGCCTCCAGCGCGACGTCTGTGGATTTAAAATCACCGATATAACTGCTCTCGTCCGGGTTCGCCCACACGGAGCAGGCCAGCATCAGGCTCACGGTCTTTCCGCCTTCCGTTTCTCCCCACAAGTCCACGAAGAATGGCAGGCCGCCCAGGATGGGGAGCAGGACGCTGGCGAATGATGCGGCCAGCATAAATTTCAGTTCAATCCTTCCGGTAGCCCGAAGCTCCTTTACATGGTCATACCAACGCTCCCGGCAGCCGTGTTCCTGGATGCTTTCAAATGCCTGTTTAAAGCGGCTGTCTCCGTCAAAAACGATTTCCGTATCATAGGGAAGAAAGCCTCCCCGGATCCATCCCAGCTTTGAACTGGAATACTGCACGCTGATATACTTCTCATTCAGGTTTTCCACGTCCGACAGGTAGCGCACCAGCAGCTTCGCATTCTCACTGGTCACAGCAATTCCCCGGCCGGACAACGCCACGATCTTATTTGCGGAGGTCACGAGCGTTTTGGGCACGATGATCTCCTCCCACTTCCCGTTCCGTTTGTAGGCCAGCTTCAGCTGCTCCTCGCCTGTCTCCAGGTTCTTCAGGCGCTCCACCGGGAGGATCGGGTGGTAGCAGACCACCACGTCCGGCCTCCCGGTATCCTGCACCCAGATGCCGTCTTCCCGGGCGATCCAGGATCCGCAGTACATCCGCTCATAGGGGCCGTCAAAGTTTGTCCAGTTATCCAGGGACTGCAGCGGTTTCTTCTTTGCCGCCTGCTGGAGCTGCCTTTCCACCTTTTTGTAGGCAGATACCATTTTCGCAAACTTCGTTTTTACCCCCAGCTGGGCCGCCCGGTCCTCCAGGGTCAGCAGCACCTTGGCCTTGTGGATTTCGTCCTCGTCAGAAAACACCTCATCCAGAGTCTCGTCCGAATAGACGTCTTCCGCCGTCATGGACGCTATGTTTTTCACCCGGCCTCACCTCTTTCCGTTTAAATATTCCAGCCTGTAAAGCACCTTCTGCCAGGCGTTGTACGCGTCGCACCATGCATCCGACAGCGGCTGGTACAGCCTCACGCACCAGTACAGGTCATTACTCTGCCGGATCAGATCCTGCTTCTCCTGCCGCTCCCATACTTCCCGGTTCCGCGCCGCTTCCCGGCCCTTCTGCCGCTGGTATGCCAGCCGGCGCCTCCGGAAGGACGGCTCTTCTTCCTTTTCCGGGTATGTTCCGCCGAGCTCCTCGAAGGCCTCCCGGAAGGTCAGCTTCTCCATCCGCTGCACGAAATCAAACACGTCGCCGCCTTCTCCGCACCCGAAACAGTAGTAGTCCCGCTCATAAATCCGCATGGAC
>DWYY01000036.1 GCA_019118445.1 Candidatus Eisenbergiella merdipullorum | reverse complement strand
TTTCTTCCCTCAAATGCGTCTGACAATCTTAATGTAAGATCCTCCGGCGCATCCTGGCTTCCGTTATAAAAGACCACAAAATGAGGCGCCGGGAGCTTGATCAGCGTGGACGCGTACAGCGATTCCCCGCTCACATACTTTTCCAGAAGCCGCGAAATATAAAACAGATCCCTCAGAGGCATGTTCGGGTTCCAGGTGGATTGATGCTCGTACAGCATCAGCTCCGCGTCCAGAAGAAAGGAAACGTCGTTCTTCATATTCATATAGATGGCGTTCTCTAGGGTGGTGACCTCAAGCTGTCCCGGGTCCTGATAATCCGTTCCGTTCAGGGCGTTGTACAGGGGAAGCAGTTCTTCCTTCCTGCTGTAGAGCATCCGGAAAACGGAATCCTTGTGTTTCCTGTTTGCATGTACCGTTTCATTCATGATAAGCTCCTTTCCCGCGCAGGCAGGAGGTCAGGCCGGCATGCGGCACTGTGCCCTGCGCAATGGCGGCTGGAGCGGCATCCTCTTTCTCCACTCCTGCCGTTTTTAAATAGTTACATGGTTGGGATTGAAAATCAGCATAGAGTTTCCGAAATGAATGTCAGAATGAACAGACGGCGGAGAACCGCCAAAGCCGAACGGCTTCACTGAAAATATATGCTTATCCGTATTGTAGCATCTTCCCGGACTGCGCACAAGAAAAAATTTCGTGATTATCGGTTGTATTTTCTGGTTGTATTTTCTGCCGGAATGCCGGAATTTTTCCCTTGCAGACCTGCGCTGTTTACGTTATACTAAATCCATCACATCTTTTTTGTTAAGAGGGTGTCTGCGAAAGCAGGATATCCCTATGATGCATTCGCCGGGGCTTTTCGCCCGCTGAGATCCACTGATCATGAAATTGTTCACAGAAGCAAATTTTACTACAGGTCTTCGTGATGTAATCGCCGTGATGATCGATCATCGGAAACTGGAAGCATATAAAGAAAATAACAGGGTGGAAGGAGGAAAAGTGAATATGTGTCAGGCATTAAATGAAATGATGGAAGACAGCAGACAGGAAGGCATCCGGCTTGGAGAAAGAAGAGGCGAAAAGCGAGGCGAGAAAAACGGTGAACAGAGATTCGCAATGCTGGCGGGGAAACTGATGCAGGATTCCAGGACACAGGATCTGGAAAAGGCGGTGAACAGCGAGGCGTTCCGCAGAAAGCTTTATCGCGAATATGGGCTGAAATAAGCCAAAAACAGGATTCAGGAGAAACGGGTATGAAAAAGTGCAGGATCACTGTGATGAGGAAGGCATTTTATCAGGAGCTTTCGGAAGAATATGAGAATCCGTTGGAACATGCCTGCGATATGGAGGAGGGGCAGGTCTTTATCGCGGAAGGCTGGAAGAAACCGGAAGGCATGTGCGACAGCGCATGGGAGAGCATGTCGGCGTTTGTAATGACGCTTGCTTACGGCGGAGAGGACATTTATGAGGGCTGGATGAAAAATAAGAAATCCGCCATGATCTCCTGCAACGACGGATTCCGGCCGGTCAGCTTTTTGATAGAGGCGTTGGACGAGGAGGTATGATAACAAAAAGGGAGCGCCCTGTCCCTGCGGGATAGGGCGCTGTCTGTGCCGAAAACAGTTCGGATGTCCGTCCGGTCATTTACCGGAGAGAACGAGACGGGTACATTTTATAAAATATACGTTTTCGCATTTACTGTCTTTATATTTTCAGATTCTATGGGCATATGGAATCCGCTGTCCCCTTCAGGACCGGCTTCTTCTTTCTGCTCCCCGATAAAGCCGGCATTTTTGCTCACCAGCTCCACAGCGCTCTGCTGCTCTGGCGTGCAGAGAATGCGGCCGCAGTTTTTGGTGAGAACCAGATTCAGGATCCGGTCGGGGGAGACGTTTTCCTGGATCCGCAGGAGACCGCAGCCAAGGATAGAAACACCGTCAGGGGAAGCGTCAAGCAGAGCGTTGTCCAGAGTCAGCATGGCTTTATTTTTAAGTGTAATTCCCTTGACAAACTGAAGTCCGCCATATTCCGCCCCGGTTTTGCAGAACGCTTCCATCAGGCTTTCCGGCAGATAGACGGTTCCTGTGATCCGCGGCTTTTCCAGACGGGAAAGCAGGAAAGCGTTTTGGGATGCAATGGAGAGAGCCCTCCACATAGAGCCTTGCGCCGTATTTTTCCAGCAGAGCCTCATCCAGTCCGACATCTCCCGGAACGAAGGCATATCCGGCGGGGATCACTGTCAGCTTCACCGTTTCATCAAAGAGCGCGACCGCGTCTGCTATCTTTTCCTCCGGCACAAGGGCGGCGGGTGTGACGAAGCGGACCTTTTTGGCAGTCAGAGCTGAGATGTCCAGATTTTTTCTGTCAGCCGGAGCTGCCGCGATACATAGTAGTGTCCCTCTTGTCTGGCGCGGAGGGGGGACCAGGCATCCGGCGTAAAAACAGGATCCAGGACCGTACAGTCGTCCGGATAGAAATTCGTGGAGCCGTTGACGGAAAAGTTGGTAAGAAAGGGCGCAAGGGAAGCGGGGCAGAGGACAGGACCGTTGACGAAAACCGTGGCGTAGGAGGCAAGCACCTCCTGGGTTCCGGGTCTGATCTCCAGCTCCGCCGAGGTATAGCCTTCCAGATACCGCATGACGAACAGGACGCCTTCGTCCCCGGGCAGGCTGTTCAGGAGCTGCTCCCAGTCGGTCATGGCGTTTCCTGTCCACATACAGGTTTTTCACCGTGCGGTAAAACCAGGCCCTCTGCTGTCCTTAGGAAAGGGATCCCAGACGGGAAAGATGAGGAATGGCGCGCAGGAACGCCTCCTGCACCAGGTCCTCCGCAAGGCTCAGATCTCCCGTCATGCGGCCGCACCAGCGGATCAGCTCATGATACCAGGTTCGGTATAATTTTTCTATCAGGCATTCATCCATCCTGAGTACCTCTCTTTATCTGCTGTTTCCAGCATACCTCATATGACAGGCTGCCGCAATCGATCCCTGCAGAAAGCGCCGGCTGCTCGCTGCTTTTTTGATCACACTGAGATAACGGACGGGGAAGGGAAAGTGTTGAAAAATATTTCTTTTTCCGGGAAAAAGCTTGTGCGCAGGCGCTTTTCATTATATAATTTAAAAAAATATAAATTATTTTAGCAAAATAAAAACAATATCTTAAAAAGGACGGAAAGGAAAGGGAAAAAATGGCAAAGCTGTACATCAACGAAAAGAACAGAAAAGGAAAGATCAATCCTGAAATCTACGGGCATTTCAGCGAGCATCTGGGAAGATGCATCTACGAGGGCCTCTATGTGGGAGAAAACTCCGACATCCCAAATGAAAACGGCATAAGAAAGGATGTTGCGGAGGCACTTAGGGAAATGCAGATCCCTGTCCTGCGCTGGCCGGGCGGCTGCTTTGCGGATGAGTATCACTGGATGGACGGCATCGGGCCTAAGGAAGGCAGGAAGAAGATGATCAACACCCACTGGGGCGGCGTGGTGGAAGACAACAGCTTCGGCACCCATGAATTTTTCGAGCTGTGCAGACAGCTCGGCTGCAAGGCTTATGTAAACGGAAACGTGGGAAGCGGCACCGTGCAGGAAATGTCTGAATGGGTGGAGTATATCACCTTTGACGGCGTGTCCCCCATGGCGGACCTGCGAAAGGAAAACGGACATGAGGCGCCCTGGAGGCTGGATTATTTCGGCGTGGGAAATGAGAACTGGGGCTGCGGCGGAAATATGAGACCGCAGTATTACGCGGATCTTTACAGAAGATATCAGACCTATGTGCGTCAGTATCACAGTGACGCGCCGGTATATAAGATCTGCTGCGGCGCGAATGCAGGCGATTATGACTGGACGGAGGAAGTGTTAAAAACCTGTTCGCCTGATCCTGCAAGGTTCATGAACGGTCTTTCCCTGCACTATTATGTGACGCCCGGCGGCTGGGAGAAGAAGGGGAGCGCCACCGTGTTCGATGAGAACGACTGGTATGTAACCCTTTCCAAAGCGCTTTACATGGAGGAATTGGTGACCAGACACGGCGCGATCATGGACAGGTACGATCCGGAAAAGAAGATCGGCATGATCGTGGATGAATGGGGCGACTGGTTTGATGTGGAGCCAGGAACAAATCCCGGCTTCCTTTATCAGCAGAACACCATGCGCGACGCTCTGGTCGCAGGCGTTACCCTGAATATTTTCAACAAACACTGTGACCGCGTGAAGATGGCCTGTATCGCGCAGCTTGTGAACGTGCTCCAGTCCGTGATCCTGACCGAAGGGCCTAAGATGGTGAAGACGCCCACCTACCATGTGTTCCATATGTACAGATATCATCAGGGCGCGCAACTTCTGGACAGCTTCCTTGACGGAAACGGAGAAGCAGGCGATGGGGAATATCGTGTGCCCGCCCTTCAGGAATCCGTATCCGTTTCGGAGGATGGAACGGTGAATGTGACGCTTGCGAACCTGTCCGTTTCCGACGCTCAGGAGGTGGAAGTGGAATTTGCTGCTCTTTCTCCGCAGAAGGTGAGCGCGTCCATCGTTACTCAGAGCATGAATGCGCACAACACCTTTGATGAGCCGGAAACGGTGAAGGAAAAGGAATTTACGGCATATACGATCACGGAAAAGGGCGTGAAGCTCACTCTTCCCGCCTGCAGCGTGGTGCTGCTTCGCATCGCATGAAGCAGAACGGGAAAACGGAGAGCCGCCCGGAAATGCTCGGCCCTTCCGGCATAAATACGGATTCCGGCAGGCCGGAGAATGTCAGGACATGCCGCAGATGCCTGCTGTATGAAATGGGAGAAAAAGCGGAATATCAGAATCTGTACGCCTATATTGGAGGGCTGGATACGGAGATCCGCACTCCGGGTCCTCTTTATGAAGAAAGGCTTGCCTGCTGTAAGGGCTGTGATCTTCTGCTTTCCGGCATGTGCCGGGCCTGCGGCTGCTTTGTGGAGCTGCGGGCGGCCGTTGCCGCAAATCGCTGTCCTTATGAAAAATGGTAAACTGCGGCGGCAAATGGGAGAAGAAAATGATCCATATCAAATCGCCCCAGGAGGGTGCGGCACTGTTTAAGGCGCTTGGCTCTGATATCCGCATTGCGATTGTAGAAATACTTCTTGACGAACCGGACATGAGCATGAACGAGCTGGCGACAAGGCTGGACATCACCGCCGGGGCACTGACGGGCCATGTGAAGAAGCTGGAGGAATGCGGCGTTCTGAAGGTGAGCGTGGAAGGCACAGGGCATGGCAATGTGAAGAGATGCTCCGTGGCTTTGGACAAGATACTCATTGATCTTCAGCCGAAAAACATGAAAAAAAATACCTGGCAGATTTCCCTGAAGGTAGGGCAGTTTTCGGAATGCGAGGTCTGGCCCACCTGCGGCATGGCGTCGAAGGACGGGCTGATCGGAGAACTGGATGACGTGCGGTATTTTTCCCATCCGGCACGTTTTGCGGCGGACATTCTATGGTTCGGAAGAGGATTCGTGGAATATATGGTTCCCTGCTTTATCCCTGTCGGAAGCAGGATCGACTGTCTGACCATATCCGTGGAGCTTTCCAGCGAGGCACCGGGAGTGAACGAGGTGTGGCCTTCGGACATCAGCTTTTCCATAAACAGCGTGCATCTGGGGAAATGGACCTCCCCAGGGGATTTCGGGAATCAGAGAGGGCGTCTGAACCCGGAATGGTGGCATGACGGCCTGAACCAATATGGCTTTTTGAAAATGCTGATGGTGAACCGGGAGGGCACATTCATTGACGGGAGAAAGCTTTCCGACGTGAACCTGGACGCCCTTGCCCTGGACGATAGGAAAGGATTCCGCCTACGTTTTGCGGCGGAGGGGGATTCCGACCATGTGGGCGGGATGACCTTGTTCGGGCGTTCCTTCGGCAACTATGACCAGGATATTGAAGTACGGATGGATTATGGCTGATTTTATGCTTTTTTTATCAATTTTTCATAAAGCATTTCCTTGTATTGAAGTGTGCTCTGGGGTATGATACCGTTAGAAGGAGCTAAGGAGCATACCGATGACGAAAGCGGATTTTCTGGAGAGTCTGCGGCGCGCGCTGAACGGGAATATGTCTGCGGCGTCCGTTGAGGACAATATCCAATATTATAACAGTTATTTTTCAGGTCAGGAAGCGCAGGGCAGAAGTGAAGCAGATGTGCTAAACGAGCTTGGCAATCCGAGGATCCTGGCAAGGACGCTCATTGACGCGGCGGAGCGCGCTGGAGACACCCGCGCCCATGAGGCGAATGAGACACAGTACCGGACTGCGGGAAGCCGGATGTCCGGGAGCGGCGCTTCCGGTTATGCCCAGGGCAGTGCCAGGCAGAACAGGTTCTCCCAGGAACATGCTTTCCGGAATGCCTCGCAGAATTACGGAAACGAGTCCTGGACTTCGGATGAAGGGATGAGGGAACACAGTGTATTCCGGGTACCGGGATGGCTGATCCTGGTGGCTGTCATCCTGATCCTTTTTGTGGTCATCCGAGTGGTGGGTTCCCTGGTCTGGATATTGCTGCCATATGCGATCCCGGTGATCCTGGTGGTTTATATCGTAAAGCTGATCGGAAGAAAATAGCGTGCCCGGCGGGCAGCCGGGGAGGGATGCCGGATGGCGGTAAATGCGAAAAAATTTCGTATAAAAAAAGAAAAAGCTCACATACTACTCCTGTAACCTAAATGACACAGGAGGATTGAATGTATGTCAAAGAATGATTACAGCCAGAACAACATGCAGAACAGCCAGAATAAAAGCCAGAACTGCGATAAGCAGGGCCAAAAGAACAAATCTGAGAACAGCAGCCAGAACAAGAGCAAAAACAGCTCTTCCGACTGCAATAACAGAAACAGCTATTAAATGCTGCTTCAAAGCTGACAAGGCGGACGCCGTCCCATGCGGGCGGCGTCCGTTTTATTTGCGGTCGTTATTGACGCGGAAGTAAAAACCACGTAAGATATAGGTATGAAAAAATATGAACTGATCGCCCCCTGCCATTTTGGCCTGGAGGCTGTATTAAAAAGAGAGATCACAGAGCTAGGATATGATGTCGTAAAAGTGGAAGACGGGCGGCTTACTTTTTTCGGAGATGAAGAAGCGGTAAGCCGCGCGAATGTGTTTCTGCGCAGCGCGGAGAGGATCCTGATCAAAGTGGGCTCCTTCCGTGCGGAAACCTTTGAGGAGTTGTTTCAGGGAACCATGGAAATCCCCTGGGAAGAATACATACCTGCGGATGGAAAATTCTGGGTGGCAAAGGCTGCCAGTGTGAAAAGCAGGCTGTTCAGTCCCTCAGATATCCAGTCCATCATGAAAAAAGCGATGGTGGAGCGCCTGAAAAAGACCTATCGCACGGACTGGTTTGAGGAAACCGGAGACAGCTTCCCGCTTCGCGTTTTTTTGAAAAATGATGAAGTCACTGTGGGGCTGGATACCACAGGGGAATCCCTTCACAAAAGAGGATATCGAAAGCTGACGGCGAAGGCGCCGATCGCGGAGAATCTGGCTGCGGCACTGATCATGCTCACGCCGTGGAGGGGAGACAGGATCTTGGTAGACCCTTTCTGCGGCAGCGGCACGATCCCCATCGAAGCCGCCATGATGGCGGTGAACATGGCACCGGGCATGCACCGGGATTTTACCGCTTCTTCCTGGGAACATCTTGTCGGAAAACGGTGCTGGTATGAGGCGGTGGACGAGGCGGCGGAGCTGATCGACATGAGTGCGGATACGGACATCCAGGGCTATGATATCGACGAAAGGATGGTTGCCATCGCCAGGGAAAACGCCCGCCTTGCAGGTGTGGAGGGAAAGATCCATTTTCAGAGGAGGCCGCTGTCCCAACTGAGCCACCCGAAAAAATACGGATTTATCATCACAAACCCGCCCTACGGGGAACGGTTGGAGGATAAAGAAACTCTTCCGCAGCTTTACCATGAGCTGGGAGAGCGTTTCGCGGCGCTGGACTCCTGGTCCATGTATCTGATCACCGCTTATGAGAACGCGCAGCGGGATATCGGCAGGAAGGCGGATAAAAACCGCAAGATCTATAACGGTATGATGAAGACTTATTTTTACCAGTATCTGGGTCCCAAACCGCCCAGAAGGCAGCGTGAAGACGATCCCATCTTCAGAAAGGAAAAACGGCAATGAGCGAAAGGATCCTGTTTGCAACGGGAAATGAAGGAAAGATGCGGGAAGTCCGCATGATCCTGGAAAATATGAATATACCGGTGCTTTCCATGAAGGAAGCGGGGATCGATCCTGTTATCGAGGAAAACGGAAGCACTTTTGAAGAGAACGCGCTGATCAAGGCAAGGGCGGTCGCTGCCTGCGCGGGACCGCAGGACATTGTCCTGGCAGATGATTCCGGACTGGAGATCGATCATCTGAACAAAGAACCGGGAATTTATTCCGCACGCTATATGGGAGAGGATACCTCTTACCGGATCAAGAACGCCAACCTCATAAAGCGTCTTGACGGAGTTCCCAAAGAGCAGCGCACCGCGCGTTTCGTATGCGCTATCGCGGCGGTCCTTCCGCCCGGGCGGAAATATGAAAAGCTGGAAGACAGGGAATTTGTGGTCAGAGGGACCATAGAGGGATACATCGGCTGGGAAGAAAGAGGAACCAACGGATTCGGATACGATCCCATTTTTTATGTGGATGAATTCGGCTGTTCTACTGCGGAACTGGACAGCGAAACGAAGAATCGGATCAGCCACAGAGGAAAGGCCCTGCGCCTGTGTGAAGAACGGCTAAAGGAGCTTCTATAGGCTTATGGATATG
Source organism: Candidatus Eisenbergiella merdipullorum (assembly GCA_019118445.1). GTDB lineage: Bacteria > Bacillota > Clostridia > Lachnospirales > Lachnospiraceae > Eisenbergiella > Eisenbergiella merdipullorum. The sequence continues at coordinate 12,049 of DWYY01000036.1, read as the reverse complement.
CGTTCGCTTTTGGCCATCCCGCAGCGGCTGATGCGGCCTGCCCGGGAGGGCGGTGAGGAAGGATGGGGGGTACAGATGAGGATCCTGATTATCAGTGATACCCACAGAAGAGACGAGAACTTTTTGAAGCTGATCGAGCGCGTCAAGCCTCTGGATATGCTGATCCACTGCGGCGATCTGGAGGAAAATGAGGCTGTTTTCCAGGAAAAGGCCGGCTGCCCGACACAGATCATTGCCGGAAACAATGACTTTTTCTCCAGCCTTCCCAGAGAGCGGGAATTTCAGATCGGAAAATACAGGGTATGGCTCACCCACGGGCATAATTATTATGTTTCCATGGGGGACTCCATCCTGAAAGAAGAGGCAAGGGCACGAGGTGTGGATATCGTGATGTTCGGCCATACGCATAGGCCTGTGCTGGAAATCGGAAAAACACTGACTGCTCTCAATCCGGGAAGCCTGTCATTCCCAAGACAGGAAGGAAGAAGGCCTTCTTACATTCTCATGGAGCTGGACAGGAATGGAGAGGCGCATTATCACTTAAATTTCCTGTAAATAATTTCATAAAAATCTTGACAATCCGCGAAAGGTATTATATAATAACATCTGCGTCACGGCTAAGAGTGAGCTGAAATGAGCAGAGAACGGGGTGTGGCTCAGCTTGGCTAGAGCGCCTGGTTTGGGACCAGGAGGTCGCAGGTTCGAATCCTGTCACCCCGATTACCATTCCTGCGGGTGTAGTTCAATGGTAGAACACCAGCCTTCCAAGCTGGATACGTGGGTTCGATTCCCATCACCCGCTTGCGGTAAGTTCAGGCTGTTGGAACCTGAAGTTTCCGTGGGACATGCCATTCTGATCAGAATGAGCGGTCCGGGCATCAGTCATAAGCCCTGCTGCATTATTGCATGGTGTTCCCGTTATTATGTGTCCGTAGCTCAGCTGGATAGAGCAACGGCCTTCTAAGCCGTGGGTCGGGGGTTCGAATCCCTTCGGGCACACTGCGGCGAGGGAACTGCCGCAGCCATATGGTGGGTATAGCGCAGTTGGTTAGCGCGCCAGATTGTGGCTCTGGAGGCCCAGGGTTCGAATCCCTGTATCCACCTTTTTTGGGCTATCGCCAAGCGGTAAGGCACAGGACTTTGACTCCTGCATTCGCTGGTTCGAATCCAGCTAGCCCAGTTTTTACAGAGGGTTTTCAGAAGTCCAGGATCCGCTGTGGAGGCAGGCTCTTTTTTTTCATCTGTTTGCGGAGCACTAGCTCAGTCGGTAGAGCACCTGACTTTTAATCAGGTTGTCGGGGGTTCGAATCCCCCGTGCTTCACTCCTTTAAAACGCTGGAAATGCCGTAAATATGCGGGTTTCTGGCGTTTTTTCTATATTCTCCGTTAAACGCCATATCTACCATTATTACCAACATAATGTAGTCAAAATGTAGTCAGAGAGCGATAGCCCTTTCCAGCGCTCCCTCTGCGTCCTCATTTTCTTCGATGATGTGATTATAGACCTCCAGCACCATTTTTTCCGTGTCGCCCATCCATCGAGCGATACGCTTGATGCTGATCTCGGGCACGCGGTAGCAGAGGGATGAACAGTAATTGTGACGGAATATGTGTGACGTGAGATCATAATCCTCATACCGCATGAAAGGCTCCTTCTCCATCGCATCAAATATCTTTCGCTTGATCTGTTCCCACATTCTGTCATAAGCGCTCTTCGTCATCAGGCCGCCGCCGCGAAGCTTCTCTATAAGGTAGTCCTGATGATTCACCTTGAGCTGTTTTTGTAGCCATGCACGGACGAACAAGGGCATTGGTGTAGTGCGTGTGATATAATTCTTTGTCTCCTTCAAAATCGGCTGATTGACCTTGAAAGCGACGGCCTTCGTTATACTAATCCGGTTGCGAGAAAAATCCACGTCGAACGGAGTGAGCGCTAACGTTTCCTCCCGCCGGAAACCGCATCCGTACACAAGGTAGACGTAAGTGCGCTCTCTGTCGGTGAAATCAGCTTTTTTGATTGCCTTCTTCTCTGCCTTCATCAGCGCCCGCTTTTCCTCCGGCCTGTACGCAGGAAGCTCAATTCCCTCTATCACATCCTCCAGATCGTCCTTGCGGATATAATGATCACGGGCCGCCGCATGAAAAATCTGCTTGACGGTCATCATGATTTGCTGGCACGTCCGCGGGTATTCCTCTGCGTCAGTGATAATTTGCTGTATCTGTGAATGACTTACCCTCCTGATCTGCATCCCGGCCAGCTTGCTGATGTAATTTTTGATGATATTCTCATACATTTCCTTCGTGTTTTCCTGACGTTTTCCCTTATATGTACGGAACCACTGCTGTGCATACTCATACACATCAATATCACGCTCCAGAAGGGGCTTCTCGCCCTCTTTCAGCCGCCTTTCTACGTCGGCCTTAATCTTATTCACCTTACGCTCCAAATCGGCGCTGGAGACCTTAGAATAGACTTGAGAGCGGTGCTTAGTGCCGTTCGGATTATATGTGCCGTCCCACACAGTTGTATAAAACCTTCCGTCCGCACGGCGGGTATACTTTGCTTTTGCCATTGCTCATCCTCCTTAAAAATGAGTATAAAAATAACAGCCAGCGTGAACGTGTGTTCCGCTTGCAGGCTGTCCCCGAAGATGATACAATGTCATTGTCGTTTATGACATTTCCCTCCGGGGAATTGTTTACGGGGAGCCGTTCCGGTGTTCGCAGCGCCGGGACGGTTTTTATTTATTCACCGCCAAAAAGCTGTTTCAAGGAATCTTTGTATCCCTCATAGGCTTCCTGGACTTCTGGATCATTGACTATATCATCCACATTTTCTTCGATGGAATCCATCGCGCTTTCAATCTGCTCAATTTTCTCTTCATTCGCCTCCTGCATATCCCACTCCGATTCAGTTTCTTCCGGTGCAGACTGCGTTTCTGTAACAGGCATTACCTCTGCTGGCTCCGTCTCGTCCGATCTTGGCATCACTGCGGCGGCAATCAGAACAACAACGGTCAGAACAATACATATCCACGATGTTACAATTCCTGCAGTCCTCTTTGCTGGCTCGCTGGTATCCTTGCATCCACGCGCAAGGACAAGAGAAATGATAGCTATGATCCAGCCGAAACAGAAGAGGGAACAGAAAAGTGAGAGGATTCCCAGTACCATGCATAGTGTAGCATTGTCCTTCTTACCAACCGGCGCTTGCTGTTGCGGCGCTTTTCCTATCGTGTTCTGCGTTACGATAGGCTTATCCGGCCGCGCAAGCTCCGGCGCAGGTTCCCCGCAGTTCGGGCAAAACTTTCCTTCAAATTCAGTTCCGCATTTTCGACAAAACATCTTATTTCCTCCCCGCCTTAAATTTGTATCCGCAGTTCATGCAGGTACAGATAACTTTCTTCCGGCCTATGTTTCCGGCACCTAGACCAACGACGGCACCAATTGGCCCAGCAACAGCTCCAGCGGCAAGAGCGCCAAGTCCGCCTTTTACAGCACCATAACCTTTCTTCTGCCCGGATATAGACGTAGAGCCGCACCGCGGGCATCTGAGCATTGATGCATTTTGCTCCTGCTGCAACCTCAACTGTTCTTGCTGGAGCCGCAGGTTTTCAGCCTGCATTTTGAGCTGAGCGGCCTGCATTGCGGCTTCCCTTTGCGCCTGCGTTGTCTGCGGTGAAAGCGGCGCGCGACAGTTTGTGCAGAAATTAGAGTTTTTTGGTGTAAGCGCTCCGCAGGCCGGGCAACGCATCATTCCCGGTGCGAGACCATATTCAGATATTTTTACGCCACATTCCGGGCAAAATATTGAATCATCTGGTATTACTCTATTACAATTCGGGCAGGTCATAATCTCTACATCCTTTTTGTGAATAATTTTATATATTCGGAAAATCTGTTTTGTAGTAGCAGGTTCCATTTGTCATAGTCAAATATCGGAGTATTCAGAAATTCTTCAATCATCGCAATAAATTCGTAATCCATCAAAAAACATGGTGGTTTGTTTGAAAAAATGACACTGTAATTTATGTATTTAAAATAATCTTTAAAATCAATCAGATTATTGTTTATATGTGGCAGTCGAATGCCGGAAGCATCACGGTAAAATACGCCTTCATTAGTTAAAAAACTAGCGTCCCTTGAAAAACACAATAACAAATATAAATACTCTAAATAATGTCGTATTGCAACATCTATATGCGGAGTATGCTCAGTAAGCGTAGCTTCTTCAATTAAGATATTGTATATATGCATTTCTGTTATTGCTAATTTATCAAAGCAGTGGCAGAGATTCAGCTTAAAAGCCTTATCCGAAAGGGCTTGAAACATCGTGTCATAAAAATTACGTCTCCTACCGCAAATAATCCTATGGTCGTTAAATTCAGATAAAGAAATATCACAAACCGCATGTTTTTCCAGCAACACATAATCTTCCCTGCTTGAGATATATTCAGCGCCCTTATCAGTGAGTATGTACAGATCTGAATCGGCAGTTATATTGTCTATCATATCATCTGTAGCGAAAAATATAATTTCGTCAATCAGATCCATTTTCTTTCCACTCTTTTTAATTCCCAAGCTATCCGCAATAATCTTTAGTTCCTTCACAGTGTATGTGGATAAAACTTCTTCAGCATCAGCAGGCCTTATATAACTATTTTGCGATATATCTCTGAAAAAAGCCGGCCAGTTAGTGATTCCAATCCTACCAAGATGAAAATGAGACATCTCGTTACTGTGTCGAGGTTTGGCAAAACATGAAAGCGCATATGTTAGAGCATACTCATATATTTCACTACGGTTTGCCTGTCTACTCTCTGGTATGTAATACGAATATTCATGAGTTTCCCAGAAAGCTTTAATTTTCAGCAATAACGCCGTATCATTCGGCTGCGCGAAAATTTTAGTCTTCGCAATTCGCCTTTGTTCCATTTTTTCAAGATTAAGTGCGTCAAGAAGTTTCTCAATTATTTTCAAATTTAACCATTCCCTACTTCAGCCTTAGCTCGATCAAACGACGTTCATAACCCAAAATATGCGAGAGTTGCTCAATCGTATATCCCTTATATACAGATAAGACATCGTCTCCAACAAGCAGATTCATGGCAAATATATCAGCTTCATTTTCAAATCGGTCAGTATTTAAACCTGTTCTGCTATCCATGAAGATGGTATTTATTTTTTTATGCATGAACATGTGCCCCATTTCGTGAGCACATTCGAAAGTCTGCTCATGTCGGGGCAAAGCTTCGTTGATGTAGATGATATTATTCCGCTGGAAGTATTGATAAAACGCTCTAGTTCCTACCAATGGGGCAAAGACCAGTATGACATTCATCCCGCGGACCATCTCAAACGGATCACGTGTATGGTATTTTCTTACCAAAGCGTCCGTAAGCTTCTTAATATTCATAGAATATCAGTCCTTTTTGTATTTCTTTGGAGTATACTTTTCTTTATTTTTTATCTTAGCCATCTCCACACCGACGCGTATGGCTGAAAGAATAGAATCAATGGATTCTTGGCTGGCAGGCTTTCCATCAAACATTAGGCCTTCTTGAGATAAAAGGCGCTCTTCTGTCTGCTTTAAAATCTTTTCAATATCTTTTTCATCTTTTACATTCAAAGATTGCTCTTTAGGCTCATCGACTTCTTTCCCATTCAAAATATAATCAACAGAAACGTTAAGAAAGTCGGCAATTTGCTGGATTTTTTCGGCGCTCGGCGTGTTTCTGTTAAATTTACTTATGGAGCTTCGTGCAAATCCAAGTTCCTGCTCAAGTCGATTTACAGAAAATCCTTTTGATTTCGCAATATCTCTTATACGTTCATACAATCCCATTATACACCTCAAAATTTTGCGTAATTATAGCTTGACATACGCAAAATTTTATGTATAATAAAATTATGAGTTGCGCAAAATCTTGCGTAGTCAAATATTTTAAGTTTCAGTTGGTGGTACTTCTGATTTTAGAATATTTTACGCAAAAAGTCAATATGAATGTAGAAAATTTTGCGCAACTTTAAAAGGAGGTGAAAATTTGTTGTACGACAACATCAAACGTATCTGCAAGGAACAAGGAATCACTATTTCTAAAATGGAAATCGAGTTGGAATTTCCAAGGAGTAGTATCTGCAAATGGAATGAAAATGAGCCCGGCATCCGCAAGGTTCAAAAGGTTGCAGATTATCTTCATGTTTCGATCGAGAAACTGCTTGAAGATTCTGTTCCGGGTGCCTGAGTAGAATACCAGATTAGTTGTCCAATAAAAAGGACAGCGGAGAACAGGATAGGAGGTGAAAAGATATGCAGGCCGCATGGAAAGTGAATGGCTTATATAAGGCCGACCCACAGACTGTAGCAACAGAACTCTCGGCAATTAAATGCACTCCGGAGAACATCGTGGAGTATGCAAAGGATGAAAGCTCAGAACTGCATAAATGCTTTGAATGGGATGATACCATCGCAGGACATAAGTACAGATGTATTCAGGCTCAGCAGGTAGTCAGAAGCCTTGTCATTGTGAGAGAGGAAACGCAGGAGAAAACGCCTCTCAGGCTCTTTTACAACACCGGAGACAGGACGGGAGAGTACAAGCCTGTAAAACTAGTAATGCAGAATCAGGACGAGTATCAGTCCCTTTTGCAGAAGGCTATGAACGAGCTGAGAGTGTTTAAGCAGAAATACGGATTTCTGACAGAGCTTGAAGAAATTATGAATCTTATCAAATAAAAAAAGAACCTGCAATGTGTCGTATAAGCACCGGAGCAATCCGGCGGAACAGAAATAGATAAGAAGACAAAACAGAGCATAATAAGAAAACATCATACAGAACACAACACAACAAAACAATACAAAACAGATTGTTTCGGTACTTATGCGGCACAGATGGTCTGCTGAATTGCTGGCATATAGCCAGTAAAAACAAATAATAGAACAGAAAATTATAATACAGTGCACTATACGCCAGCACTTGAGCAGATCATCGTAATGCAGGACAGCTAAATGAAGAATAATACAGGAGACTATAGCACAGATCAGAAATTAAGGAGGAAAACATGGCAAGAGAAGAAGGATTGATAGAAATCAGGCCACTGATTCCTAAAACAGTTGAGGTAACTATTGTTGGAGACGGCGATCTCGTTCTCAACAAAATGAATGATGTCACCGTTAGAAATCTCACAAGAGAAAGAAAGGGTAAGGCAAAGGACGGCGAAGCACCTAATAAATGGGAAGAAATCATAACATCATTGCATTGGTTTTATGGAAAACCGGATGATTTTACGGAAGAAGGGTTTAACAACGCACTTAAAAATAACGCTCCGTGCATAACCGCCTTCGGTTTGAAGAAGTCATTCGGAGAAGCCGTGGTAAGAAACGAGATTGACAAGTATGCAACCAAATTCAATCCGAGCGTAAATATCGTGGCAGATAAAGGACTCATCCCGATCAAATTTGCGGCGCATTACATTGACGAAAGGCTCATGTCCCCGAAGAAAGGTTCCCCGGTGCTTGCAAGGCTTAACCACTTTTGTGGATGGAGAGCGACATTCACTGTCAGCTATACCGAAAATGTATATTCTCTTGAGCAGATTTTAAACATTATCAATCTCGCTGGTTTCGGCCTTGGAATTGGCAGCGGAAGATCGAGCGGATATGGCAGGTATCACGTTGAAGGAATCAAGTAATGCAGAAAAGAAAATTCAACGTCCAGGTATTCAAATGCCCTGACTGCGGAAACAAGATGTATGCACCGAAGCGAATCAGCCGAATGACGGTTCCGGGGCGCAAGAAAGCCCTGTGGTGTCCGTGGTGCAGGAAGTTTCAAAACATGAAACAGGCGGAGTGAGGTGAGAAGAAATGTACGTACCGGAGTTTCTAGTCGGAATGCTCGCAGGAGCGGCGCTGATGCTGGTTGCTCTTGTAGCGCTGGCCCTGTGGAGCGACAGAAAGAGGAAAAAGAAATAAGAATGCCCCGGCGGTGAGGGAAGCACCCCGGAGCGTGGCAATAGGTTAGCTGTAGTAGCCTTTGCAGGATTATCTTACCACCATTTCCTGCAAATGGCAAGAACGAATGTTCGGAATTTGGAGGAAATTATGGAAGATAAGAGATTTGAGGATGTAAACAACTGGGATGATGTAGCAAAACTGCTGGCAGACATGGCGATGGAGAACAGCAAGGACAGCAAGAGTATGGCGAGAACCGCTGTAGAGCAGGCAAAGCACAATGTACGGCGCTGGTTCATTGCGTGGTTGTTCACGCTGGCGGCTCTTGTAGGAACCAATGCGGCATGGCTGTACACGTGGCAGACATACGAATATGTGTCTCAGGACGGTAACGGTATCAATACAATCAACACTGGAAATCAGGGAGATGTGACAAATGAGCCAGACGGCAATGATTAAAAAGAACGGCAAGAGTCGAGGCATAAAGCGGAAAAAGAAGAAAAGGAGGAACTGATGAAATTCCCGAAACCTGTTATGACCAATCAGGAGCTTATGAGAATGGGATTCCCGCGAAGGTTCCTTGAGCGCGCATACAGCGCGCCGGGACAAACCTTCGCATGGCGTGAGGGTGTAACAAACAAGAGCCAGAAACTTTTCGATACGGACAAATTCGGGAAGTGGCTTGATGAGCAGATAAGGCTGGAAAGGACGGCGAGAGCATAATGCGTATTTTACAGGGAGGCGCATTCATGGCGTTGCTGATCGGGGCAGCCGGAGCAACCGGCCCTGACGGAGCAATTCAGCCCGCCGCTGTTGTGATTATTGCGGTGTCACTAATCATATTACTGGCGTCCACGGTGCTGGAAAAGGCACAAAATTAGCTCCGGCCTGCGGGAACAGGAACCGGAGCAGAAGTAAGTGTACAAGTGCAGTATAGCACAGAAAGGAAAAGAATGGAAGAGATAATGATAAGCGTCCCGTATGGTGACTTTGTTGATGGCGTGCAGGCGCGCGCCGACCTAGATAGCATCAGAGCTATGATAACGGAGAAACAGGCATTTTGTTCTGATTCAATTATGGCAATTCTCGGGATTCCGATCAAAGATTATAACCCGTTTGAGGAAAAAGAAAATGCCTGAACAGATTGAGAACATGATGGTAATTGATGAACTATGGCAATGGAAAGAGAATCCGGAATGTTTCTTCGCGGATAAGAGAAGGATGCGGAGAGAAATGGATGCATACATGGAGGAAGAAGAGGAATATGAGCACATTATATGAACTTACTGGACAGTATTTAGATCTGCTTGAAATGCTTGAGGAGGACGATGGAACAGATGAGCAGGTCATACGAGACACGCTGGAAGGCATTGACGGCGAGCTGGAGATCAAGGCCGACAACTACGCGAAGATCATCCGGGAGCTGTCCGAAGAGGCGAAGAAATTTGAGGCGGAGAAAAAACGGCTTGAGGCACGGCAGACGACGCTTGAGAATCGCGTGAAGATGCTGAAAGATGATCTGTTTCGCGCGATGAAGGAGACTGGAAAAACGAAATTCAAAACAGACCTGTTCTCTTTCGGGATTCAGAAAAACGGCGGTATGCAGCCGATAGAGATCATTTCGGATGCTACTGTTCCTGAGGAATATTGTCGGATGGAGCCGGATAACGCAAAGATCAGAGAAGCGCTGTCCTTCGGAAAGGAGCTTTCTTTTGCGAGATTTATTGAGCGTGGAGAACATTTGAGGATCAGGTAATATGGGAAATTGTAATGAAATAGCAGAACAGGTATCTGCCGAACTGTTGAAAAACGGTTTTGTGGTTCAACGGTATGATGCATATTCTACGGACAGCATATATCTAAAGATTGATTATGGCGTCTGCAATTCCATTCGGATCAGCGATCATCCGGGAAAACGATATCTGAAATATCGGTATAACATAGGCGCGTTCGTCAAGCGTCCGAGAAGAGAAAAGGATCAGTTTGAACGAATATATTTCAAAGCAGAGGATGCGGAAAATCTGGTCAGGCAGGTTTTGAAAGACCGGGAAGAAAAAATGAGGCGTTTTGGCGAAGAAAGGTACCGCGACTTTATGAAGAAAAACCGGCGGGAGAATGCCGAAAAACGCGGATTTTGGAGCCAGGCAAAAATATTGAATCCGTGAAAGGAGAAGAAAATGAGCCATGTGATTTGCATCGCCGGAGAATCCGGCACGGGAAAGACGACATCAATGCGTAATCTCGACCCGAATACGACATTGTATATTGACTGTGACAAGAAGGGCCTGTCCTGGAGAGGATGGAAGCAGCAGTTCAACGGAGAGAAAAAGAATTACCTGGTAACGGACTTCCCGCAGGTTGCCCTGCAGGCACTGAGAAAGGTCAATGAGCAGGACAGCATGAAACATATCAGGGTTGTCGTAGTGGACACCCTCAACGGCCTGATGGTGGCGGATGAGATGCGTCGGACGAAGGAGAAGGGCTATGACAAATGGCAGGATCTGGCCCAGAGTATCTATGATCTGGTGGATTATTCCCTGACTATGCGTGATGATGTGACCGTCGTGTTCGTGGCGCATACGCAGACTGACCACGATGACAACGGATATATGTTCACCCGCATCAAGACCTCTGGTCGGAAGCTGGACAAGATCACGCTGGAGAGCAAGTTCTCCACGGTGCTGATCAGCAAATGCATCGATGGGCGGTATGTGTTTGAGACACAGGCGAATTTCTCGACTGCAAAGAGTCCGATGGGAGCATTCCAGGAAAAAGAGATCGACAACGATATTACTGCCGTTATCGAGGCATTAAAAGATTACTAAGGAGAGACAGCATGAAAAAATGGAATGATTATGAATCTACACAGGCATATTCCGACAATGAGCGGCTCCCGGCCGGAGGGTATGTGCTGAAGGTGCAGAACGTGCGCCTTGATGAAGGTAGGAATGGGAACAGCGATGTGCTCGTGATCGCGTTCGATATCGCGGAAGGGGAGTATGCCGGATTCTATAAGCGGAATTTCGATGCGCAGACACAGGAAGACAAGAAATGGAAGGGAACATACCGGCTGTACTGCCCGCGGGATGATGGTTCTGAAAAGGATGTCTGGACAAAGCGCCGTTTCAAAACGGTCATGGAGGCGTTTGAGAACTCCAATCAGGGATACCACTGGAATTGGGATGAAAAGACGCTGAAAGGAAAGCTGATCGGAGGCTTGTTCAACAATAAGGAATACGACTTTAACGGCAGGCATGGATTCTTCACGAACTGCCACAGCCTGATCGATGCACAGCGGATCAGGGACGGGAAATTCAAGGTGCCTGATGATACCCTGCTGAACCATGTCGGGGGCGGGGCCGGGCAGACACCGGATGCGGACGGCTTCATGAACATCCCGGATGGGATCGACGAAGAGCTTCCGTTCTAGGAGGCGGCTATGAACCATTTTGAAATCGAGGACTGTCTGCGGTCAATGGTCGTGATGGTAGACACCCGGGAGCAGGATACAAAAAGGGCGCGGGAACGATATAGCCGTTTTCCCTGCGCTCACGTCCGGCAGGCGCTCGCGTATGGAGATTACGCATATAACTTCGTTCTGCCGGATGGGAGGCGCTTCCTGGAGTATTCCGGACATGAGGTGGCCGCGCCGCTGGCGATTGAAAGGAAAATGGATCTGGATGAGCTTGCCGGATGCTTCACGCGGTCGAGAAAACGGTTTGAGGCGGAGTTTATCCGGGCAAGGGAGAACGGTGCAAGGATTTATCTGCTGGTGGAAAACGCCACCTGGGAAAAGCTTCTGAACGGGAAATACCGGAGCATGTATAATCCGGATGCGTATCTGGCATCCATCCTTGCCTGGCAGATCAGGTATGGCCTGCAGCTTGTCATGTGTAAGGAGGAAACTTCTCCGACATTGATCTATGAGATCCTGAAACGGGATCTGAAGGAAAAACTAGAAACAGGCTATTTTGACGCATAATAAGGCGGTATTACATGACATCGGAGGAGATCAAGGAAAACACCACCATGAGGGAAATCCTGGCACGTTACAGCCTGCCGCAGCCGGACCGGAGAGGATTTATCCTCTGTCCGTTC